>DAOWJD010000035.1 GCA_030640565.1 Nanobdellota archaeon
ATCATATCCAAACCAAACTGAATATTTGATTTTGAAATCTCAGACACAGTTATTTTTGGGGCTTCATTTGTTAAAAGAATAATTTCTGTATTTTTTGTAGTAATTATGGTTTTCAGTGTTTCATTAGTTATAAATTTCCCCTGCATTACTCCTTTAAAATCATTAAGGCCTTCAATTCTTTTGTTGTCAACAGCTATGATAATCTGTCCTTTTCTTAATCCTTGTTCAAATGCTGTTGAATTTGGCTCAACACTTGTCACTAAAACACCTTTTTGCAAAAAAACAGGAGGTAATCCAAATATAGAAATCAAAGACAAGACTAAAATAATTATCAGCATCCAGATTTTCCAGGTTAATTTAAGCTTCATTTTTGCTCTCCTTTCTTTTTACATACCATTTAAGTATTGAAACATTGGTTATCCAAGTATTCAAAATATCAAAACTTAGTCCAATCACAAGCACTGTGAATATCTTTGTGAGGACTGCTGAAAAAGAGCTTACAATAAGCAGAGCTGTAATTATTGCTAAAAGAGATGTGAGAGTCATGGTTGTTCCTGTCTTAAATGCAGAAAAAATCCTTCTGTTTAGTGAACCTTCGTGTCTTTTTAAAACCCTGTTTGTTAAAAGAATGTCTGTGTCTACAGAATAACCAATTAACATTAAAAATGCAACAATACCTGCTGTTGACATCTTCATGCCGAGAAAATTGAATAGTGCAAGAGTCATAAAAATGTCTGCAAACGCTGAAAGGATAATTGCGAGGGACGGAATGCTGTTTTTAAAATAAAAGACAGAATTGATTAATAGTGCAGCCAGAGCCAACACCATTGCAAAACCAGAGGACAAACCAAAAAGAAAAAAAGACAGAATAGGTAAAATAGAAATTACTCCTGTAATCAATTTTATCTTTAGCTTTTTTCCAAAGATGATAAAGACAACCCAGCCCATAAATAAAAATGCTGTGATAATTGCCAGAATAAGCTGGCCAAAAAAACTCTCGCTTAGTTCAGAGCCTGTGAACTCAAGGCTGCTGTTTTCACCATCGATTAATTCATATCCCAAATATTCTTCAAGAACTTGTTTTGTTTGATCTTTTAAAGATTTTGTTTCAATTATTACTGCTTTTTGTTCTCTTGTTGTAAGGTCAGATATTTCTCTTACAGTAAGACTCTCAAGTTTATCTGAGAGATGAATTTTTAATTCATTTGTGTCAATTTTCTCATAAATTGTTATACTGGTTCCTCCTGTCAGAGAAATGTCTTTATGCATAAAATCTCCATTGTTGGAATAGAAAACACCCATATAGATGAAAGAAAGAAGAAGAATTATTGCTGGAATGATAAGCAGGTGTTTATAGTATTTATCGTGAAATCTTGCTACTTTCTTTCCGAATTCTTTTTTTGGTTTTTGTTCTTGTTCCATTTTGTTTGGATTTATCAAAATGCGCCGGCCGGGAATCGAACCCGGATCGACTGGTTGGAAGCCAGTAATCATAGCCGTTAGACCACCAGCGCTATAAGTTTGAGTAAATTTTAAACTTTTTTAAATGTTTAGAATTAGCAGGTTTTATTACCTTATAAAAATTCATTATATCGTCTTTTTTATAAATAACTAATTTATTAATTCCTTTTACTACATTAAAATTTAAAGAAACTAATGCATTTTTAACTTCTTTTAAAAATCGAGAGTCTGCACTAGATATTTCTAAAACAGGGTCTTTTTTTCTTCTAATATAAAAACTTCCATCTGTATCAAATAACCCTCTAATATAAGAGATTAATAATCTCCTTGAAGAAAAAACTTGCTTTGGAATTTTTAATTTTCCTTTCTTTTTTCCAATTGGAAGACCATATTCTTCGGTCAGAAGTCTATGAAGATCTATAGAATAAATCCTTATCTTAATAGTGTTATCTTGTAAATAATTAGAGAGGGTTATTCCAAAAGTTTTCACAAATAAATTTTTTAAATGTTCTTGATAACTTTTTTCATCGCTATGCGAAACAATATTAACTTCATATTTATATTTTGAAATGTGCCCATCCCCATTCAATGCTCCGATAATTTCTGCTACAGATTCATTTAACTCTGGAATTTTTATTTTATTTCTCAAAAAACGTTCTTTCTCTAATAATTTATAATCTAAAATTTTTAATCTTGATGTCTTCTTTAATTTTCTGAAAATTTCAATTGGAATTGGTCGACCTCTAGAATAATAGTTAAAAAAAGATGTTCTACTAGTGTTTAAGAAAAAAGGTAATTTATTAAACGAAAGTTTTGTTTTTTTCTTTACTGTATCAAATAATTTTAACCTATCTTCTTTTTTTAAAATAATAAATTGAGGCATAAGTTTTAATGTTTTTAAGTTATAAAAAGGTGTGTTACTACTACCCATTGACCCACAAATGAGTTGTTTTAAAGGTTTACCATTCCTAGCCATTCAAAAATTATGCCCTCGACAGGATTCGAACCTGCAACCTACAGATTAGGAATCTGTTGCGCTATCCAGTTGCGCCACGAGGGCTGATGCGGAGACTAGGATTCGAACCTAGGTAAGCACTAAGCTAACGCGTCTTGAGCGCGCCCCGTTTGACCACTCCGGCATCTCCGCACACCATTAATAATAAAATTATCACTCGACAACCATATAAAAAGCTTTAGAATATGGGTAAAAAAAGATGATTTCGCTCATATTGTTCCCAATTTTCATTGCGAAATCTAAACAGTACAAGCCAGCGTGAATCAAAAAAACCAAATAAATAACCCGAAGGTAATTTAACCGCTGATTACTTCTGCTTTCTCTAACAAAATAGATATATTATTTAAGTGTTTTGATTAAAACTATTAATTATTTTAAACCATAATGGTGGTTGGCAAAGTTGATGGAATCGTCAACTAAATTTTAAGGTTTAAATAAAAATTATATATTTTTTAATAAAAGATGGAGGGTGGATTTTAACCACCGTCTCTAGATTTGCAATCCAGCGCCTGAAACAGACTCGGCTACTCCATCATCATGATTTCAAAGCGATAAATAGACCCCCTCCAACTTCATTTATATTCACTGTTTTCCAAGACCCCTACTAGAGCCTGTTATAATTGTGACTTTATTCACCATTTTTCTTATTGATAAGAAGATAATCTATCATTTGACCTAGCAATTTGTAAGTTTTCACCATTATTGATTCTTGGGTTTTCCATCCTGCCCTATATGCTAAAATATGTTCAGGTAATAAATTTTTAATTTTCCAATCTTTTATATCCCCCATAGGTAATCCTAAAATATCTTTTCTTGGAAGACCAGGATAGACATCTAAATAAGCAAATATCTTTTTCTTCAACATCATCTGAATAAGATATTTTTGATCTAATGCATTACCATCTGCTGTATTAATAAAGATGGTTCCTTTCTTCATTAACTTTAACTTTTCTTTATTCAATAAACCTTCTGCCATATATGCTGGAACATGAAGAGATATAATATCACTTTTTTTCATTAATGTAGTAAGAGACACATATTTTATACCACTTTTTTTAGTTTCTTCTAGTTTTTTAATTTTTGAATAATAAATAACTTTCATTCCCAAGGATTTACCTATATCTGCCACCTTTTTACCAATTCTGCCTAACCCTATAATGCCTAAAGTTTTCTCTTTTAATTTGTAGTTTATGCTATTTAATTCATTTATATCTATTAATTTATCTCCTACAATTAACTTTAATTTTTTTAGCTTAATATTATCAATCTCTTTAGAGTCAAATACTATTATATCATTATCAGATAAAAATTTATAATATAGAGCCGAGTTAGAATCTATTGGTGAAAATTTTTGGCAAGGCATATGAAATGCCTGTACTGCCTTTTCTAAATCTCTAAATTTTTTATCTTTACTTAGTATACCTAATCTTTTACCTTCTATTAGTTTTTCATTTATTATTTTATCTAAATCGTGCTCGAACTCAAATTTAATCATACCTAATTTATGGAAGTGGTGTAAGAATCTTCCGTTTCTGGTTAACCTTTCGTTTTTGTCTAATTTTCTGAACCGTCCAAAAATTTTTTGCATTACTCCTAACATAATTTCTTCTGAACTTGATGCTATCTTTTTATTAGAAAAATTTCTTAATAATAAATCTAATAGACCAGCATAAACTACTTCAGATACTGCATCTGTGCCATAATCAGGAATATTAGCAACAGTAATATTCTCTTTTTCTGCAAGTTTTAATGAAATTCTGTGTTCTTTTTCATGAGTCCAGAATAGAATTAATTTAAGTTGTGGATTTAATTTTAATATTTCATCAGGAATATCTACCCAACAAGATATAACACAATCAGCTCCTTCTATTCTATTCATCAATAATTGTAATGGAACATTTTCTGCAGGGATTTGTGTATAACATTTTACCTGTTTAAATAATTCTGGATTTTCTTCATATTGTCTAGCTAAATTTTCTGGTAGACTTGAAGGATATTCAATAACTTCATTTGCAATTTTTTTTAGCAATTTTTTATGTTTTGGATAAAATATTACACTATCTAACACAACAACCTTGTTGAATTTATTTATTTTGTCTTTCTTCTTTTTTATCATTTTTCTATTTTCTTTCTATGTGATATTATCCCACATACCTTTATATTTTTATCTATCTATGATCCAAAAACTTTATAAAATACTTAAATTTCAGATTTTTGAAGACGGCCATAGTAATCGTGTTCTACCCGATCCCTTTCCGAACTCGGAAGTCAAGGCGATTACGCCGTATGTGTTAGTATCCTACAAGATGCGAAACATTGGTGCTGTCTTCACTTAATTTATTATGCCAAAGAAAATATCAAAAAAAGAGGCAAAAAAGCAGATTGAAGAATTTTTTTTAAATATTAAAGATAAAACTCCAAAGGAAGTTAAAAAAATAAAAAAATTAGCTATGAGTTTTAATTTTCCCCTAAAAGAAAAAAGAAAGACTTTTTGTAAAAAATGCCTTAGTCCTTACAAGGTCAAAAAAATAAGAATAAGAAACAAAATTAAAAGTGTTGAGTGTAAGGATTGTGGGCATGTGAATAGGTGGAGGGTTAAGACTTCTTGAATTTGCTTATAAGTTCTATATAATCTTCTTGTCCTAAAAAAACTGATCTGCAACAGTATCTTTCAATTCCTAAATCATCAAGGACTTTTTTTGGTTTTTCACCTTCAGCCACCCTTTTTTTGTATTCTTCCCATAAATGACCTATGGGTTTTCCGCAGCTAAAGCAACGAATCGGGATTATAATTTTAAACTCCGAGGGGTATTATTTTCCATTATTTAATTTGTACTTGTGTGGATAACCTTCATAAAAAATGAAGCTAAACTCCTTAAGCAGGCTTAACTCAGAATAAACCTTATTCATTTTTAAAGCTTTTGATATTTCTTTTGCAGTTCTATTTGGATTTTCCTTAATGTAATTAAAAACAAGTTTATGATTTTTTGGTAGATTGCCCTTTCCAGAATAAAAGAAAGATACTAATTCAATTTTATTATTATGTTTTAAATATCGAAATATTTTTCTATAAAATGCTTCCTTATTATAAGAAATTAAACAGCATCCATCATATCCCTCATACAATCCCATTTCCTTTAGATATTTTGAATAAATTTTTATTAATTCTTCATTTTTACATGCCCACCTTAAAGATTTGTTATATAAAGACACATTCCCCTCCGCATCAAATAGTCCTGCAAAAAAAGGATGTTTGTTTTTTATTAAT
>DAOWJD010000012.1 GCA_030640565.1 Nanobdellota archaeon
ATAAATCTTTAAAGTAAAATAAGAATAGAAAATGAAAACACAAAATCTAGCTAAAATCACATTCGGATTTTTTCTTTTAGTTTTGACAATGGGATTTGTTGCAGGAATTATTGTGGATTCTGATTATGAGACAATTTATCCTGGAGAATCTAAGAGAATAACACTTGAAATTGAGAATAATGAAAATTTTGACATTGAAGATGTTTCTCTTGCCTTAAATTTGAGCTGTCTTCCTTTTACAACTATCGGCAGTTCTGAAAAAGATGTGGATGATATTGACGAGGATGATAATGAAAAAGTTTCTTTTAATTTAAGAGCATCAATAGACATAACTCCTGGAGATTATGATATTCCTTATATTTTAAAATATGTTGATGCAGAAGCAGAAAATAATTCTGAAGCTCTTGAGAAAACAGGGAGTTTTGGATTAAGAGTTTCTGCTGAAACAGATCTTGATTTTGTAGTTGATGTTCAGGATAATGCGATAGTAGGGGAAGAGGGAAAAATCTCTCTAGAGATAATCAATAAAGGTCTTGGGGAAATAAAATCTGTATCTGTTCAAATCTTTCCACAGGGATTTGAACTTCTCTCAAAAGATAAGATTTTTATTGGAACAATAGATGCTGATGATTCTGATGCTGCAACATTTAATGTTATCTACAAAACCACTAACCCTGTTCTTTCTGCAAAAGTGGAATACAAAGATTTTGATAATAAAGACCAGACAGAAACTGTGAACCTATCTTTTAAAGTTTATACAAAAGAAGAAGCTCTTGAACTTGGAATTTTAAAAAGACCAAATTACATTACTTATCTGGTAATTGGGATTTTGGTTGTTGCATATATAATTCATAGAATTCTTAAGAAAAGAAAAAGAAGAAATAGGAGGTAATTCTAAATGAATCCTAAACAAGTTGCCAAAGGATTACAAAGACTTAAAACAATTCTTAATGAAGAAGTTGCTGCAACAGAAAATCATCGTCAAGAAGTTATTAAGTCAGTTTATAATGATGTTATTTCTGGAATAACCTATTTTTCTGGTAAAAAAGAAAAGGCAACCCCTAAAAAAATAAGAAAGATTTTAGAAGAAAAAATTTGGTTGGTTTATATAAAATCAAATCATCCTTCTATAATTGGAAGGGGAAAACACCAGCTTGTAATAGATATTGGAAATAATCTTGTAGCAAAGACCCCTTATCAAAAAAGGAGCGATGGTGTTTTTGTGATTGGGAGAGCGCCTTATCCATTTATAAAAGAAACAAAAAATGTCCTCTCTGAGATAAATATAGAAACTCCTGAAATGAATTTTTATAGATTTTATCTGAAGGGTTTAAATTTAAAGATTTTTACAAAAGTTAAACATTTTTGGCATAGTTCTAAAAGGGATAGGTATTTAGATAGAGGGGTTTTTTGGGAATTTCTTAAAAATTGCCCAAACTTTTGTGTTACTCCTGATCTTCGTGAAAACGGGCGTTATAATGTTGTTGATTATAGTGAAGAAAATGTGAAAAGATTAATTAATAAAAATTTTATTATTTCTCAATTTAAAGATCTATCTAAAAGATTAGAAAAAATGGTTCTTGATGAAAATTATAAACCAAGTCAAAAAATAATTTTAGAGTATGAATCGCACTACATGGATTCTGTTGAAGAAGCAATAAGTAAAATGTTTTTACTTCAGGTTCCTAAAAATCTTTCTGAAAAAGGAAAACTGATTGTAGGAGATCTTGATCATATATATGCATATCATGGTATGGGATGGAAGTTCAAATGAAAGATTATTTTTCTCTTGCATTTAACAATCTCAAAAGAAGAAAACTTAGATCATGGTTAACTATGATTGGGATTTTTATAGGAATTGCAGCTGTGGTTGCTTTAATTTCTCTTGGACAGGGTTTACAAGGATATTTAACAGAGACATTTGAAATGATGGGTGCAAATAAGTTAATTGTTACGCCTGGAAGAGGCATGGGGATGGGAATGATGGGAGGTGCTGATAAATTAACTCCTAAAGATTTGGATGCTATAAAAAAAACAAAAGGGGTTGATATAGTTACAGAAATGATTTATGGTTCTAGTTTAATCAAATCTAAAGATGAATCAAAACCAACATTTGTCATTGGCTTGCCGACAGATGAAACAGCAAATATTTTTAAAGAAATGCAGGGATTTGAACCTGAACAAGGCAGGGATTTGAAAGAGGGAGATAAAGATAAAGTTGTTATAGGTTTTTTGATTGCTAAAGACAAGGGTTTTTTTGATGATGGGGTGAATTTAAGAGATAAACTTATTATACAAGGAAAAGAATTTCGAGTAGTTGGTGTAATGGAACAAATAGGAAACCCGGCAGATGATTCTCAGGTTTATATTCCTCTTGAAACAGCTAAAGAAATTTTTGATAAAGAAGATGAAATAGATATGATTTATGTTCAGATAAAAACTGGTTTTGATTCTAATGAAGTTGCAGAAAACATTGAAAAGAAGTTAAGGAGAACGAGAGATGAAAAAAAAGGAGAAGAAACTTTTTCAGTTCAAACTTTTGAACAGCTTTTAGAAACTTTTTCAAATATATTTGCTGTTGTTCAGGGGGTTTTAGTTGGAATAGCTGCTATTTCTCTTCTTGTTGGAGGAATAGGAATTATGAATACAATGTATACTTCTGTTTTAGAAAGAACTAAAGAAATCGGAACAATGAAAGCTATTGGAGCAAAAAACTCAGATATTCTTAAGATATTTTTATTTGAATCTGGTTTGCTCGGGCTGGTTGGAGGAGCAATTGGTATTTTAATCGGGATTGGCCTTGCAAAAGGAACAGAATACATTGCTACTACAGCTCTTGGAACTCCTTTCTTACAAGCAGCTTTACCTCTTTATTTAATCGTCGGTGCACTTGCATTTTCTTTCTTAATTGGAACTGCTTCTGGGATTTTACCAGCAATGCAGGCTGCAAAATTAAAACCAGCTGATGCACTTAGATATGAGTAAGGTTTAAAAACTATTTTTATTTTTTAAGAGACTAGGTAAGAAAAAGAGGTTTTGAGATGAATAAAAAATGTATTTATTGTGGTGTAGAAATTCCTGTAGAAAGTGTTATTGATTTCTGTTCTAAATGCGGAAAAAGTGTTTGGGGAGAAAAGATGTTTGATACTATTGTACAAAACATGGAAGAAGCAAGAAGAAAAGATGATTTAATTCCAATGAACTTTCTAGAATCTTCTAAAGATGTTCAAAAACTCTGAGATTAAAACAAGATTTCTTTGTAAAAGATAGTTTTTTAAATAAGGTGAATTTGGATAAATTATGGTCAAAAAGAAGAAAATCAGAAGGAAAGGAAAGTTGCAGCTCAGCAGATATTTCCAGGAGCTTAGTGAGGGAGATTTTGTTGCAGTTGTAAAAGAACCCTCTGTACAATCAAAATTTCCAGTAAGAATTCAAGGAAAAACAGGTGTTGTAAAAGGGAAGAGAGGGGGGTCTTATATGATAAAAATTAAAGATCAAGAAAAAGAAAAGAAATTTTTAATCGCCCCAATTCATCTAAAAAAAATAAAAATTGGGAAACCACAATAAAAAACATTACAATGATAAAAAATATGACTCCTTTAAGCATGACAGAAGCCCTTGAATACATGAAAGAGGAGGATAGTAATGTAGAAATCAAGAAATTTATAAAAAAATTTACAAATCTAAAACCTGAAAAAGCAAAAGAAATGAGGAAAAAATTTGAAGGTTTTGATTTAATGAAAATGAAACCAGAACACATAGCTAAAATAATTGATTTACTCCCAAAAGATCCTGAGAATTTAAACAAAATTTTTAATGATGTTAGTCTTAATGAAGAAGAAACAAAAAAAATACTTGGAACAAATGAGGAAGTCAAATAAGAAAAATGAGAGAGGAAAAACATGCAATAGTCTTAGAATATCTGCCAAATGGGTATCCTTTGGAGAAGAAAATGATGCCTGTAGCCCAGGCTATAGGAGAATTAAATCTTACTCTTCTAGAATTAGTTCCTAGGAGGGGTGTTTCTTTAGAGATAGGAGAGAAAGTTTATATTGGTGAGGGTAAAAGAGATAAAATTTATTACATTCTCGGACGACTCCACCATGAAAAGATTACAGAAGCTGCTAAAAATCAGCTACAAGAATTCATAAATGGGGTAGTTAAAAAAAAGGAGAGTGAATTTATTGAGATTTTTAACAAATCTGAAGCAATAAACAAAAGAATACATCAGATAGAATTTCTTCCTGGATTTGGAAAAAAACATAGGAAAGAAATTCTTGAAAAAAGACAGGAAAAACCTTTTGAAAGTTTTGAAGATATGAAAAAAAGACTTCAAAATCTTCCTGATCCTGAAAAAGCAATAGAAAAAAGAATGATAAAGGAATTAACAGAGTTTGAAAGACATAAATTGTTTATAAAATAATAAAATAGAATGGAACAAAAACAAAAAACAGACGAAGAAAGATATAAAGAAAGAATGATTAGGATTCTCTCTGAAGATATAGAAGGAGGGATGACTGTTTATGCGGGATTGACAAAAATAAAAGGGGTTTCATGGGGTTTAGCTAATGCTGTTTGTAAAGTATTAAAAATTGATAAAAACAGAAAAGCGGGTTCTTTAACAGATATGGAAATTAAAAAAATATCTGATTTTATAAAAAATCCTCAGCTTCCTTCGTTTATTCTTAACAGAAGGTTTGATTTTGAGACAGGAAAAGACAAACACCTTATAGGAACTGATCTTGAATTACAAAAGGAGTTTGACATTAAACGGCTAAAGAAAATAAAAAGTTATAAGGGGATAAGACACGGTGCAGGTCTTCCTGTAAGAGGACAAAGAACAAAAAGTCATTTTAGAAAAAATAAGGCCAAGGGCGCTGGAATTAAAAAGAAAGTAAAAACGGTGGGATCATATGAAAAGAAAACATAAAAAATATTCAAAACCAAAAAGACCTTTTGATAAAGAACGAATTGATGAAGAAGCAAGAATAAAAAATGAGTTTGGGTTGAAAAATAAAAAAGAAATCTGGAGGGCAGGGTCTGAGATTAAAAGGATGAGGGAAAAAGCAAAAAAATTAATTTCTGCCAGTTCTGAAGAACAAAATGCTTTATTTGAAAGATTAAAAAAAATAGGTTTGGAAGTGAATTCAATTGCAGATATTCTTTCATTAGACAAAGAAGATTATTTAAAAAGGCGACTTCAAACAATTCTTGTAAAAAAAAGACTTGCGTTGTCTCCAAAAAGTGCTAGGCAGTTAATTGTTCATAAAAAAGTTTTAATAAATAATAATGTTATTAACAGTCCTTCATATATTGTTCCTCTTGAATTCGAGGAAAAAATATCTTTGAAAAAGAAAGATAAAAAAAAGGTAGAAAAAGTTAAAATTGAGGAAACTCCGAGCGAAATAGGAGTTGAGATTAAACAATAAAAATGAAATCAGAAACAATACAGAAAACAGAAGAGAAAAAAGAAAAGAAAAAGGCAGAGGCTGTTGTAAATATTTACACTTCTTTCAATAATACTATTGTTCATGTTACAGATATGTCTGGGAAAACTCTTACAAAAGTTACTGGTGGAATGGTTACAAAACACGGACGACTTAAGGCAAATCCCACAATAGCTATGTTTATTGCAAAAAGGGTTGGGGAGAATTTGCATGACATAGGTGTTGGCTCTTTATATTTCAGGATAAGAGCAAAAACACGAAATCCTGTTCCAGGACCTGGAGCAAATGCAATAGTAAAAAGTCTTTCAAGAGAGGGATTTAAAATACTTAATATATTAGATACTACAAGATTCCCTAGGGGAGGACCTAAGAAAAAAGGGGGAAGACGTGGAAGAAGACCATAAATTTAAAAATGGGATTTATTAAAGAATAAAATGAAAAAAATAGAAAAGACAGAAAACCAAATTATTTTTACAGCAGAGATAGAGGAAACTGTTACAAATTCTATAAGAAGATATGTGAACCAAATTCCTATTCTTGCTGTTGATGAAGTTGAAATTTCAAAAAATGATTCTGCTCTTTATGACGAAACTGTTGCGCATAGAATAGGTCTTATACCTTTAAAGATGGAAGGCTCTTTGACAAAAAAACCAGGAAAACTTAAACTTGATGTAAAAAAAGAAGGAGTGGTTTATTCTGAAGAATTAAAAGGAAATCCTGCTGTGGTGCATAAAAATATGCCAATTACACTTCTTAACAATAATCAGGAGCTTCAAATTGTTGCAACAATAAAGGCAGGAAAAGGTTCTGAACATTCAAAATTCTCACCAGGATTAATATTTTACAGAAATGTGGTTGAGATAGTTGTTGACAAAGAATTTTATGAAGAAATAAGAAAGGTGTGTCCTGACGCAGAAATAAAGGAAAAAGGAGATAAAATCATAATCATCGACGATAAAAAAGGAGAAGTTGCAGATGTTTGTGAAGGAATTTTAGACAAGAAAAAGAAAAAGGCTGAAATTAATCCTACAGGTGAACTCATAATAACTATTGAATCTTTTGGCCAAATAAGTGTGGAAGATATTTTTAAAAAATCCATAGAAACTTTAAAAAAAGATTTTGCATCTGTTGCAAAGGAAATTAAAAAGATTTAAGTGGTTTTTATTCTAATATGTTTTGCACAAAAAGTTATCTTTCTTTATAAGTTCTTAAAAATTCTTCAGCATCCCTAATTCCCAGGTCAATACTTGCATTAATTCTCTCTTTATCTGTGTCAATTACAGATGTCAAAGGTAAGGGTATTGTAGGTCTTATTACCTTCACCCTTCTATTTTGTTTAATAATTCTGTCTAATTCTTTATTTTGGGAATCACGGTGCCTTACTAGTTTAGAAATTTCTTTAGGTAGGGTCAAGGATAGAATTTTTGTTATTCTAGATTCTTTTAATCCATATGAGAAACCTTCTGGTTTATTATAAACAACAATCAATTCGTCATTTCTTTCTTCTAAAGCTTTCTTTATTGGAAGCTTATCTATTAAACCTCCATCACGATACAATTGTCCATCAACTCTTACTGCAGAATGAACTAAAGGAAGTGCAGCTGAAGCCCTCATAGCATCAAATAAATTTCTTTCTTCGGGTTGAAAGTATCTAGTTTTTCCAGAAGGATCTTCTGTTAGAACATATGTTAATTTAGTCCTAGAACTCATAACTGCTCTCAAATTTAAAAGTGATCTTTCATCTTGAAAAATTTCTGCAAGGTATTCCAAATCTAAAACCTGTTTTCCTCTTAAAGGGTTGGTAAAGTTTACTAATTGTTTACTATGCACTAAATTTCTCCAAGTGTTTTCTATTGTATCTGATTGCCCACTCTTAAAAAATGTAGAGATAAAAACCCCAACAGATGAAGCATAAATAGAATCAAAATAATCAGCTCCTAATTCCCTTCCTAGTATAACTAATACTCCTGCATCATAAGCACCCATTAAGCCACCACTTCCTGTAACTAATGCTTTTTTAACCATAATATAAAAATCAAATTTTTGTTTAAAAGAATTTATGTTCTTTTAAATATACAAACCCCTATGAAGTGTCTAGATGTTTAGTTATGCAAAGCTTCCCTAATAGATATATTTTAAAAACAAGAAATTTTAGTAATTTTAAGCGAGGTTGCCAGAGAGGTCAAATGGGACGCGTTAAGGCCGCGTTGGCTTAGTGTCTACACAGGTTCGAATCCTGTACCTCGCATAAACTTTATAAACCAATTAAAACTGGGATTTTTATAACCTGCGAGTTAACGCGATAGCAGGAAGTTACGGCTTCTGCTATTAAAGGATTATAATGAAAACAAAAACAAAGATAGGCAAACAAATTCAAAAGAAATCGAATAAAGAATTAGTTGAAACTATACTCGCTGCAAAGAAGAAAGCCAAATGGCTTAAAGTTGCAGGAATCCTTTCAGGACCGCGAAGAAAATCAGTAAGTCTAAATCTTAGAGAAATAAATGAAAATTCTAAAGATGGTGAAACCATTATTGTTCCTGGAAAGGTTCTTTCTCAAGGAGAAATAAGCAAAAAGGTAAAAATTGTTGCCTTAGGTTTTTCAGAAAAAGCCAAAGAAAAGCTATTAAAATCAAAAATACCCTCTTTAAGTATAATTGAAGAAATTAAAAAAAATCCTGATATAAAAAAGTGCAGGATTTTAACAGGAAAATGAAAATAATCGATGGGAAAGATGCTGTTTTAGGAAGACTATCTAGCTATGTTGCGAAAGAAGCTCTTAAAGGAGAAGACTTTGTTATTTTGAATTGTGATTGGGTAATAATTACTGGAAATAAAAAAACTGTTAGAGAAGAATTTGAAGCAGAAAGAAGAAAAATTGGAAGTGGACAAAAAGGTCCAAAGCATTCAAGAAACTCTGATAAAATAGTTAAAAGAGCTATAAGAGGTATGCTTCCTGATCACAGAAGGGGAAGGGGAAAGATTGCTTACAGAAGAATAAAATGTTATGCTGGTGTCCCAAAAGAATTTCAAGAATCTAAAAAAATCACTGGGGGAAGAGAAAAGAAATCTAAATTTGTTTATGTTAAAGAACTTTCAAAGAGAAAATGAATAGAATAATAACATCTGGAAAAAGAAAAACCGCTGTGGCAAGAGCTATGATTACAGAAGGAACTGGAAAAGTAAAGATAAATAAAAAACCTCATGACGTTTTGAATATGTTTGATACATTAAAAATTGAGGAGCCTTTAAGGATTGCTGAAAATATTCTTGGAAAAAATAATTTTGATGTTTCAATCAGTGTAAAAGGTGGTGGAGAAAAAGGCCAGATAGATGCATCAAGACTTGCATTGGCAAGAGCGATTGTGGCTTTTACTAAGAATAAAGACGTAGAAAAAGCTTTTATTGAATATGATAGAAATCTTCTTGTAGCAGATGTAAGAAGAAAAGAAGCATACAAGCCAGGAGATAGCAAGGCAAGAAGAAAAAGGCAGAGTTCTAAGAGATAGTTATTCTTATTGTATGTTCTATATTGATAAAATTTAAAAATGAGTTATCTATATGAAAAGTATGAGTGACGTAAAAAGTAGGGGTGAAAATAAGCTTACGATAAGAGACTTAAAAAGTTTGGGTAAAAATAAGATATAGAATACCTAATAGCCCTTCCGCTTCTTGTTGTATTAGGCTTTAGTGTATTCATTTATTTAGGGGTTGATTCTAAGGCCGAACATAAATTAAGAAATAGATTAGAAAAAAAAGTAGAAGAAATAGCTGATGTAAATTCAAATGGTCTGGATGTTAAAGAAATGGTAGAAGTTTATGAAAATTTAGGATTAAATCCTGCAAGAGAATTAAAGAGAAGGGGTTTTTATCTAGGTACTAGTGAAATGCAGCAATATCTTAAAAATATGGAGATGTTTAATCCTGAAACAGATGTTTATCACTTTAAAGATGGTCTGAGTCGGAAGTAATTATTTTATTCCTAATTTTTCAAGCTTGTTCTGAACATGATTAAACAAGGTAGTTGAGATAATTGGCTTATGCTCTCCTTCATAGATTTGGTTGTTGAATTTTATTTTTCCTATGTATGTAAAGTTTTTGAGAACTTTTTTAAGGCCATTAACAGACAGCTTGTATTTTCCTGCGAGTTTTCTTAAACTTAAATTTTTATTTAAGAATTTTTCAAAAATTTCTTCAATTTCTCTGAAATTTTCTGCAGGAATAAGTTTTCCGTCCTGAATTTTGTAGCCAAAAGGCGCTCTTGACATAAGATTTCCCTTCATTGCTTTTTTTATCATGCCTTGTTTTTGTTTCTCTCCCCTATTTTCTTCTTCAAATTCGTGTCCGCATTTTGGGCATTTCATCTTTTTGTCAATTCTTCTAAGAGTTCATTTAACTGGTTTTTATTTTTTATGATAATTGGTTTTAATTTATTCTTTTCA
>DAOWJD010000013.1 GCA_030640565.1 Nanobdellota archaeon
AAGCAGGTAACTCTTCATAGCCATATTTTAACTACAGAAAAAGTTCTTGAAAATTTAAGAAAACTTCCAGAATTAGAAGGAAAAGGAACAGTAAGCAAAAAATTATCTCTAATAACAGAACTTCTCACATCTGCAAATCCTATTGAAGCACTTTATCTTGTAAGAACCCTGATAGGAGATCTCAGAATAGGAGTTAAGGAAAGCACTGTCAGAGAATCTCTAGCTGCTGCATTTTTCAAGAGAGATTCTAAAACAGAAAAAAAGATTCAAAGCGCTATAGATAAATCAAACGATTTGGCTGTGGTTTTTGACATTGCAAAAAAAGGAAGATTGAAAGATTTTGAAAAAGTTCTTCTTCAAGTTGGAAAACCTATAAAAGTCATGCTCGCACAAAAAGTAAAAAGCCTTAAAGAGGGTTTTGAAAAAGTAGGAAGGCCGTGTGCAGTAGAATATAAATATGACGGTTTTAGGATGTTGATTCATAAAAAAGGCAGTGATATAATTCTGTTTACAAGAAGGCTTGAAAATGTTACAAAACAGTTTCCAGAAGTTGTAGATTATATAAAAAAATATGTCAAAGGAAATTCTTTTATTCTTGACTCAGAAGCTGTAGGATTTGACAGAAAAACAAAAGAGTACAAACCCTTCCAGAGCATTAGTCAGAGAATTAAAAGAAAATATCACATCGATAAACTTCAAAAAGAACTTCCTATTGAAATAAATGTTTTTGACCTTCTTTACTATAACGGAAAATCTCTTTTAGATGAACCATTTGAGAAAAGAACAGCTTTGATAAAAAAAATAATAAAAAATCATCAGTATAAGATAATACATGCAAAACAGATAATAACAGGAAACGAAAAAAGAGCAAAAGAATTCTATGAAAAATCTCTCGAAAACAATCAAGAAGGAGTAATGATGAAAAATCTTAAGAGAGAATATCAACCAGGCAGCAGAGTCGGGCACATGTTAAAGATAAAACCAGAAGAGAGAGACCTGGATTTAGTAATAACAGGGGGAATATATGGAACAGGCAAGCGCTCTGGCTGGATTTCAAGTTTTATTCTTTCATGCAAGAATAAAAAAGGCGAATTTCTTGAAATAGGAAAAATGGGAACAGGAATAAAAGAAAAGAAAGAAGAAGGCATTTCTTTTGCAGAACTTACGAAAAAACTCACACCATACATCATAGAAGAAAAAGGAAAATCAGTAAAAATTAAGCCAAAAATTGTTATTTCTGTAACATATCAAGAAATCCAGAAATCTCCTAATTACAATTCTGGATTTGCTCTAAGATTTCCAAGATTTACAGCACTTCGCCCAGATAAGCCTCTCAGCGAAATAACAACACTGGAAGAAATAAAAAAAGATTTTGAGCATCAGAAAAGAAATTGGAAGTATGGTTGAGTTCTAGTTGTTCACAATAATCTTTATAAATATAAAAAAATGAAGGTATTTTATGATAACTGCTGAAGATGCAAGAAAAAGACATGTTCTATTAAGATATGAGGGATGTTTGAAGGATAACACTCCTTATATTATATCCTCAGCATTAGAAAAAAAAGGCTTTGTACCAGGATTAGTTTCCAATACACTTAATACTCTAACATTTGTGGGAGACATCCTTTATTTTTTTGACGGAGAAGAGTTTGGGGGTAAATGTCCATCAGAATCAGAATTAAAAGATGTTTTAAATTCAGTGAACTTTAAAGGACATTATGCTATAAGGGAAGGAAAAAAAGAAACTTCTTCTGTAGATAAAAAGAACTTTCTTGAAATTCTTTGCAAAGGCCGAATTTACTAAATAAAAATTCTCTCGAGACATTTATAAACCTTTATAAACACTTTTTTCTCTTTATAAATTAAGATGGCTAAAGAAACAAGCAATTACAAAATACAAAACATTGTTGCAACAACTTCTCTTGAAAAGCCAATACCATTAACAAAACTTGCAAGAACTCAGCCAAACACAGAATATAATCCAGAGACTTTTCCTGGTTTGGTTCTTAGAGTTAAAGAGCCAAAATCAGCTGTTCTTGTTTTCAGTTCTGGAAATCTTGTATGCACAGGAACAAAGTCAGTAGCCCAAGTTAAAAAAGTAATTCAGGCTGTAATTAAACAGCTAAGAAAAATTAGTGTGAATATAACAATAAAGCCAAAAATCACTGTGCAAAATATAGTTGCTTCTGGAATGATAAATCTTAAACTTAATTTAAATTTCCTTGCTTTGGAAATGGAAAACACAGAATACGAACCAGAGCAATTTCCAGGACTTGTCTACAAGCTTATAGAACCAAATGCAACTTTCCTTCTTTTCAGCAATGGAAAACTTGTTTGCACAGGAACAAAAAATAAGCAACAACTTGAATATAGCATGGACAAGCTCTTAAAGAATATTAAGGTTGTTTTGAAGAATTATAAGAAATGAGAAAAAACAAAATCCGCTTTCCAAATTTAGGAGATTTAACATCAAAAAAACTCTTTTTATTTGGGATGTTGGCTAATTGGGGGTTGATGGTTGTAAGTTTTTTAATATTCGGTTTCATAACCAAAGTTATATTTCCCACCTTATCTAACAAGTCAATTCTGTTAATTTATCTAATTTTATCAATAACCGTATATTTCCTAATAGGTCCTTCAAAACCATTCAAATATGGGTATTTCTTAGGATTTATTTTAGGAATAATATTGCATATAGCAACATATTTTTAATTTAACTTTCACTACCTCTAAATAATTCATTCTTTTCTAAAACTACTTTAAAATCTATATAAATCTATAAAAACTAAAGCCTTCTTTTATACTGATGGATGAACAAGTTCAGACAAACAAATCAAAAAATGAAGAATTAGTGATTGAAGCAAAAAACTTCTTTGAGTTTCATAAAAAAGATATTGGTGAATCTATTCGAAAAGGAGGGAATGTAATATACCTTGATTTCACAAAACTTACAGAATTCTCAAACAAACTTGCTGAAGAAATACTCATAAATCCTGAAGAAGCTTTAGGACTGGTTGAATTAGCTGTTGAAGAAACAGGTCTTGTAACCAATTCAAGAGTTCGTCTTGTGAATCTTCCAAAAAGTCAGGAAATAAAAGTAAGAAACATTCGTTCAAAAAATCTTAATGAAATAATTATTATTGAAGGTATTGTAAGGCAGGCATCAGATGTAAGACCCCAGGTTATAAATGCAAAATTTGAATGTCCTTCATGTGGCACTGTTATTTCTGTTTTGCAAATAGAAAAAAAGTTTCGTGAACCTACTAGATGTTCTTGTGGAAGAAGGGGTGGCTTCAGACTTATTAGTAAAGAAATGGTTGATACTCAAAGACTTGTGATTGAAGAAGCTCCTGAATCTTTATCAGGAGGAGAACAGCCAAAAAGAATAAATGTTTTCGTTAAGGAAGATCTTGTTGAGCCAAAAATGGAAGAAAAAACAACACCTGGAAGCAGGGTTAAATCTATTGG
>DAOWJD010000021.1 GCA_030640565.1 Nanobdellota archaeon
GAAGATCTTGTTGAGCCAAAAATGGAAGAAAAAACAACACCTGGAAGCAGGGTTAAATCTATTGGAATTTTAAAAGAAGTTCCTGTCCCTCTTCATTCAGGAGGATTATCAACACGGTTTGAACTTGCACTTGAAGCCAACAATATAATTCCTATGGAAGAGACTTTTGAAGAGCTTGATATAAGCGAGGAAGATGAAAGACAAATACTTGAACTTTCACAAGACCCTGAAATATTTGAAAAATTAACAAAAAGCATTATTCCAAGTGTATGGGGTTATAATGAGATAAAACAATCTCTTGTCCTACAGTTGTTTGGAGGTGTTGCAAAAGTTCATGCAGACGGACAGAGAAGTCGTGGTGATTTGCATATTCTTCTTATAGGAGACCCTGGTGTTGCAAAGTCAGCAACTCTTGTTTTTATGTCAGGAATTTCTCCAAAAGGAAGATATGTTGTAGGAAAATCTGCCTCTGGAGCAGGATTAACAGCCACAGTTGTTCGTGATGAATATTTGCGTGGATGGTCTCTTGAAGCAGGAGCAATGGTTCTTGCAAATAAAGGGCTTGTATGTATAGATGAGCTTGAAAAAATGGACCCAAATGATAGAAGTGCTATGCATGAGGCAATGGAACAACAAACAATAACAATTAGCAAAGCTACTGTCCAAGCTACATTAAGAGCAGAAACTTCTGTGCTTGCTGCTGCAAATCCAAAATTTGGAAGATTTGATCCTTACCAGTCGATTGCACAGCAGATTGATTTACCCCCCACACTTATTAATAGATTTGATGTAATTTTTCCTTTAAGAGATCTTCCAGACAGAAAAAAAGATGAACTTATTGCAATTCATGTTTTATATGCACATCAAAAAGAAGGGGAAGACATGCTAATTCCAAGAGAGCTTTTTAGAAAATATATTGCTTATGCAAAACAAAGAATAAAACCCTCATTAACCGATGATGCTGTTGAAGAAATAAAAAAGTTTTATGTTGAACTAAGAAATATGCCTGTTTCTTCTGAAAGCACTTTAAGACCTATTCCAATTTCTGCAAGGCAGCTTCAAGCTCTGATAAGAATGTCAGAAGCTTCTGCAAAGATGAAACTTAGTAAAGAAGTGACAATAGAAGATGCAAAAAGAGCAATAGGAATAATGAAATATTATTTAACCCAAGTAGGTTATGATTATGAGTCAAAAACATTTGATATTGATAGAGGAACAGGTGGAATGCCTGCTTCTCAAAGAAATAAAGTTTTCCTTGTAAGAGATACTATAACAAGTCTTGAAAGCAAATTAGGGAAAATGATTCCTATAGAAGAGATAGAAAAAGAACTTGAAGGAAAACTTACTCGGGATGAAATTGATGAAGCTATAACAAAACTTGATATAAGTGGTGTTATCTTCAAACCAAGAAAAGGGTATATTGGGAGGACATAATTAAAATGCCAGAAGAACAACAATTCAAAAGACACATTGCATATAAGCTTAGAGTCGGAAATATTTTGATGGGTAAACCAATAGTAAATGAAGAAAGATTTTCTTTTCTTGAATTAGGAGATAAAAAAATAGTTAGGGTTAATGTTCTGGGGAATATTGTGGATAGATATGAAAGCACAGGAGGAGATGCAGGAAGAAAATATGTATTTCTAACCATGGATGATGGGTCTGGTCAGATAAGGCTTAAAATTTTTGGTGACGATTATGAGAAATTTAAAGATGTTGTTCAAGGACAAACAGTTGTTGTTATTGGTGTTTTAAGACACTGGAATAATGAAACATATATTTCTCCTGAGATTATAAGGGAAATGGACCCAAAACATCTTCTTGTAAGAAAACTTGAAACAGAAAAAGATAAAATTCTTAATGCAAAACCAGTTGAAAAAGCACAAATTATTGCAATCAAAGATAAGATTCTAGAACTAATAAAAAACTCTGAAGAAAACAATGGAATTGACACAGATGAAATTATTCAAAAATTTCATGAAATCCCTCAGGAAATAGTCAATCAAGAAATCCAAAAACTTCTTGAAGAAGGAATTGCTTTTGAACCACGCCCAGGAAAAATCAGGTGGCTGGGGTGATATTTGAAGGAACTAATTGAGAAAATTCGGTCTTGCCTTTTTGAAATAGTTCATGGATTAGCATATAATTTATAAACTTTTTTAATTCATAACGCTTAAGATTCCTTTCTGTCTTTTCTGGTTCTAAACTAAAGCATCCACGTGCCCAAAAGACATCTCGACCAGGATCCAAACTACAGTGTAAGATAATTTTACCATCAGAATGCTTCTCGAAACCAACAACCTTGTTATTTTCTGGATGTATGTAATTTAACTTGTCTTCTTTAGTTGTTGGTTTTTCAATATCTGATCTTGGCAATCCTTGTAAAGTTGGATTTCTTAACAATGAATTAAAAGAAACTATCTGATCTTCCATTAAAGTAGATATAAGCTTTTTCTTATTTGTTCTCTTTTTAGTTAAAGCATAAAAGCCACTTTTGTCTTTTACAAAATAAGCATCAAGCCATTCAACTCTCCATTGCTTTCTTACTCGAGTTATATTAGAAAAGATTTTTTCATCAAATCTTTCTACATGATCAAGGAAAATCACAAATTCCAACGGCCTTAATATTCTTAACTTTTTTTCTGAAAGTATTTTATGAGATTTATACCAATTTTCTTCTAATTGACTTTCTTTTTCAACATAAAGTTGAATAGAAGGAACATAAGTAAAACCTTTTTTAAATCCATAAGGCGGTTTTGGGTTAGAGGGGGTTCCTGACTCATCTAGATCTTTTTTAACCTCATAGCTTACTTCAATTATAGGTGCCATAAACCTCCAAAAAAGTTGATATTTATAAGTCTTTCAAAAACCTTATAAATCCGTTTTTCGCTCTTAAATCATGGAAAACAAGGAAAATTATGAAAAATTGCTTGAAGAGGCATACAGAAAGATAAAAAAAACAGATAGCTCTAGCAATAGGTTTGAAATCCCTAAAATAGAAGGGCATTTCGAAGGAAGAAAAACAATTCTTACAAATTTTTACCAGATATCTTCTCATTTAAGAAGAAAACCAGAACATTTGCAGAAATTTATGTTAAAAGAGCTTGCAGTTTCAGGACAAAAAGAAGGAGACAGGTTTGTTTTAAACATGAAGGTTCCAAGTCCAAAGATAAACCAGAAAATAGAAGAATATGTTAATGAGTTTGTTTTGTGTAGAGAATGCAAAAAACCTGACACAGAGCTTATAAGAAAAGATAGGATAAACTTTGTTCATTGTCTTGCATGTGGAGCAAAACACTCTGTAAGATAATAAATTCTGATTATTCTAAAGATATTCCCCATAAATGAGGTGGATTAAGCTGGTAATATCCGTTTTTTCTGAATAAAACTCCACTATTAAGAAAATCATGCATTACATCTAAAGTTTCATCAGAACCAGTTCTCAATCGTTCTGCTACTCCTTTATACCTTAAAGAAAGATATTCCTCGCTTTGAAACAATTCCAATACTCTTTCATATAGTGTTTCATCCATATCTTGGCTCAAAAAACGAGATTTATAAATCTTCCTCATCTAAACCGCTCATAAAAACATTTAAAAAACAGAATTGCTTAAAAATTTAATGGCAAGCGGATATTGTGTAAGATGTAAAGAAAAGGGTAGAAAAATGAAAAACCCTGAAATCAAACAAACTTCAAGAGGAGGATATATGGCTCAAGGAAATTGTGAAAAATGTAATACAAGGATGAGCGCCATAATGTCTAAAGATAATGCAGAGAAGGCGATTAAAGAAGGAGCTAAAAAATCTTTTTAATTTAAATTCTTATTTTTATCAGCCTTGAGTAAAATTTAAAGGAAAATGTTTGTGAATATAATAAAATCTTATAGAGACGTAGTTGTAGTTTGTGATAAAGAGCTTCTTGGAAAAAAGTTTGAAGAAGGGAAATTCCAACTTGATATTAAAGAGAATTTCTATAAAGGAGAAGAAGTTAATGAAGAAGCTGTTATAGAGGTAATGGAAAAAATGTCGGCAGAAGACTCCACGTTCAACATTGTGGGTAAAAAATCTATAAATAGTGCATTAAAGGCAGGGATCATCTCAATAGAGGCAGTAAGAAAAATCAAAGGAATTCCTTTTGCAATGGTCTTATTTTAAAACATGGATAAAAAAAAGAAAGCAGGTAGTCAAAACGAAGAAAAGGTTACAAGAGTAAAACTTCCAAGAGGAGATGAAATAATTGGGATTATAGAGCAAAGGCTCGGGGGAAACAAAATGTTTGTGAATTGCTTGGATGGAAAGAAAAGAAATTGCCGTGTTCCTGGAAGATTAAAGAGAAAACTATGGCTTCGTCCAGGAGATGTTGTAATCATAAAACCATGGGAACTTGACAAAGATAAAGGAGATGTTATTTTCAAATATAGAACAAATCAGGTTGAATGGCTAAAAGCAAAAGGTTATTTAAAATCTGAAGCACTTGAATTCTAAAATGAAAACAATCTATTGTGAGAAAGTTCCAAGAATAATAAAAAACAAGAAGAAGTTGGAAGAAGAATTAAACATTAAGATAAAAAACAGAGGAAAAGAAGTTACAATTGAAGGAGGGCCAGAAGATGAATATATCACAGAAAAAGTAATTGATGCACTAAATTTTGGATTTCCATTCTCAATTGCACTATCGATAAAAAAAGAAGACAATCTCTTTGAAATAATAAACATAAAAGACCATACAAAAAGAAAAGATTTAAAGAGGATTCGGGCTAGAATCATTGGAAAAAAAGGAAAAGCATTAGGAACCCTACATCAGTTGACAAAATGTCATTTTGAACTAAAAGATAATTTTGTAGGGATAATAGGAGATCCTGAATTTATAGAAAATGCCCAAGAAGCAATCATTTCCATTATTAAGGGTTCAAAACACGGAAATGTTTATGGTAATCTGGAAAGACGTCAGGTCAAACCAATAATAGATTTAGGTTTGAAAGAATAAGCTTTAAATACGATTTTTCTCTCATAAAATTAAGTCCCGGTAGCTCAGTTGGTCAGAGCGAACGGCTGTTAACCGTTAGGTCGTAGGTTCGAGTCCTACCCGGGACGTTTTCTACTATAGTAATCTTTTTAAAAGTAAATTCTAATCTTATAGAATGAGAAATTATGAAAACTTAGATTTTCTCGCAAGTTTATCTGCAATCGCGATAGATTCCCATATAACTGAACAAGCAAATAAAAAAAACTATTCTAATGTAAGAGACCTATCAAAAAGATTAAGGATGCTATCAAACAAGGAGGAATTAGATCCGACAGGTCTTCTTATGTTTGCAAAAGTAATATGGCCAAATGATGAAGATTTGAAAGGGAAAAAGGACTGTGATGTTTATCCACAGGTAAATCTCTTGGCTAAAGATTTAGCTTGTTTTAAAGAATTTCCAATAGAAAGACAAAAAGAATTAAGAAATGTTTGTGTAGGATTAAGCAAAAAGGTGGCACACTATTCAAATTTATATGGACTAAAACTTGTCTCATAAACTTTTTTAACTAAGACTTAATCTTTCCAAAAAATATTATTCATTAATGCTTTTTTGCCGTTCTAAATGATATGAATTCTCTAAAATAAAATCTGATCCTTGATTTCCAAGAAATTCTGCCACACTGTCAGAAAGATTACTAACAGAAAGCCCTCTCAATATACTCTTTAATTCTTTTTGAATTTCTTTTTTTTCAAGTTTTTCCACAATTTTATCTATTTGGTTTTTATGAGTATTATAAGCATGTATAGCTGTTGTTATTTCTTTTCTTACATAATTAAGACCTGTACTTATTGAATAAGGGATAACTATTCCTTCAGGCATATTTAATCCAACAATTATTGCTTCTTCATCATATTTATTACCATTTACAAGTCTAGGAGTAAGATGTGGTGTGCCTCTTTTTTCTGGTTTAAAAAGTGGGTCGTCATAAAGAGCATAATCAAATACAAGTTTCAATGCACCTTGAGAGATTTCTCTTTCATATTCTGATAAATTGGGCTTTAATTCAAAATTAGGGAGTTGAATTCCATTAATAAATCCCCAATACCAAAGAGCATTTTCTCCACCAAAAGAGCCACCTTGGGCTTTATAAATTCTGTAAGATACACCTTCATGTTCTCCATTTATTGGACTTGAAATATAGGGTAATATATCTATATCAAATCCGTATTTTTTCAATGATTGTCCTGTTTCTAATTTTCCTTCATTATCAATAAATTCTTTTCTAACTTTAGGTTCTGTTTTTAGTAATTTTATAAGGTTTTCAATTGGCTTTTGATGTTCTTGAAAAACTTTAACAATTGCGCGCGCGCCAATATTAGCATCAGATAAAGATTTTGTTTTAAAGAAAGGGACGCGAACAGTTTCTGGAATTCCATTATAAGGGATAGGTTTAAAACTTCTTGTACCACTTAAACCAGGACGATCGTTTTTAGATTTACTACGAAAAACTGGTGATTGATACAATATATTTTTCCAGATATCCCATTCAACAACACCATCTAAACTATTTCTATTAGTATTATAAGAGCCGTCCTTTCCTTCTTCTGGTGTTAAAGATACATCTTTAGAAAAATTTGGGAATCTTAAATTTGGGAAAAAGACTGTGAAATCTGAATCTTCTCCTAATCTATCTTTCTCTTCCCATATTTTATATTTAATACCATTCCAATCTCTTGAATGTAAATGAACAGGAATAGAATCTAAATTTGATAAGGAGTGAATAAGTGAATGTATTTGAAGGTTTCCTTTACCTTTTTCATATTCTTCAATTCTTTTATGTTCTTCTATTTTATGTTGAGATAAAGAATTTGCTAAAAATTTTTTAACTCCATAGGGAATTTGAGGATTTAATGCTAAAGATTTCATTCTTTTTTCAAATAAAAAATCTGCAAATCTAATTAATGGCCCTCCTGCAAGATCTCTTTTAATTCGTTTCAAATTCTTTTTTAAGTTCTTATTCATCTTAAATACCTTTAATCTCTAAAAGTGGATAAGTGGTTTATAAGCTTTATGCAAGAGGGTTTTATTTTGTCAAAAAAGGCCATATAAACTTTTTTAACTAATGGTTAACTATTTCTTTAATGAAACCTAAAAAAATTCGTGTTATGGTTGCAATGTCTGGAGGTGTTGATTCTAGTGTGGCAGCATTACTTATGAAGAAAAAAGGATATGAAGTAATTGGTGCTTTTATGAAGAACTGGAGCGACACCAAAGACCCTCTTACACATGAATGCTCTTGGAAAGAAGATAGAAAAATAGCTATGAAAATTGCTGCAAAGCTCAAAATCCCTCTACTTACTCTTGATTTTGAAAAAGAATACAAGCGTGATGTGGTTGATGAAATGTTTAAAAATTATAAAAAAGGCATAACACCAAATCCAGACATAGACTGCAACCAAAAAATAAAATTTCCACTTCTCTGGAAAGCTGCAAAAAAGCTAGGAGCAGATTTTATTGTTACAGGACATTATGCGCAAATAAAAAAAACAAAAGATAGCTATAAAATGCTCAGAGCAAAAGATGAAACCAAAGATCAGTCCTATTTTCTTTACAGATTAAATCAAGAAGATTTAGAGCATTCTTTATTTCCTATAGGAGAATACACAAAAAAACAGGTCAGAGAAATCGCTAGAAAGAACAAATTCCAGAATTTTGACAGAAAAGGAACAGTCGGAATTTGCTTTATCGGAAAAATAAATCTAAAAAAATTCCTTCAGAAAAGAATTAAGCCAAAAAAAGGAAAAATTTTCAATCCAGAAGGCAAAATAATCGGAGAACACGATGGAATATATTATTACACAATTGGTCAGAGAATAGGTCCTAGATTTGGTATAGAGATAGAAAAAGGTAAAGGAAAAAAACTCAAGAGATGGTATGTAGCTAGGAAAAATCTAAAGGAAAATGAAATAATCGCTGCACCAGAAGGCCACACTATTCTTTACAGAAAAGAAATTACATTAAAAAATCCTCGTTGGATAACTAAGAAACCAGAAAAAAACAAAAGTCATAAGCTAAAAGCACGGATTCGGCAAGTTGGGGAACTCTTGCCTTGTGAACTTTCATATAACAAGAATAAAAAACAATATAAAACTATCTTAAAGAAAGCAATAACAGGAGTCTCAGAAGGGCAGGCAATTGTGCTCTATAAGGGAAAAGGGGTTCTTGGCGGAGGTGTGATAGAATTTGATTAATTTTATAAATATCTATCTCCTATAAAAACCATGGAACTCAACAAAGCAATTCAATCAAGAACAAGTGTAAGAAAATTTAACTCAAAAAAACCTGATTGGAGACATATTATTGAATGTATTGATTCTGCGAGATATGCTCCAATAGCAGGAGGAATTTCTTCGCTAAAATTTATCCTTGTAGATAATTCTGAAGCTATAAAAAAAATCTCTGAAGCTGCACAACAGGATTTTGTTTCTCAAGCACAATATATTGTTGTTGTTTGCTCAAATCCTTTAAGAACAATTAATTCTTATGGAAAGCAAGGAGAAATTTATCTAAGACAACAAGCAGGTGCTGCAATTCAAAACTTTCTGTTAAAAATAACAGAGTCTGGGTTATCCACATGTTGGGTTGGCCATTTTGCAGAGAGCCAAATCAAAAGAATATTAAAAATTCCAAAAGAAATACATGTTGAAGCGATTTTACCCATAGGATTTGAATATCAAAAAAAACGCACACGAAAATCCAAGATAGACCTTGATAATATTCTTTATTTCAATGAATACGGCGAGAAAAAGATGAAGCCCTTGAAAAAGTTGAATGTTTAATTAGTTAATTTCCACTCATCCATTTTTCCTGTTTTTAATTTTCCATCAAGTATTTCTAATTCTTCATATATTCCTTCAATTAAATCGTAACCTTTGGCTTCTTCCAGAGTGACCCATTTATAATTTGTTAAAGCATCGCAAAGTCTTATTTCACCTTCAGCAGATTCTGCCCACAAACTTATTATTAAAGAAGGTATTTTATCTGACCTTAGATAGACAAGGCTTGTAACATAATCTAAGTTTTTAATCTCAAGGTCAACTTCTTCTCTTACTTCTCTCTTAGCTAAATCTTCAAGAACATTATACCAGTGTGAAGAAGTATCCTTTTCTCTCAAAACATAATCCAAAACCTCTAACTTTCCACCAGGAACAGTCCATTTTCCAGGAAACGCTTTTTCCCAGTCAGCTCTTTTAGTGATAAGAAATTTTCCATTTCTAACAAGAATAACAGTGGCTGTGATATAATGGACTTGATTTTTATCCATAGTTTTCACAAAAATTTTAACTTTAAATAAATATATGTAATTAAAACAAAAAATAAAATCCTGAGGATTTCTCCTCAGGTACAAAATAAACTTAAGTTTATCTCCAGACTTCTATTCCAACATCAGATAGTTCTTTTGAAATAGGTTCAAGAGACTCTTCTGTCGACTTTCCAAGCAAGTAAGGGGACTTAACCCCTGTCATAATAGTAATAACTCGAACTTTTCCAGTAAATTCTTTACTGATTCTAGCACCAATTATCACATTTGCTTCAGGATTTAAGTTTTCAGAAACAATTCTTCCAATATGGTCGAATTCTTCTAACTTCAAATCAGGACCACAGGTAACATGTATCAAGGCTCCATTAGCTCCTGTATAATCCACGTCAAGTAGAGGATGTGTAAGAGCTTGTTTAACAGCCTCTGTAACACGATCTCCAGTGTCTGATTCTCCTATACCAATAACAGCAACACCTCCGCCCCTCATAATTGCAGAAACGTCAGCATAATCCAAGTTAATCAAACTTGGCAA
The DNA here is from genome assembly GCA_030640565.1 of Nanobdellota archaeon. Lineage (GTDB taxonomy): Archaea > Nanobdellota > Nanobdellia > Pacearchaeales > GW2011-AR1 > ASMP01. Next base: position 9,821 of record DAOWJD010000021.1, read on the forward strand.
AGTTATTGTTTCAACAATCCCTTTAACCATTGTGCTTACCAACTCGTTAGCAACAGCAAAAGCCATTTCAATAGGCAACTGTCCAGCAATATCAACAAGTCTATTATTATCAAGAACAATACAAGTATCTGTAACATCTCGTAGCTCTTGAAGACCAAACTCAGCCTTGTCCATTCTTGCTTTTTCAGCCTCAAAAGGCATTGTAACAACACCTATAACAACAGCTCCTGTCTCTTTAGCAAGTTGGGCAACAATTGGTGAAGCTCCTGTTCCTGTTCCACCTCCAAGACCTGCCAGAACAAATACCATATCTGCACCAGAAACAATCTTTTTCAAATCTGAAAGAGATTCCTTTGCAGCTTCTCTTCCTGTCTTATAGTTTCCTCCTGCACCCAGACCTCTAGTCAACTCCTTACCCAAGAGAAGTTTTTCATCTGCTTTTGAAACACTTAAATGCAGCGCATCTGTATTCATTGCATGAACACCAGCACCATTAATTCCTTTATTAAAAAGCCAAGTTACCGCATTACAACCCATACCACCAACACCAATAACTTTAATGTTAGCTTTTCCAGCTCTCAAGTCGTCAAAGTTGATGCTATGTGTCTCTACGTTCTCTACTGCCTCTTTTGCAAAATCTAATACCATTTTTTTAACCTCCTTCTATCTTTATGGGAATTGGGAATGCCTATCTGGCCTTTCTTTTTTCAGAAAGGTTTAAATAGTTTATACATTTCCAACTATAAACAAAGAATTCACCTCATAAACAATAATTTACTCAAACCGCCAAGTCGAATAAATTAATATTATAAAAAGACTAATATCTTGTTCTTTAAAAATATTTCTCTAATGCAAGATAAAGATTAATTAATATATTTTAGAAGGATTTATTCCTTTTCAAGAATTTCTGCTTTAATTCCTTCCTCTTTGCACAAATCTACAAACTCTTGAGCATCATCTTTACTTCCGACAATACTTCCCCAATGCATTGGAATTGCAATAGATGGTTTAATCACCCTCGCTGCTTCAGCAGCTTCTTCTGCACTCATTGTAAATCTTCCACCAACAGGAAGAAGCGCTACAAATTCTTTATCTGATTGTTTATAGCCTGTAAGTTTCTGCATCTCTGGAATAACATCTGTATCTCCTGCATGATATATCAAAACATCGTTCGTCTTTATTAGATATCCTACCCAGGATTCCTCTTTTGGATGGAAATGCTTATCAATATTATAAGAAGGAAAGGTGGATATTTCAATATCCCAAAGATCTAATTCCTGACCAGGTTCTATTATCTGCATTTTAATAGGAACACTGAACTTTGTTATCTTACTCTGACAATCTGCAGGAGCAATTATCTTTGTTCCTTCTTTAACAATTTTATCCATATCTGCAACACTACAATGATCATAATGGCTATGGGTTAAAAGAATCAAATCAGCTTTCTCAAGACCATCTTTTATATTATAAGGGTCTATATAAATCACCCTGGAGTTTTTAATCAAAAATCCTGCATGCCCTAACCACTTAAGTTCAATGCCATTAATTTTCATATTAGAACAAAAAATGCGGAGTTTTTAATTATTTCTTTACTTTAAGGATTTTATATCCCGCAATACCTAAATTATATACTTCTGTTTTTCCAATTTTTTTCATGCCTTTTCCTTCGTGTATATGCCCACAGAAAACATATTTTGGTTGTGTTTTCTTTATATAATCAAGTATAACCTTACTTCCTGCGTGTTTTCCTTGGTAATGTTTAGGGGCTTTTTTCCAAGTAACTTTGTCTAAAATTCCATAAGGGGGCTGATGACAAATTAAAATATCAACATTTTTAAATTTCTTCAAAACTCTCCGAGCTTTATCTGTTTCTTTCTTAGCCTTCTTCATACTCTCTCTATAATCAAATGGTTTAAAGTCTCTTATCCAACAAGTATCTATAAAATACTCTAAAAATCCAATCCTTACTGCATTAATATTTCTAAGTTTGTTTTTAATCAGACTGACCTTCCTTATCTTATTTATTTTTGAATGGTCTAAACCAACATTCCCTTGAATTGTATAAACTGGAGCGAATTTAGATAGATATTTTAAAATTTTGATAGAAGATTTCATAACCTCATTATCTATTGCTTTTTCTTCTTTTCTGGTCAATTTTTTCTTAGGTAAACCTTTCTTTTTTCTCTCAACATTTTCGAAGGATATCTTACGAGCTAAATCAGCTTTTCCTATGTCTCCTGTTAAAAGAATTAAATCAACTCCTTTAATAGGAATTCTTTTTAATTTAGATAAATTTCCATGCGGATCCCCAATAGCTAATATTTTCATTTTAAGGATTCATCCGGGTCACAGTTCTCGGAAAAGCAATTGCATCTTTTATACTTTCTAATCCACAAATCCATTGTAAAACTCTTTCTATACCAACACCATATCCAGAGTGAGGAACAGAACCATATTTTCTAAGATCAAAATAAAACTTATAATCTTCAGGCTTTTCTCCTTGTTTTTTCAAATTTTCAGACATTTCTTTTATATCAAGACTTCTTTCACTTCCTCCCACGATTTCAAGACCACAACCAGGAGCCAACATATCAAAACAAAGAGCTTCATCAGATTTTTTAGGGTCTTTTGGTTTGTAAAAAGCCATAATTTCTCGAGGGTAATGGGTAACTACAACAGGTGTATCAAAATGTTGCATTAATTTTTGTTCTTCAATTGTTCTCAAATCTTTTCCAAATTTAATATTAATCTTATCTTTATCTTTTAAAATTTTCAAAGCGTCTCTATATTTTATTGTAGGCCATTTCTTTTTAGCTATTTTCAAAATTTTTCCAGAGTCTTGCCCTAGATATTTTAATTCTTCAACACATTCTTTTGCAACTTTTTCTATACAATATTTAATTTCTTTTTTTGCAAATTCTGTTATTTCTTTAAGTTTCCACCATGCAACTTCTGCTTCAGCCATCCAAAACTCAGATAAATGCCTAGAAGTTTTAGATTTCTCTGCTCTAAAAGTTGGTCCAAAATTATACACTTTTTCTAAGCCAAACACAGCTGCTTCTGCATATAACTGCCATGTCTGTGCAAGATAAATTTTTTTGCCATAATAATCTACTTCAAAAACAGTACTTCCTCCTTCAGATTGTGTTGGTTGTAAAATAGGTGCATCAAATCGATAAAATTTTTCTTTCTTGAAAAATTCATCTCTTGCCTGAATATAACTGCTTCTAATTTTCATTATTGTTATCATCTTCTTACTTCTAATCCACAAATGTCTTCTATCTCCAAGAAGTTCTTCATTCAAATCTTTCTGAATAGGGAACTCATTACTGGTTCCAATTATATGTATCTTATCGACGCTGATTTCATGCCCTGTAGGAGCACGCTTGTCTTTTTTTATTATACCTTCAATCTCTAAAGAAGCTTCTATCTGAAGAGCATCTATATCTTTCCATTGTTTTTTGAACTTATCTTTTTTCAAAACACACTGAACAATATTTGTTGAATCTCTTAATATAATGAATTTAAATTCATTGCTTCCTCTTTCACGATAAACCCAGCCACGAACAGCTACTTTTCCTTTTCCTCTTTTCATTGCTTCTGAAATTGAGATGAATTTCATGGAGTCAACCTCTTTCTATCTCTTGGGAACAAAGTTCCTTCCCGGATATTACTTAAAGATAAAATCGCTTGCGTTAATCTTTCAAGTCCAATGCTCCAGCCAGCATGCATAGGTGCACCATATCTAAAAGCATCTATATACCACTTAAAATCTTCTGGATTCAACTTCTTTGATTTTAATTGATTTATTAATTTCTCAGGAATATGAACTCTTTGCCCACCAGAACAAATCTCAACTCCTCCATAAACAGCATCAAAACCACCAGAAACACCTTTTCCTTTTGACCAAATATAAAATGGTTTTAATTCAATTGGCCATTCATATGTAAAAATAATTGTATCTGGAAACAAAGAACAAAGTTTTCTTTCTGCTTCTGGTTCAAAATCATCACCTTGTTTTATTTTAATACCTTTTTTAGAAAGTAAATCAATTGCTTTTTTATATGTAAGATATTTTGCCTTAGGAACTTTTAATTTCATTCCTAAAACTTTTAATTCTTTTGAACAATCTTTAATTACTTTTTTTGTAATATATTGGATAACTTTTTCTAACCATTTCATTATTTTAATATCATCATAAAAAGCACATTCAATATCCATTTGTCTTATCTCATTAATATGTTTAGATGTGTCATGTTTCTCAGCTCTCCAAATTGTATTTGTAGAAAAAACCTTTTCTAAAGAAATAGCCATAAGCTGTTTATATAATTGGGGGCTTTGAGCAAGATAAGCTTTTCTTTCAAAATATTTTATTGCAAACAAATCTGTTCCTCCTTCTGTTGATGTTGCAATAATTCCAGGAGGTTGTATTTCTGTAAATCCTTTATTATAAAAAAATTCTCTAAATGAATTTATTATCGTTGATTGAATCTTAAAAATTGCTTTTATCTTTGGTTTTCTAATATCTAAGGAACGGTGATCAAGTCTTTTATCCAATCCAGTAGTTATAGTTTTCTCATTAACTTGAATCGGAAGTTCTTCTGCCTTGTTTAGAATTTTCAGCTCTTCTACCTCAATTTCAACATCATCTCTTGTATGCTCTGCTTTAATTTGAGCTTTCTTAATTTTCCCCTTAATTTCAACAACACTTTCCAAAGTCAAATCAGATGTTTTTATTTTTGCATCTTTTATTACACACTGAACAATTCCCGAGGAATCTCTAAGTAAAAGAAACCTCGTCTTCCCCAACTCACGAATTTCAAACACCCAGCCTTTTAGCAAAACCTTTTGTCCTGATTTTAACTCTGATATATACACTCTTTTCATATTATCCCCTATTTAACATACTTTTTAATGATTTCTGAAACCTCTTTTCCAGAAATCTTTCCTTTAAACTCCTTCATAATCAAACCCATATAAGCATTTATGGAAAGTCCTGGTTTCTTCTTTATCAGCTTCATAATTTCTCCTTCCATACCGCGCAAATCTTCTTTTCTAATTTTAAGCGCTTCTTTATGATCCTTTCCTTTTACAATATTCTCAAGAACATGCTTAATCTGATTTTCAGATATTTTTCCTTTTTTCAAATTCTCTAAAACATGACCTAAAACATCTTTATTCAAAATCTTCTCCATTTTGCTTAAAGAGATTTTTTCTCTCTTTGCAATTTCTGTTGGAAAAATCAAAAGAGTTTTAGCAACAATTTGTGGTTTAGAAATAACATTTAATAATTCTTTAAACTCTTCAATTTTGTTTTGTTTTAACAATAAGGAAATCATCTCTTTGTTAAGCCCTTCTCTTTCAAGTTCTTTTTCAATATCTTTTTTCATCTTAGGAAGAGTTTTTTTAGCTTCATTAATCATTTGTCGAGAAATTTTAAGCAAAGGCAAATCTGTTTCACGAGACATTCGTGCAGAACCAGGTAACACACGCATATATTTTGTAGAACTATCTTTTTGAGCAGTTCTAACTTCCATCTTAGTTGGATTTTTTTTATCTGATAATCTTTTCTGCCTTAAAATCTCATTTTCAATAACTTTTATAA
>DAOWJD010000031.1 GCA_030640565.1 Nanobdellota archaeon
AAGTAAAACATGCTGTTCCCTAGTATTTTTTGAGTGTTTTTTGACATTATTTTCAATCTCCTTTTCACTTAAACTAATCTTTATCTGTTTTCCTATCTTGTTTGAATCCCTATTAGAACACCTATAGTGTCGTCGGTGTATCAATAAAAACCAATTTTTCTTTAAAAAGCTTACTGTTTAATTTCTCGGTTTTCCTTAAAAAACCTTGTTTTTCAGGGTTTTATTTATAAATCTTTTGGTATTACTAAGGTATTAATACAACTCCTTAAATCTATCGAAACAAAAGATTTATTAATATATACTACTTATTTAGTAATATATAGTAAAGATAAACACACATATAAAATATATATAATAGAGATATATAAAAGAAAATAATATATATCGCTATTTACTCTATTCCGTGAAAATGGCAAAGGAAAAAGTAAGGGAAATAACAATAACTCAATCCAAAGGAGCTTTCTCTATTTTCAAAAAAGCAGGAATTTCTAAAAAAGATTATGATTTTGAAGGACTTTCAGTTGTAAGAAAACTTCTAAGCAATGAAAAAGCACGACTTCTACACACTATAAAATCTCAATCCCCTGGCTCAATCTATGATTTAGCTAAAAAATTAGGCAGAGGATTTAAATCTGTAAGTGATGACGTAAAACTTTTGGAAAGATTTGGTTTTATAGGATTAATAGAAGAAAAAACAAAAAAAAGAATTAGACATAAACCTGTAATAGTTGTAGATACAATCACTATTCACATAAGAGTTTAATAAGATATAACTAATAATAAGCCCTAAAAAAGACTTTTATAGAATGAGGGAGAGGTTGTTCAGCTCCTTTATAATTTTTTGTAATGTTTCCTTCTATAAATGAAAGAACTTCTTGTTGATTTATTGTAATTTTTAATTCATAACCTTTAACAGGATAGTTTTCTCCAACCTTCCACGTCTTGCCAACAATATTCTTAAGTGTGGAATTTAAAACATCACATGCTTTTTCATCATTAAGGCAAAAAGCATCATCATTACATTCAAGAATAAGATCCTGAACAGATAAATATTCTAAATAATCTTCACAATCAGTTGTATAAGGCAAAAACGCCTGAATAAAACTATCTACCTCATAATTATTAACACTTTCTTTTTCTCCACTCCTAAGATAAAAATTAAGAAAGAAAAGAAGAATCACAGCCACAATAATGATTATCACTGCAAATCCCACAAGCTCTTCCTGCGCCTTTTTTTTCTTGTTTAACATTTTTTAATCTCCATAATATGTAATAATTCTTGCCAACTCACATCTATCATGAATCTGTTCTTCAATATTTTCTTTTCTACACAAAGCAACAAAATTTGAAACACCTGTCCCATTGCCTGTAAAAATAGTTATTTCACCACAATCAGGATAATTTTCAGAAGTGCATACACTCTCATCTTCAGGATAAATCTTTTTTATTTTTATTCCATCAACCCCCCAGAAATTAGAGTATTTATTTATATTACTCTTAAGAGCCATTGCTTTATCACTATCAATGCAGTTTGTTTTAGTACCTCCAAACAAATCTCCACACGAAAACTCAGGAGAGTTTGCAAGTTTTGAAACCAAAAGCATAGCATTACGTTCTTCAAGCAATTCTGCAGACTCCTTTACACCAGAAAAAACAATTATGATAAAAAACAAACCCACGAGAACAAAAAACAAAGTAATAGCTATTAGCATAAATACCATTTGCTGCATTTTCATCTGTGCTTTTTTATCTTTTGTTATCATTTTCATTTTACCATAATCTACATGTAGTACCTTCATTTTCTCTTTCTAAATCATCTGCTGCGTTAGCAGCTAACATAAGATTTTCTGGACTTTGAACATTATTTATAACATTTTTGAAAACAAAAAGATTCACATCCTGAGAACATCCCTGGGTTGAAAGAAGAGCTGATTTAGTGTTGTATAGAGATAAAAGCTCGTTTGTTCTCCACATAAGCCTTTCTATTTGATTATCATAAATATTTTTATCTGAAAAAATAGCAGCATACATTAAAGCATCTGTTTCAAAATACATTGTTTCCCCCATTTTTTCAACTTCTCCCCCATAAACATCAACATTAATATCACATTCTTGTGACTCAAAACAAATCTCTATGCTTTCTGTAGGACAATCTTCAACAAAAAGATTTTTTTGCTTTAAAGCATCCAACTCTTCTTCTATTCTATCAGGTGCATCCACGAAACAATAATTTTGTTTAGAAGAGGTTAAATAAATCACATCAGCTACCTTGAATGGAAAATTAAAAGGCTTGGAGAAAATAAAGAAATTCTTTCCTTCAACAACACCATTAGAAAAAATATACTTGTTTTGGAAGCTAACATCTATCTCTGTTTGACTCCATTTCCCTAAATTTTTTTGGGAAATCTGTATAATCTGTGCTCCAAAAGTCCCATATCTACTGTATTTATTATGAATTCTTGTCTCCACAGGCATGGTTAAAAGCACTGTTCTTTCTGATCCAAAGCTTGTTTCAAGAGGATTTAGCAAAACCCCTATTTCTTTTCCTGTTTTTGCACTTTCTATATCTCCACTAGTATCTATGATTTTGGTAACACCATAAATTGCAAGAAATAAGATAAACACTCCTGCAATAATTGCAAAAATCCAGGTAAAAGATACTTGAAAACCTTTTTTATTTTTTTTAATTTTGTAACTCATTTTTTAATATGTTCTTAATTTATCTAAAATCATCTGGTTATTGTAACCAAGGCCTCATTAATCTCTTTTACTAAAGTTAATTTCACTTTTCCTTTAACATTTTCAATACAAAAAGGATTTTCACTCGAAGTAATTTCTTCAAGAGCAATGTTCATCATCCCAACAGAATCAATATTTAAAGAACCAACAGGATAAAATACCATATTTTCATTTCCAAAATCAGCAAATCTTAGTTCACCATAAATATTTCCCATTGATCCACTTGCAGAAGTTTCAAAATCAACAAAACAAACAAAATTTATTCTTGAAGGCAAAGAATACTCTTTTTCTTCAGAGCTTTCTGTGCTTTTCCAAACCCTGTCAATATCTGATTTTAAATCACTTATGAATTTTCCTGCTTGTGCATTATCCTGTATTTTTAAAAAGGTTTTTATCGCATAAAAAGCAAAAGCAAGAAAAATAATTATCAAAATTATAGAGAAAATCATTCCAAAAGACAATTTTATCTGCCCGTTCTTCCTCTTTTTCATATCTTAATATTTGAAAATAAGTTTATTAATTTATCTTATTCAATCCCCTATCCTACTCATAATCTTGCTCTAAGTTGATATTTAAGTTTGCCCTTTGCAAAGTTACTCACCCCTACTATCTTATAAGTACTTTCTAACACATCAAACATTATTAATAATTAATAAATTCTGCTAAAACGACCAGAAATAAACAAGTTAAACCTCAAAAGGCCTTGCAATTATGTTGCAATTCTGAGGGGCAGGTTGGTTTTCAAACTCATCCTGACACTTTATATAAAAGTTTTTATTAGAATCCCATGTTGTGGAATGTATCTTATTGTCGGTTGTAGTCATTTCTAATCCCTCCCCTACATCATAAAGGCAATCTGTGTTATCATATACACAAGCTGCTTCTTCATTTGTTATTATTTTAAGATTCATTCCATCACGGAAAACTCTAACAACAATTGGTGCACTTGTATCTGTTTCTACTGTGAATGATATTTCTCTACTATCTGAATTCCCAGCCAAATCAAAACATCGGATAAAATAATTATGCTCTCCAGAACTTAACCGGATATTTTCTGAATGTTCATGAGATTCTGAATTTTGAAACAACATATAACTTCCAGATGTACCAGTAGTGCTATACTCACATGTTGCTTTTCCGTCTTGATAACCTGCAGAAGTTTCTGCTTCAAGAGTTACTTCTACATTTTCTGTTGAACCTTTTATTGTTGTTGCATTTGGCCCAACACTTGAAATAAACAATAGTTGTGTTCCAATTAATGTTAGTGTTCTTGATTGTATATTTATATTTCCAAAAGTATCATTGCATCTGAAGAAGAATTTGTTTTCTCTGTTGTTTTCAAGGTCTGTTAATTTTCCAGAGCAGGTGTAACTTGATTGGGAATTAATGTTAGCCGGACTATTTGGGCATGTTAAATTATTTTCCATATTTTCATAACTTTTATCTTCATGACTCCATTTACATTCTGCTGGTTCATTCACATAAGCCTGTATAGCAATTTCTTTTGTTGTACCTTCTTCAAAGTATGCAATTGGTGCATCCTCATTTTTGTTAAAGCTTCTTATTATCG
>DAOWJD010000010.1 GCA_030640565.1 Nanobdellota archaeon
ATTTTTCTATTCTTTTTTAACTCAAAATTTTTCATATCAAAAGTATCTGGAACATTTGTTGGAGCAACTCCTTTTACTTCTTCTTCAAAATTGTCATTTGGGTCTGCAGCATCTGTCCGAGCAAATTTCTTTTCATTTACCATTTTATTCCTCAATATTAAAACTAACTTTATTATTTACAACCCAAAAATTTTCTTAAAAAAATCTAATATTTTTTGGATTAAACCTGAACTTATACATTTACCATTTACACACACATTTGTTTTACATTCAAAATTATTATTACAAAAATGTTCGGCTGATTTTTGGATTTTCATAGTTTTATCAGCATCACAGTATTTATCCGAAGTTTTGTAACCAATAGGTAAACATTCATTGTTTGAGAAACAACCTTCGCAATTATTTTCTATTAGACTAATTACATGACCAGTTATAGTTTGATTAATCACTACGGGTTCAACTTCAAAATCCGTTACACATTTATTATTTATACATTCACATTTTGGAATTAAGGATGGTTTCTTTTCACAATATCGAGGACAACCAACAAGATATGGTGTATCTTTTGGAATACACTCATAATTGCAAGTGCATGTATTATAAAATAATTTGCAATCATTATTTTGATAACATTCCGCTTCTTTTGGATAAACAATAAAAGTGGCTTTGTTATTCTCTATTTTAAGCAATTTTAAAATTATTTTTTCATTTGGAAGACCAAATTCTTTTGTATCTCCTTCTTTCATATAGGAATAAGGATGATAGCCAGATGTAGAAGTAAAAGACCGAAGTTTTACATTAGAATAACAATAATCACTAATTTTACAAATGTTGTATATATCCTCTAATATAATGCCAAGTCCAGAAGAGAAACTATTTTTGGGAAAGATTGCTTTCTCTCCTTTTTTTAGTGTAAATTCTTCATTATAATCAACTTCTATTGGTTTTCTCTTTATATCACAATAACACTTATTTGTTGTTATATTACATTTTCTCTCTGCATAAGAACCAATAGGAACAACACAAAAAATATTCTGATTATTTTGACAATCTTTATCACTATAACATCTTTCTGTAACTTCAACAACTTGTCCTTGAGAAACTTCAACACTTTCTGTAACCTCAATAACTTGCTCTTCTAAAATAGTAGTTGAAATATCAGCTCCAACAAATGATAAACTAAGAATTAAAAAAGAAAATATTAAAATACTAAAAATTTTTGTTTCCATTTTACATAACTCGTATATTACTCGTGTAACTATTAAATACTTTTTAAATATTTCTATAGATGACAACATGGGATGATATTAGTTTTGTAGTAAGAAATAAGAATAGAAAAAGGGTTTTTAATATATTAGAAAAACCTAAAACCCCTACTCAAATTTCTAAAGAACTTCAATTAAATATTGGTTATGTTAGCAATATTATCATAGAACTATTAAAAAGAAAACTCATAAAATGTTTAAGTCCTAATGAAAAAAGACATAGGTTTTATAAGATAACTCCTAAAGGTCAGAATGTTCTTAAAGGAGTTAGGGAGATTGGGTGAAAGTCATCTAAAAGTTTTATCTATTATTTTTTTAAATATGGGATTTTGATTTGCTTTTTTTAAACTTTTGAGAAATTTTTCCTCTGAATTTAAAATTTTTCCTAATTTGTCTAATTGATTATTATATTTCTTAGATGCTATTACAAAAAAGATTAAGATAATCAAAAAGATAATCCCCATAACAACTAGTCTTAAAATAATAGTTATTTTAAAATAATCTAAAATAGAAACCAAAAATAAAAATAAAGATGTTGATAAAAAGGCAATAGACAACCCCCAAAAAATATTTAGTTTCTGGATTAATAAATTTTCATGCCAATTTTTTAATCTATTTACCGATTTTTCAAGTTCTATTATTCCCATAATAAAATTAAAAACTAAGCTTATTTATTCTTTTCCCACACCACACCAGATATAAGAGTATTACCCCTATGGAATGCATAGGAATTTGCATATAGTTTTGAATAAGTTTTTTTGTTATTTTGAATAAGATTTTTATATCAAGAAGTTTGTGAATTGGGTATTAAGGCAAAATTTAAATTGGAAGAACCTATTAAGGTATAATGGCAAAAGATAATATTTTAGACATTACAAATAAAATCTATGGAAATCTTAAAGGATGGAAATTTGCAAGAGACTCTATAACAGAATATTTTGACAATAATAAACAAAATATTAATGAAAAGGCAGTCCTCATAAAAGTTCTCCTTGTTGATGCCTTGTATAAAACTAACTTAAAAAAACCCGTATCTGTTGCTAAACATATTTGTTTTTTAAAAGAGTTAGATAAAAAAATTAAAGAAGGAGATTTGAGTGCTGTTGAAGAAGTAAGAAAATGGAACATAGATATTTTATCTTTTGCCAGTAAATTCTGTCATTTTCATAATAAAGAAGCATATCCAATTTATGATAAATATGTATGTAAGGCTCTCAAAGATATAACGAAATATAAGGATAAAAGAGATTATGATGATTTTAATAAAAATGTGCATAGAGTAAAGGTTAAACTCAATGCAACAAATCTTGAAGAAATTGATACTTTTTTATGGCTTTATGGTCAAAAATTGAGATTAAAAGAAATTAACGAGAAAAGTAAGAAAAGAGATGTAAATTTAGAAATTAGTGATTTCTATGATAAGAATAAACCATTATTTGATTCCTTAAAAATTTCTGTTTAATAAGTCAAATAAAATCACGACTTTTTAAACAAAACCAAAATTACCTAAAACTATTTATATTTTTCTGCCTTTATTATATTATGGTGGGACAATTTTGGCCATATTATGAAAGAATAGGCAGAGGTAAAAAGAAAAAATATGGGTGTCTTTTTAATAGTTGTGGGTATAAGCTTCCCACATACCAAGGAATTATCTCCCATATAAAGAGGACACATGGCAGAAAGATTGATGAAACTGAAAGAAAAGCAAAAGAGTGGAGAGAAGAGCAGAAAAGAAAAAAACAAGAAGAGATTGAACAAAGAAGGATAGAAAAAGAACTTGCTGAACAAGAATTAAAATGGTGGGAAGAAAACAAAGAAAGGATAAAAGAACAAAGAAAATTAGAAGAGAAGCAGAGACAAAAAGAAGAAGCGAGAAAGATAGAGATATGGAATAAAGTTCAAAAAGAAATTGAAAATGAAAGAGTAAGAAGAGGGATGATTAAGTTTTTGTTTTTAAACAAATTAGTAAGATCAAATAAATCGTGGCAAGAAAAATTCCTTCTTTTTAGTATTGCTAATCAAATCGGTATAATTTAGCTCTCAATATTTCCATTACTTTCCAAGTAATTCTCTCTTTGCTTCTTCAAATGCTCTAATTATATGCCTTTTTAAGTATAATTTTTGTTCACCATAAAAGAAACAAACATCATCCTCATAATCTGAATTAAAATCTTTATTATTTAACTTCATAAAGTTTCCCTTACCAAAGATAACATTAAAACTTGATACAATTTTATTATCTTTATCAGCCATATTTTTAGGAGAATCTATATGGCAAATTGCATCTCTCACAAATATAATAGCCTCGGTAATATCTTTTACACTATCTGTAATTATAATATCGTCAGAAAAGTTCATTTTATTATTATATTTTTCAGATTTAGATAAAAGGTCTCTTAATCGGATCATAAGTTCTATAAATGCAGACTGAAACAACAGATGATTAGAGTTCTCATGATTAAAAATTCCAGATTTTAATATAGATGAAATACGATCTATATCTATTTCAATTTCTGACCGAGTAAAAAAATCTATTTTCTTCATAAAATCTATATACCATTCATACTTATTAATTTTACTAAAACAAAAGTATTTACTAATGTTTTGGGTTCGGTCAAGGTGTTTTTAATTCTAATGCAAAAAACTCTAAATAGTATTAATTCTTTAATTATTTATGAAGAAAAATAGGAATAAAAAGAAATTTGAGTGGAATTGTTCTAAATGCTCAAAGATAATTAGGGTAAATTCAGAAAATACTTTAATAGTAGATAAGGGTTTACATTTAAAAAAACATGAGATAAAGGGATTTTAGATAGTCCTTTTTAGATAAATTTATAATATTCTATTCTTTTTATAGTAGATGTTTGGAGATAATTTATTTGACGAATGTGTAAGGGTAATAGAAAATTGGATGCCAAATGACTTTTCTATCGAGAAAGAATATCAAAATGATTTAAGAGAATTCCTTTTTAAGACAATCGGAAGAGATAATAATGTTAATATAAAACTAGAAAATAGTAGAGCTCTTTGTGATATTGCAATAGGAAGATTGATTGGTATAGAACTGAAATTCGGAAAGAATGGAAAGATTAGTAAGTCAGAAATTGATAGATTACACGGGCAAGTTGCAGGTCATATAAAAGAATATTCTGAAGGAATAATAATTGTTCTCGTAGGGGATGTTAATAAATATTCTGAAGCAGATGTAAAAGATAAATTAAGAGATTTATATAATTTAATAAACGAGGGAAATTATTTTGAGGACTATCCTATGAAATTGATTAATAAATCAAAACAAAAGATAAAAAAACAGAAAAAAGAGCAAGAGTCTTCTGATAATGAATTAGGTTTATTGGATCTTTTTTAACATATAGATATGATTTTTTAGTTAAGTTTAAAATTATATAATTCTTGGAAGATTTATGAAAAAGGAAACACGTAATTTATTTAATAAATTGACTTCTGTTAAAGAGATTAAGGAGTTAAATTGGTTTATAACAAACATAAAAAAACGTAAAAATAAAATAAAAAAGGTTTTGGATATTGGGTGTGGCAGAGGAATCAAAACTATTTGCTTAGCAAATGAATTTAAAAATATTAAATTTTTTGGTATTGATAAAGATGAAGAAGAAATAACCGTAGCTAAAAAATTCCTTAAATATACTAAAATAAAACCAAAATTTATTGTAGCAAATATTGGTAATTTATCCCCCAAACTATCTAATTTTGACTGCATAATTTTAACAAGAATTTTTCATTTTATAGACAAGAAGAATAACGCTTTAAAAAAAATTTCGAGAGCTTTAAAACCAAAAGGTTTTTTATTTATGATTGTATTCGCAAATATATTCTCAAATAAACAGCCTATTCCTCCAAAAGATATTTTAAAATTCGCAAAAAATAATGGCTTAAAATTATTAAACCAAAAAATTCTGAAAAATATTGAATATGAAGATTCATTTAAACTAACATTCCAGAAAAATGAAACTTAAAAAATTATCTACCAAATCCCTCCAACAACAAAAACTTACTTACTAAGTCTCCAGAATTGAACACTTTTGTGCTGCACTCGGTTGGGGCGTTTTAAGTACTAACAAAAGGACCTTCTATACAGGTTCTTCTACCTTTTTCATCTGAGCAGCTTCCACAAATCCCAACACCACATCTTGTCATATAATCTACAGAGGAGTAAATCCTTTCAGGATATGAGACTTTTAGTTCTAAGGGTAAAACAGCATTAACCATTGCTTTTGGTCCACAATTGAAAAAGTAAGTTCCTTGTTTGAAATTAGAAGATTCCACTAAATTTGTGATGAGGCCTTTTTTTCCAAGACTTCCATCTTCTGTTGCAATTTTTATATCTCCATATCTTTCAAACTCTTTTAAATAAGGCAAATGGTCTAAATCTTTTGCTGCTAATAGGCTAATTATATTTGATTTCTCTGATAATCTCTTAGCAAATAAATAAACTCCAGCAATTCCACAACCTCCACCAACTAAAACAACATTAGATCCTTTTGGAATATCTACAGATTGACCATAAGGTCCTCTTACATAAAAAGAATCTCCTTCTCTTAATGAATTAATATGTCTTGTAAATTCTCCTCTTTCTAATATACCTAAAGTTAAGGGATTATCATTCATAACTGAAAAAGGCTTTTCTCCAACTCCTGGAATCCATGCAAAGACAAATTGTCCTGGACTTGCTTGCATTTGTTGGTTAGTTTTAAGAATTTTAAAATCACAATTAGAATTTATCACTTCTTCAATTTTTACTTGCCTATAATTCATATCAACTTCTTGCAAAAATCTAGAAGCATAATCTGTTTCACCATGGTTATTTATATCTTCTATAAGAGATTTAAAATAATCACTAAGATGTTTGTCGTCCATTCCTGCTAAAGAACTCCCTATTCCAAAAATATTAGCTCCTGCAACAGAATATTCAATAACATCTCTTGCATTTTCTATTCCACCCATTCCAATGATGAGAATCTCTTCTCCTAGTGCTTGTCTTATATCCCTTACACATTTAACTCCAATTGGAAGTATTCCTCTTCCTGAAAGTCCACCTATTTTATTTGTTAAAACAGGGTTTCCATTTACAGAATAATATCCAGGACCAACTGTATTTATTGCTACAACACCTTGGGCTCCACCCCTAATAGCTGATTTAGCTATTTCTCCTATATTTCCTGCATTAGGAGTTAATTTGACAAGAACTAGTTTATTTGTATTTCTAACAACTTCTTGAGTTATTTTATTTACAACTTGTGAATCCTGACCTAGTTGCATTCCATAACCTTTAGCATGAGGGCAAGAAAGATTTAACTCAAAACCATCAACATGATTTTCTAATGTTTTTGCCACATAAACAAACTCACCAGCATCTTTTCCAAAAATAGATGCAAGTAGAAATTTATTTGCAGGTAAACTTAATTCGGATAATTCTTTTACAAATTTTTTTGGTCCGGAATTTGTTAAACCAACAGCATTGATAAAACACCCTGGCATATACTGCCCTAAAATAGGTTCTCTATTGCCTGCTATTGGTTCTGGACCAATGCTTTTAGTTGTTGAAACACCTAATTCTGGAATTTCTTTAGCAATTTTTTCTAAACAAGGAATTTGAGTTGTAATAATTCCAGAAGGAATTGCAAAAGGCATGACTTCTTTATCTCCTAATCTAATTTTTCTTATCATAATAACAATTAAACTAGAAATTATTTAAAGATTTGTGGGAACAAACACATATTCAATATTGTTTTACAAGATAACAATTCTTAAAAACAACCCCTCTTTATTAAAGAAATGGAAGATTATCAAAAGAGATTTTCAGAATTTCTTGCAGATTCTGGAGCATTATTTTTTAAAGAGGGACTTATATTAAAAGATGGAAGACCTACCCCTTATTTTGTTAATTCAGGAAAGTTTAATACAGGAGAGGCGAATTTTATATTGGGAGAAAAATTCGCTGAGATGTTAATAAAGAAAGGAATTGTCGATGATGTTGATATTATTTTTGGGCCTTCATATAAGGGAAGTGCAATTGCTAACGGGACAGCGATTGCATTATGGGTTAATCATAGAAAGAGAGTTTTATTTGATTATGATAGAAAAGAAGCAAAAACCCATGGAGAATTTTCAAAAAAAGAAAGCTTGCTTGTAAATAAAACTCTTTTTGAGGGATGCAAAATTTTTATGGTAGATGATGTCTGGACTTCTGGGGCTACAAAATATGAAAATATAGAGAAGATAAATAAAGAGGCTGAGAAAGGAGGGTATGATGTAAAAATAGTTGGAATGGGAATCGCCGTAGATAGAGAACAAGTAGGTCCTGTCTATGATGAGACTAAATCAGAAGATTTGCCAAATAAAGAACGAGTAATTTTAGATGACAGAGGAGAAGATGCAATTGTATCTTTTATTAAACAAACAAAAATTCCTGTTTATTCAATAGTTGGAATAAGTGGTGCTGTAGACCATCTCTATAATTCACAGTATCCTTTAATGATTAATGATGAAAAACAACCAATGAATAAGAAGACGTTTGATGATTTTAAGAATTATATGGAAACTTATGGAGCTAGAAGATGATATTAATAGAAAAAGAACAAGAAGCAAGAAAAAGAGTTTGTTTAGCTTTAGATGTACCAACTGTGGATAAAGCAATAAGTCTTGCAGGAGAATTGTCAGATTATGTTGGAATGTATAAAATAGGTAAAGAACTCCATACTGCAGCATGTAATGAAGGAGTACCTATTATAAAAGAAATCTTTGATAGAAAAGGTTCAGTGTTTCTAGACTTAAAATTCCATGATACTCCAAATACTGTTTATGGAGCTGCAAAAGCAAGTACAGTCCAAGGTGTTTCTTTTTTTAATATTCATGTTGCTGGTGGAGAAGAAATGTGTAAAAGAGCACTTGAAGGAGCTCATAAAGGGGCACAAGATAGAGGATTACCAGAAAGACCAAGAGTAATTGGAGTAACAGTTCTAACAAGCTTAAATGATAGTGACTTAGAAATTCAGGAGTTGGGTATTGATTATGATGATCTTGTAATGATAAGAACAGAACTTGCTAAAAAATGGGGATTAGATGGAATTGTATGTCCTGCTAAAAAAGCAGGGGGACTTGAAAAAGAATTTGGTTCTGATTTTATGTATGTTACTCCAGGGATTAAATGGGCAGGGATACAAAGAGAAGGTCAAAAACAATTATACACACCAGATTTAGCAGTAAAAGATTGTAGCAATTCAATTCTTGTTATAGGTGGTGCAATAACAAAGGCAGAAAATAAAGAAGCAACTGCTTACAATATATTACAAGCAATGGCACAACATCTTTAATTCTATTATCTTATTGTAGCATCCAACTTTTAAAAAGCCTAATCCCTTTAAAGTACATATTCGGCGTGGGCGTTTAATTTAAATATATAGATTTCCAAAAAGAAAACATGGGAATATTTGATTTATTCAAAAAATTAATTAAGGAGAAAGAACGCGAAGAAATTGTTATTGAAAAGCTCGCTTTTTCTGACATAGAGGATTGGGTTAGAAATAAAATGGAAGAAAACGAAGTTAAAGAAAAAGAAGTGATTAACTCTGTTAAAAAGAAGATTAATTCATTCGATGGGCAACTTAAAGAGAAAAAAGATGTTTTGGAGAATTTTGATGTTGAATCAAAAAAAGTGGAAGATAGATTAAAATCGGTTGTGAATGAGAGCAGGAAAAAATACATAGAATCTTTAGAAATTTTTATGGGAAATTTAAATAATATAGAAAAAGAAAAACTTGAAGAATTTACTTCTTATGTGAATGGAGTTTTTTTGGATTTCAATAAAAAATCACATATGAATTATGAAAAAACAACCATTTTAATTGGAAAAGAAATGGGAAGCATAAGAGATAGTTTAAAGATCTTTTCCAGGGAATTAGTAGGAATTTTTAATGAAAATAAAAATACTGTGGAGCTATCAAAATCACTTGCTTTTGTCAGATTAAAACTAAACCAAATAAACCAGATTGATAAAGTTCTTGGAGAAATTAAACAGGAAATAGCATTTCTAGAAAAGAAAACAATTGATAAAAAAGGGGAAGAAGAAAAACTTCTTAAGGGAATTGAGGAAACCAAGAAAAGTCCTAGCTATCTGGATTATTTAAATATGCAGGAAAAAATCAACTTTCTCGAAGAAGAAATTAAAAAAGATATCCAGGATTTAAGACAACTTATTGATTTCAAAGCATTGGCTAATTTTTATCATATTTTTGGAGATGACATGAACACAATAAAGGGGCATAAAGAGAATTTTGAAGAATCTTTTAGAAAAGACAATGGATTAAGAATTTTGAATTTACTAGAAAAATCAAAATTGAACAATAATAAAATCTCAGAGAAAACAGAATATATTAGAACTAAAAAAGAAGAGTTAAAAGAAAACAAACAAAAGATTCGTGGGGATGAAACACAACACCTAAACTCAGAGAAAACAAAGATAAACAAAGAAGTTGAAGAATTAAATGAAGAAAAAGAAAAAGAAGAAAAAAGGCACGAGAAACTAAAAATAAGCAAAGAAGAAGCAACTGATATATTAAAACAAGAAGTATCTAAACTGAACGTTGAGTTTGTTTAATGCAGTGTGGGTGTTTTTTTATTAAATCCATAAAATTTAAATAGTAAGAATATCTTACTTTAACATGGAAATAACAAAATTGAGCACAAAGGGACAGATTGTAATTCCTGATTCTATAAGAAAGGATTTTGAAGTGGGTAGCGTATTCAAGGTTATGAAAAAAGGGAATCTTATAGTTTTAAAAGGAATTGAAGGATTCAGCAAAGAAGAAATTGAAGAAATGAAGGAACTTGATAAAATTTGGAAAGATATTGACAGTGGAAAAGGAAAAACCACAAGTGTAGAAGAATTTCTAAAAGAAATGAAAACATGGTGATAAAAAAGGTAACTAGATCTCCAAAGTTTATTAAAGATATCAAAAGATTAGATGATTTTTCTCTAAAAAAATTAAAAAAACAAATTATGAAAATATTAGAAAATCCAGAGGTAGGAAAACCATTGAAATACAAAAAGAGTGAGCGTTCCCTCTACATTAAACCATTTAGACTAGTTTATTCCTTAAGAGGAGAAGAATTAATTTTATTGAAATTTGATCATAGAAAGAAAGTGTATCAATGATGCGTGGGCGTTCTTCAGAAAACTCTAAAAAGACTCTTTAATTAAAATTAACATGAGTAAGAATAAATTCTCTAAAAAAAAGATAAAACATCATATAAAACACAAATCAAGATTAATTCTTCTTTTAATAATCAAGATTTTTTTAATATTTCTTATCTCAATTTTCATATTAAGTGGTATTTATTCACTTCTTAGCGAGTATCTCAATATAGCCCTTGTATTTATTATTTCTTTTGCAATTGCCTCTTTTGTATATTTATTTTTAATTATAAAAATACTGAAGCTGTTTAAATTTTAAGAGATTATTTCCTTTTTAACTCCTCTAATTAACAACAAATTGAACCCAAAACCTTTAAAAGAGTTTTTTCCTTGATAGTCTTGTAATTAAATTTTGTACAAATAGTTTTAAAATGGAAGAACAAGAAGAACAAAAAGAAGAAGTTCAAGCAGAATCTCCTGGTGAGGCTAGTCCTGCACCTGAACCTACAGAGACACCTAAAGAAATAACTGAAGATATTGAAAAAAGCGGTGTTTCTGATGAAGTAGCTGAGGAAGAAGAAAAACTTGATGAAAAAGCACCAGCTGAGCCAGTTCAAGCACCAGTAGCAGAAGGAGCTCCAGAACTTCCAAAGGAACCAGAAACTTCTGAAGGTTCAGAACAAGAAACAGCAAGCCCAGAAGGAGCTGCTGAAGAACCAGAAGAAGCACAATAATCCAACTATAGGATTTTATTATTTCTTTTTTATTTTTTATTTATTTAGTTTTTGAATATAATTACCAGGTTTGTTTAGTTAGGTTTATAAATGGGTTTATTAAAGATAATTTTATGGATGAACAAACTATTAGAAGACACTATATTGAAAAACCAGATGAAGAAGTGAAATTGTTATGCTCATATACGACTAGGAGAGAAGGTCTCTTAGATGTTTTACTCTCTGGTTCTTTATTGTCTTCTGAAGAGGCTAAAAAGTTATTGGGAAAGGTTAAAGCACATAGAAGTTTGATGCGTGGAGAATGTGAGAAAGATTATTTTGACATAAATAATGATATAAGTATTTCAACAGGATTTGTTTCTTTTAAATATTCTAATCTATCAATAAGAACACGAGAAGATTATAATGGAGGGTTAGGTATATTGGTTCCACTTGAAAAAATATTAAAATATCCACGCTTAGGATTTAATCATTGTAGTGATATGGGAGGAATTCAAAATTATAATTTAAATAAGGAGAATATTAAATCAGCTGTGCATAAAGCTAGAAAACAAGGAGTGCTTTATGATGATGGTTATGGAAATATTTTCGAGGTATCATTACTTCCAGAATTAAAAAAAGATGCTTCATCTTCATTTCCACGAGTTATCTCTTATCCAAGATTAAAATTAATAGACAATGTTGTTGTAGCTATTCCAGAAAGTGAAAGAGGAAAGATTGTGAACAGCGTAATAAAAAGACAAGAGAAATATAAAAAATTCTTAGATAAAATTTCTGGTAAAAATCCTGAAGAATTACAATGGAAAACAATTGATGGAAGAGATTTATATTATGTTAAAAAAATGGTTCCATTTATTGAAAAAATGGTTGAACCATTTGACATTGATAAATTACCAATTATTTGGTATAAAGATAGAAATCTAGATGTTGTTTTACAGCGTCTAGCCATTTCATAAAACCCACCAACAACTTTAAATATTCTTTTCATAATTTTATATAATGAGGTGGAAAATTCTTAGTCTTATTTTTTTCATTTTAGTGGTTATTCTTCTAACATTTTATTGGATTTTGCCAATTGGAGAACTTATTGAATTTGGTGTTTCAAGTCCAGAACATGCTAATTTCACTTTAAATGCTTCTTTAAACCAAAGTATGCAATTCTATGAAAACATGAGATATCAAAATCCAAATATTTCTTACAGAATCGATAGCTGTCCTTTGGCAAGGGAAGATGAGATGGAAAGGGCTTTTGATTTTTTAGAAACCAATACTATATTAAATTTTCACAAAGTTACTGGTAGTGAAGAGATAAGTGTTACATGCGAGGATTCTATTAAGGGTGAAAAAGGATTATTTATTGCAGGTGAGGGAGGGGTTACTAATGTTACTGTAACAGAAAACTTTAATGTTATTTTTAATGGAATGGTTATTTTAATAAGAGAAACTAAATGCCCTGATCCGCTTGTGGGCACTCATGAACTTCTCCATGCATTGGGATTTGATCATTCAGACAATCCAAATAACATTATGTATCCAACAATAAACTGCAAACAGACTTTAGGAGAAGACATTATCAATCATATAAACCATCTTTACTCATTCCCCTCTCTTCCAGATTTATCTTTTGAAAATACATCTGCATCAATGAAAGGGGGATATCTTGGTCTTATTATGACTATTAGAAATCATGGTTTAAAAAATTCTGAAAACTCCATAGTAATTATTTATGCAGATAATAAATCTATAAAAGAACTTGACGTTCAGTCAATCTCAATCGGTAGCGGGAGAATAATAACCTTATCAAATATTTTTGTTATGAAGAGAAATATAAAGGAACTAGAATTCTTTATAAAATATGATTTTGAAGAATTAAATAAAGATAATAACAGAATCACTCTTGAAATAAAAGAATAAAAAATAAATATTGGCTGACTTTAAATCTCGTCAAGCTCTAAATCATCCACACCTTCATCAAACTCCTCGTCTTCATCAAGCTCTTCAGAGGCCAAAAGCTTTTTACTCATTTTATCGCCCCCATTTTTATTATTTCTGTAAAATATAATTAGTTTTTAAATATTTCTATATAGAAATATTATATAAGGGATGGTAAGATGGTTGGATCTTTAATTCTTTTTTCTAAATTTATCTTATGAATCCATAAAATTCCATCGCCCCAATCATCTCATCGTAAGCTCTTTCACAATTTATTAAATTTGTATAATAATTTTTGTGATAAAATGGAATTTCTTTTGTCTTTCTTTTTAGTTTTAAAATTTCAAATAATAATATCTTCTCTATAATTTTTAGTGAATTCTCGCTTAGTGTTTGTTCAAGTACGACCATTTTTTATCAATTATAATAAACTCTTGTCGGAGCTTTTGTCAATGATTTTACTTCATGCCACCACGCACGGTAGTCATATTTGTCAGGTGAAATATCCTTGAACAAGAACAATTTTTCTCCTCTTGCAGATATATAATGTGTTATGCTCTCGGTTCTTGTTCTCCCATAATAATCCTCAAAATAAAATCTTACAGTGAAATAACCGCCAGCATATTCTCTATTTTTCACATAAACTTCATATCTATAAATATCACTGCCAAAGATTCCTTCACTTTTTCTAAATCGGGATGATTCATAATATCTCGAATATCTATCACGAGAATCTGCATATCTAAAATCATCAGGAACATAATAAATTTGCGCATAATCTCCTCTATCAACAATGTATGGTTTTGTGGAAACATGTTGCGTCTGCTGTGTTGGATAAATATTGTAAGTATTATATGAATCTGTTATTGTTGTTCTAGGCTTGGAAATTCCTATAACGAGAAATACGACCAGAAGTAAGAGCACAATAAATACTACCCCGATAAGAATTTCAATAATTCTTCTGTCCCTCGTTTCCATATATGTTAAAGAAAGAGCCTACTTTTAAGGATTATTGGTATCTGAAAGATGTTTTAAATCTCCTTTTTATCAAGAAGCATAGTCAAGTCTTTCATATCTTTGGGCTTTTCTTCTAACTCAGAGTAATACTTGTCATCCATGTAATGGAAATATTCTATTATTTTCCCAATTGTCTCTTTATAATCCTCAACTCCTTTTTCTCTCATAATTAAATAAAAACCCTGAGCATATTTTACAATTCCTTCTGTTAAGATTCTTTTAGCAGTATCATCTATTCTGTTTAATTCAGGTAATAATCTAGCCATATCTGAAATTTCTCTTTTTATTCCCTGTTCAATTGTTTCCCCATTTTTCTCACAACGATATTGAAGACCATGTTCAACAAAGCCTTCGCTAAGAGCAGTCAAACCTTCTAACATTTTTTTATTAAATACACAGAGAGGCATTTTATTTTTTCTCCTTTGAAATTTTATTTAAATAAAGAGCTAATTGTTTCATGTCATCTGGTTTGCCTTCTAATTCTGAATAATATTTATCATCCATTTTAAAATAAAAATCATTCAAAAAATTAATTGTTTCTTTATAATTATTAATTCCTGTTTTTTGGATTAATTTGTAAAAAGTGTTAGCATAATTCGCTAAAAAGTTTGTTGCCCCTCTTATTTCAAGATTTTCTATATTTGGGATTTCTTTTATGAATCGTCCCATATCATTTAATTCATTTTCAATTGTTTTTTCGATTGATTGATTTTTTTTCTTAGATCTCTCAATAATTCCATGTTCTACTAATCCTTCATGAAAATTTATTAAACCTTCTAACATTTTTTTATTAAATCCACAAAAAGGCATTTTAAATCTCCTTTTTATCAAGAAGTTTAGTTAAGTCCTTCATATCTTGGGGTTTTCCTTCAAGTTCAGAATAATATTTATCATCCATGTGGCGGAAATATTCCGTCATTTTTCCAATGATCTCTTTGTAATTTTCAATTCCTTTTTCCCTCATAACAAGATAGAAACCCATTGCATATTTTACAATTCCTTCTGTTAAGATTCTTTTAGCAGTATCATCTATTCTGTTTAATTCAGGTAATAATCTAGCCATATCTGAAATTTCTCTTTTTATTCCCTGTTCAATTGTTTCTTTATTTTTCTCACAACGATATTGAAGACCGTGTTCAACCAAGCCTTCGCTAAGAGCAATCAAACCTTCTAACATTTTTTCATTAAATCCGCAGATAGGCATCTTAAAATAAATAAGAATTAAAATTAATTTAAAATGTCTTAAAGAAGTTATTTCCAATAAAGAAAAAAACAGAAGATTTTTTTCAAAAAAGTAAAATTATAACTTAAATTTCTATTTTCTCTTCTATTTTAAAATTAGTTAGATAATCTCTTATATTTCCTAATTCTTGTTGTATTGCTTGGCCTTCTGTTTTCTTTCCTTCTTTAATCTCTCTAAGCAAATCTTCGTAACAACTAGCTACAAAAATTAATAGACCATTTATTGCTTTCTGACTAAAACCGCTTGGTGGCATTTTATTTTTTCTCCAATTTAATAATATTATATCATTTTTATATAATATAAAATATCTTATCTTATTTTACACAATATCGCAAAGTTTAAATAACCATAAGTGCTATTTTGTGTAAATGGATGTAAAAAATAAGAAAATCCTTGGAGAACTTGTATTAAATTCAAGAATTCCCTTGAATCGATTAGCAAAGAAAGTTGGGCTTAGCAGAGAGGTTGTTACATATAGGATAAATCAATTAAAATCTAAATGGATAATTACTAATTTTCATGCAGTTATTAATGAAGAAAAAATAGGTTATCTTAGAAATACTTGTTTTATTCAATTAAAAGGAATTTCCCCTTCAGAAGAAAAATATTTTCTTGATTTTTTGAAAAAACATGAATATATTACATATATTGGAACTGTTATTGGAAAATGGAATGTTGTTTTTGATCTTATTTCAAAAGATAGGAAAGATATGGAAAAAATTGTAAAAGAAATTCAGAAAAAAATAAAAAAGTATGTTTCAATTTTTTCTATAGCAGGTAATCTTATTTCTGGAGGTTACTATCCTGAAAAAATATTTGGAACATACAGAAAAAAAGAAGTAGAGGAAAAAAAATAAAGATTGATAAAATTGACCTTAAAATATTAAAAATTCTATCTGAAAATTCTAGAGAAGAATATAGTGAGATATCAAAAAAATTAAACATGACTGCCAATGCAATAAAATATAGAATAAAAAATCTTGAAGAGTCTGGAATTATTTCTTATTACACAATTTCTGTAGACATTAAGAAACTTGGATATGCTTGGTATAATATGCAAATAAAATTAATTGCAGGGGAAAAAGAAATTGAAGATTTTCTTAGAAAAGATAAAAAAACTATTTATCATTATCATTATGTAGGCAATGAAAATTGGGATATTGACATTGGAATAATTGTTAAAAATTCTGAAGAATTAAGAGAATTCATTATCAAGTTCAAAGAAAAATTTCCCGAGTTTGTAAAAATACATGATGTTTACATTGTCTTAGATACATTAAAAGAAAATGTTGCCCCAGAAGGAGTTTTTAAACAATAAGAAAGATGTTTTTGAGGTTGTGTTTAAGAGTGTTCAAGTAGAGAATTATTTCTTCTTCGCGTATTTTTCTAATTCTTCAACTCGTTCTTCTGTAACATTAACAAAAGTAATATTTTCATAAGAAACTGTATGTAAATAAGTTTCTTTCTTAATTAGTTCTTGATTTATGTTTATTAGAGTAGCTTTATTTTCTAGAAGAGCTTTTATTTCATCAGTTGTACACCAAACTCTATCACTACCTATTTTTTCTTCACGCATTTTTTCTAAAAATTCTTTTGCACCAGATACTAATTCTTCTATGTCTACTTTCATTTTATTTTGATTTTATACTTTAGTTACCAGTAAATTGTTTTTCAGATTTCTTGTGTTCAAAGTAATTTAAAAATTCTATTCTCATTTGTGCCTTATGTACATCAGTACAACCACTTCCCCCAATTTCTACTCCAGTACCTTTATAATAAACTTCTGTAGTACAATGCTCTTTATTAAAATAGTGCTTATTTTCATTTGTTTCAACTTCTCTGCCATTCATAGCAACACAAATTTCACAAGGAGTAGAATCTTTGTCTAAATCTTCCAACTTTATCTTTGCCTTTATTTTTTTTACCATTTTATTTCTTTATAATCCCCTTTGATTTTTAAGGTTTATAAATATTCCTATTTGTTTTAACTAAAAAGTGACGATACATTCACGCCGAATGTAACTACTTTAAGAAATGTCCTTTTAGCTTATTAAATTCATAAGAAATATCTTTAAATTTCTTCTGTGAAATTTCTGTATTTGTTGTAATTGAATTAGGAATATCTAAAATTTCTGCATCATTTGTTTTAGTATCATAAATTGCTAAAGTTGGTTTACTTGTTTTATATGCTCCAACTTCTCCTGGATTTAATAATAAACAATTTCCAACCATCTCCTTATTTTTCAAATGATTGTGCCCATAAAAAACAGCGTCAAAGTCACCTGATTTAGCCATTGATTTTGCAATCAAAGGATAGTGTGTTAAGAATAATTTTTTCCCATCTATTTCAAAAGTATCGAAAATATCAAATCCCATCTCTAAATTACTTTTTTCCCCTAAAGAGAATTTGGTAATCAAAGCTTTATCCCCATCATTATTCCCCCAAATTGCAAAAATAGGTAATTCTGAAGAAACCAGTAAATTAGCAATTGCTGCTCCTACGAAATCTCCTAAGAATATTATTTTTTCTGCGTCACTCTTATAAATTAATTCAAGTGCTTGAACTAAATTGTGTGCATTATCATGAATATCTGCTATAACTGCTATCTTCATACTTTTTAAAGAATTCTTGATTTTATAAAAATTCCTATAATAGAAAACCTTCTATGCCGAGAGGATATAAGTTTACTTCTTCTTTGCCATATTCCATAATAAGTTAAAATTAACCATGTATGATTGAGCAACTTTTTCACTTCTAATTTGAGTTGCTACAGGTTGATCCCCCCAAACAATAATAATAACCTTATCTCCATAAATCAAAGTAGTTGCTGGAGTAATGTGTTCATCAGGAATATATCTTGCCTCAAACAGCTTTACTTCTCTTTCTCTCCTCTGTTTTCTTACACCCTCAATATAAATCATTTTAATATTAATTCTTGCTTTTGTTCTTCTATTGTGAAAATGAAAGTAATATATTGGGAAAATCTCTTTAAACTTTCCAGTAGCTCCATAAACATGTAAAGTTTTCTTCTGCCTTATAATGTCTTCAAAAATAGATTTAATTCCTCTTTTGCCTTTGAATATTGTTGCTTCCTGTTCTTCTTTTGAAAGTTTCCTTCTGTTTTCAAGTTCAGGGATAATTGTTTGAATCTCTTTTCTATAATCTTTTAATTCATCTGTTTTCTGATCAATATAGCTTAAAAATTGGTGAGGATCAATAGCTTTAAAATATTTAACATTAGAAGTAATTACATAAGAAATAAGTCCTTTTTCTAATAATCGTTCTAATACATCATAAACGCAAGTTCTATGTAGTTCTGATTTTTTTATTATTTCTCCAGCTGGAACAGTTCCCATTTCTAACAACAAGAGATATACTTTTATCTCATTATTTGTCATCCCAATCCTTGTAAGTATGGTTGTATCCATATAGAATTTAATTTTTCTCTATTTTTAAGTTTATCTATTGTTATAATATAATCTTATAACAAAACTTAATATAGGTTTATCTTTGCCATTTAATGTGGCAAACAAAAGAACAACCATAATCGGATTAGCAATCTTAGTTATAGCTCTGATTGGAATTAGCTTCACATTTTTCAATATGGCTGGAAAAGTGGTTGACAATCCAAATAGTTTAGAAAAAGTGAAAATTGGATATAGAGGTCAGTTATTCTATCTTCCTGCTTATGTGGCTGAAGCTGAAGGATATTATAAAGAACAGGATTTACATGTTGAATTAATTAAATTTGATTCTACAAATCAATTAGTTGAAGCAGTAATAAATGGCAATATCGATGCAGGGGTTGGAGGTGTTAATTCTTTAGTTCCTTTAACAATTGAAGGAAAAAATAAAGGTTTATTAAAAATATTTACATTAGGATATCTCAATCGTGAATTTGATGCTCTGTTAGTTAGAAAAGATTCTGATATTAAAACTTTACAAGATATGAAAGGAAAAACGCTTTCTACATTGCCTGGTTCTACTGCAATGACTTGGATGAACATAATGCTTGAAAAAGAAGGATTAAAAGGAGAAGTCAATATTGTTCAAACCAAACCTTCACAACAATTAAATGCTCTCTCGTCTGGAAGTGTTGATGCAATTTTTGTTTTAGAGCCTTTAATTACTATTGGAGAAGATAAAGGAATTTCAAGAGTTTTAGTTAAGAGTCCAATTACAACTTATTTTATGGATGATATGTTATTTGAAACAAGTGTCTTTTCAACAAAGTTTGTTAATAAAAATCCTGTAACAGCTGAGAAAATAAGCAAAGCCCTTGATAAAGCAATAATCTCAATAAACTCAAATCCTAATAAAGCAAAAACATACTATTCAGAATTTACTTCTGTGCAAGATGCTCTTGAATCAAAACTTCCTGTTACATTATATCAAACATATTCAAACATGGATATTAAAGGATTTCAAGAACTAACTGATAAATTTTACGAAAAAGAACTTATTGAAAAAAATATTGTTGTTGATTCTATGTTCTACAGGAGGTAGAAAATAATGTTTCTTGATATTCAGAATTTAAGTAAGAACTATAGAACTCTTAAAGTATTAAATAATATTAATTTTAAAATTAAAAAGGGAGAGTTTGTTTCAATTATTGGTGCTAATGGATGTGGAAAAACAACTATCCTTAATCTTATTTCTGGATTAGATAAAGATTATAAAGGCAAAATAAATTATGATAAAAAGAACTCCAAATTAGCTTATGTTTTTCAAAATTCTAACGATTCTATACTTCCTTGGAAAAAAGTAATTGAAAATATCAAACTTGATAAAAAAAACTTAAATGAAAACAAAATTCAAAATGTATTAAAGGAAGTAAACTTGTGGAAATTTAGAAATAATTATCCTTATCAGCTTTCTGGAGGCATGAAACAATTGTTAGCAATCTCAAGAGCTTTTATTTATAATTGTAATTTTCTTTTATTGGATGAACCCTTTTCTTCTTTAGATTACCACATGGCATCTAAAATAAGAGATAAGCTAAGAAAACTCTACGAAGAAAATAAACCCACAATTCTTTTTGTTTCTCATAATATTGATGATGCTCTTCTTTTATCAGATAAAATAATTATGCTAAGTAAAGATGGCAAAATTAAAGCAGTTGTTAATATTTCATTACCTCGTCCAAGAACTTTCTCAATAATGCTGTCTAAAAGATTTATTGAATATAAAAATAAAATTTTGGGGCTAATTAAAAATGAAATTAAACAATAAGATTTTTTCATATTTTGTAATTCCTGTTTTGTTGTTTGTAATATGGTATACTATCTACATCTTTGGGATTTTTAATCCATTGATGTTCCCAAATCCAATTAAGATAATTTTGGAATTTTTTAGCCTATTATCTGACAATGAGATACTTTTTGATATTATGAAAACCTTGTGGAGAGTTGTAGGAGCAATTATAATTGGAGCTTTAATTGGGATTCCTTTGGGATTGTTATTTGGATATTTTGAGAAATTATACAATGTTTTTGAGTTTGTAATTGATTTTTTTAGATCAATCCCTGTAACAGCTTTGTTCCCTTTGTTTATGTTATTTTTTGGGATTGGAAATCTTTCAAAAATTGTCTTAGCATCATGGATGATAAGTTTGATAATTCTTGTAAATACAGCTTATGGAGTAAGACATTCAAATAAGTCACATCTAAAAATGGCCAAGGTTTATGATGTAAAGAAGAGCTATCTTTTTACTAATGTTATTTTCTTTGGAGCTATGCCCTATATCTTTTCAGGATTAAGAATTGGGGTTTCATTAGCACTGATTATAATTATTGTAACTGAGATGTTTATTGGGGCAGTTGATGGATTAGGCTATGCTATTTTAAATGCCCAGTTAACTTATGAAATTCCTGAGATGTATGCAATAATAATTTTAACAGGAATTATCGGTTATCTATTAAACAGGGCCTTCTTATTCTCCGAAAAGAAGATGATCCATTGGACAAGGTGATGTTTATTCTGTAACAAGATGTCCACGGCCACGCAGGAATAGTAGGAGGAGTTTTTATTAAATATTCTTGTAGTAATCTATTTAGTTATTTCATTTAGAATACTATCTGGCCAGTCACATTTGATACCAAAGTTTCTCATTATATTGTCTGGAATAAATGTATTTAAGGCATCGTCTGCATCTAACTTAACTTTAGAAAAATGATAATCTGTAGATGCTATTAATATAGCTACCCTTTTTTTTCTTTTAGATAAAGAAATAGCTTGTGCTAAAATTCTACAATCGTTAATATCAGGAGGATTCTTGTTCAACTTTTTCAACAATTTTTTATATACCCTTATATTCCCTCTTTCATCTTCTTTTGCAAATTTCCTAAAATATCCTTTTAATCCTTGTATTCCTTCCCTTGCTCTTTTATTTATTCTTTTTTTTGGATTCTTCCTACGCAATTTTGTTTTCAATTCCTCATAAAAATGATGTGCTCTTAACGCTAATTTCTTAATTTCCACTTCATTAACAGGAATTCTTGTAACTAAGTTCATATTTTTTAATAAAGAATTGGTAATATACATAAGGGTGTCTGAATAATTATTTAGATTCTTAGATAATTGAGAATGTGAGACTCTTGTTAGTTGGCTAATCTTCTTTATTACAGCGTTTATGATCTTAGCTCTCGCGATATTCTCTATATCTAACGTGACAACCCCTATTTCTTTGTGTAAGTTTTTTTGAAAATAACTAAATAGGGGTTTAGATATTTTATAGAAATGATCTTGAATCAATATGCCTCCTAACTCATTTGATGTATGGTTCAAAGAAGCAGCAATCAAAACACTAGTATCAATTATTACCTTTTTCTCATTGGTTGTTTTATTCATTTAGACTGTCAAATCTATTCCTTCTACAATGCCCCCAAAAATCTTACCCAAATTCTTCTTTGGCTTAGAACTCTCAAAATGAAACAGATTATTTCTAGATGCAACCATTTGTAAAGACATTGCTAAATCAAGGGTAAGTTCATCTCTTCTCAGTTTATTTATATTATGGACACCTTCCTTAAGAAATGGAAGCACATTTAAACTATTTATCGCTATCTTTGGGTTATCATTACTCTCTTTTACCATTTTCAATCTTTTATGCATAGAATCAAAAATTAATAAATTTACATTTATGAGATGGTGCAATTCAAATAACTGATTTGGAGCATCCTTCTTTAATAATAAAACAACATCTAATTTATTTAGATTTTTTCTAATCTGATCTATCGTTGAAAGAGAATCTTTAAGATATGGATCTACCTTCCCATCCTTTTCCATATTCTCAAAATAGTTTTCTAATTTATTTATTTGTTCTAACATTTTATATTAAAATACGTGGATGTTAATCTTATAAATATTACTGTGGTTCAGAATAAGATATAATTGCCAACCTCTTTTTCATGGTTAAATTAAGTAAATCTCATTTAAAAACTTTACCCGTGTTATTGAGAATTATTATAAAATAGAAGTTTGTAATACTCCCATATAAAAAATCCCTCCGCCCGGAGTGTAACACTTTCGTTCTATTTTACAGATTCAATTATTTTTTCTGATTTTTTTGAAATTTTATAAAGAACCTCAAAAACTTCTCTAAATTTAGGTGAGAATTCTTCATATAAATCTCTCAATTTAAGTTTCTCTTTTCTCGTCCGAACTTCATGGTTTTTTTGAAGAGTATCGTGTGCAATCATATTACGAATTTCAAACATCCTTTTCAATTTATTTATTATCTTATATTTATTTAATAAGCCACTTCTAGCGATTATTTTAATCTTTAATCCTACATTGAATGATTCATCATAAAGAGCATTTTTTAAAAAAAAGTCTCCCTGTTTTTCTTTAATAAAATTATAAATAAGAATTAAATTTAATACATTTTCAATGGCCAAAGAATCATACATAATTAAACTTTTAATCATGTGGTCTTCATGTGTCTTATTCTTTTTAGTTATAGATTCCCACTCTATTTCAAGCATTTTTTCGAAATCAATCCCTTTTCTACTCATTTTTCAAATCTCCTATTTTGAACGAAAACATGATATCCCTCTGCCCAGATTCGAACTGGGGATCTCCCGGGGACTGCTTTACCCGGAAACCGGCTTTTGGGGCTTCATAGTAATCATGATTGAATCTCCACCTTAGTTAAAAACTACAGCCAGGCGCTTTAACCACTAAGCTACAGAGGGGTTGTATGTTAACCACCGTATTCCGGTGGTATCCTTTAACAACAAAGGATAAAATTAGATAATTTTAAGTTATTTAAGTTTAACTCTTATCTTGCATATATTCTGTGACAATGTTTATTATTTTCTGAATGGTTACATTGCAATTTTTGAAATATAATCTGTCTAATACAGAAACACCTTTTTCTCTTATAATATCACTAATTAATGCATGTATAAAAGATTGTGTTGTAGATTCTACTTTTTCGAAATTTAATATTAGCTCTTTTTCATTATTTACATAAGGGAATAGTTCTTTAATTCTTATTTCTCTTGCTAAATCTTTATTTTCTGCGAAGCTCCCAACCCTCCTAAATATTTTTATTTCTTTCATATAAATTTCGGTTTTCTGTATCTTATTTTAGTTTGTTCTTTTCTTCCCTTTCTGTAAACATTTCTTATTAAATCCAAAAGTTTTTCAAAGTCAAAAGTTTTTTTTAAACATAAATCAATTCCAACAACAGTTCCTCTCCAAAAAGGAAGTTCATTGTCGAAAGAAAAGTGGTCTTTTAAGGGATCTGCTATCAATTTTATATCCTTTTCTTTTGGGGTTCTTAATAATTTATACATCCCCTTTCCACTGTAGATCATAAAAAAATCTCTACTTGCTTTTGCAAGAGATTTAATAAAAAATAGACCGGCTCCAGCATTTTCACCAGTCCCCCCAATTCTTCTTGTTGTACCAGTTATACCAGGAGTCAGGGCTAGTGCTATAGCCTCAACATCATTTTTAGGAGAATAATGCTCACTTATTGTGTATTTTATACCAACCCCAATATCTACTACTCCTATCCTTATGATTTCGCTTTTTTTGTAATATTGGGCACATACAATAGCTCCTTCAAAAGATTTTGCGTGTTCAAAAACATTTCTAACCAACTCACTGATAATATATTTTATTGGTTCTACCTTTTCAGGCTCTGTATGTAATAAGGGAATTATTTCTTTAATAAAATCATTTAATTGTTCTGAATTTTTTATTTTTTTAATAGGTATAAAACGACCTGCAGATTCATGGGGGGTAACCGTTATTTCTGAATCAATCTCTAATAACTCAAATAATCCAATTCTCTCCAGATAATGTTTTGAAGTTGCCTCCATTTGTTCAAAATTTACTTTTGCTCCTTTTTTTCTCATGAACAAACCTAAAGCAGCAATCATACACAACACAACAGGATGAACCGAAACCCATTTTTTATGAGAGGTAATTTCTAAAATACCATCATTACTTGTATCAAATGAACGAATAAAAGGATCAATATTTCCTATCCAAGCACTATTTGGAAGATGTATTTTCATATATTAATAAATCATAATCCATTTATAAATACTTCTAAATTACCGGGAATCCCGGTATAATTCTCTTTTAAGGATTTATGAGTTAGTGAGTTAAGTGGTTAATATCGTATCACACGAAGCTACAGAGGGAATAAAATATAACCCATTTATATGTTTAAAAGGTTACTGCTTTAGGAATCTCTTGGGATTTAAAAATTTATTGAAATTTTTAACCACTAAGCTACAATCAGGGTGCTTTGTTTCTTTAAAGTAGCAACATATAGAAAGATTTAAAAGAGGTTTTTTCTTGGGGAAATTAAAGATGACAAAAGAAACTGCTAAAAAAGTAACAAGAATTCTTCCAGGAGACGGAAGAAGTCTCTTAGAGTTAGACGTAAAACCAGGTGACCTTATGATGATGGATGACTCAAATTATCAAGACCATATATATTTGGCTCTTGTTGGAGAAAAAGGTCTGAAAAGAGCGTATATGTTTGGTTCTAAGGGAAGTGTAAAAAATCTAGTTTGGATGCACCATAGACCCAAAAAATGGGATAATCCTGATTACTATGTTTTACATCATGGAGCTGGAGGATTAATTTCACTTTCTAAAAGATTTATAAAATTAGGAGAAATGAAACTCTTAAATATCACAAAAAATTTCCAAAAAACAAGGCCAATGGGTCATGTGCATTATGTTGAAAACGCCATAGTTGGAGAAGAAGAGATAATTGATTATCTTCAAAACACCAAAGGATTTGGATCTTATGCAGAACATTTACGATCTTAATTTAGAACAATAACGACCAGTGGTTAAGGTTCTATCACACTAATCAATAGGTTTTCTGGTTTCTTTATCAAAAATTATTTTATTATGCTCAATTTCTTCTTGAGTTAAAAATTCACAAAGATTATCTGCAATCATATGGACTTTTACTACATCATGTTCACTAATACAATGGTCTCTTAACCAAAGCCCTTTTGCTCTCCAATCATTCTCGCCATAAGTTAGATGTGTTCCATCAAAACGATATAATTTACAGTGAATAAAGTAATTTTCTCCGAATTGACCCCTAATACCACCTTCTTCATTCCATTTTCCATGTATTCTATGATGTTGATTTCCATTAAATTCTCTCATCCATTTCATTTCTAAATCATTAAGAAAAAACCTATATTCATCTAAGTCAGTTAAATTTGTTTCTGGAATCCCTACAAAAACAGAACTATATAAATGCTTTACTTTTTCAAAATATTTTTTTTCTCTTATATTTTGTTTCTTCATTCGTTTTGCATAATCTGATTGAATCATTTCAAAAAATCCGAGAGATGATTCTTTTTAAAATTTATGCTTCTTAGAAAGCCTCAAAGATACTATATTAACTATTGGGTAGTAACAAAGTAGAAAGGTTTATATACTTCAACACCTTATAAATTACAAGGTAAAAACAAAATGGTAAATAAAAAAACATTTGCAAAAATATTCAACAGGTACGGTAGTTTTATAACAGGATTCAATTTACCTCTTGAAGATTCAGTTCAAGATAAACAAACAAATGTTCCAACAGAAGTTGGAATTAATAAAGAAATAAGAGATGAAAAAGGCGAAGTTGTAGAAAGAGTTAGAAAAGCAAGTGGTTCAGATACTACTGTTATACTTAAAAAAGAGGAAGATGGAAAAATGTATAGGCTTGTAAAAACACCTATGAAACAGGGTGATTGTTATACACTTGAACAAAATCCTGTCACAAAAAAGTGGGAATTAGATTCTCCAATAAGGTATCGTCCTACTCCTTAACATCCTTCGTCCTCTGCTCTGCAACAAAGAACGCACGGTTTGATTCAGACTCATGAATCTCGCCATCTTTCTCATAAACTGCCGTCGCTGTTGGAAGAGCAAATTTTCCAAGAATACCTACTTTAGAATAAATTATATATGAAAGAATTCTTATTTCTCCTGCCTCAAGCTTCTCAAAATTCCATTCCAATCTTCTATTTTTTTTATCAATTCTCGACGGCTGGTCTCCTCCAAACCTTTCATAAATCTCAACCAAGAAAGGAAGCTTATCGATAACATTCACTCTTTCAACATATTTCTTTGCATTAATAGCAATAGAAACCTTTAATGCAAACTCTCCGCCTTTAGCCTTTACAAATGAAACCTTTTTCTTTAAAACAAGATTTGTTTCACTATATTTTTTTGTCAGAACAACAATTAAAACTACAAATAAAATAACTAAAAAAGGAAATAGCCAATTAGTTTTTGCAATTATTTCCAAAGTTTCCCCCGGC
This sequence comes from Nanobdellota archaeon, assembly GCA_030640565.1. Taxonomy (GTDB): domain Archaea; phylum Nanobdellota; class Nanobdellia; order Pacearchaeales; family GW2011-AR1; genus ASMP01. The sequence continues at coordinate 27,166 of DAOWJD010000010.1, forward strand.
ATTACTTCTCGGTCCCATGTATAGTATATAATACCCCCTTCTCTTTCGACAAAATCTGGTTCAGGGCTAAAACTTGTGAAAAGTCTTGAGATAATATTTTTCTTTATTACTGTTTCAGATCTTTCAACAGTATTCCCTTCATTTTTTTTCTCAATTATCTTAGTAGTAATTAAAAAACCAAAATCCTTTTTTGTTGTTGTAACTATATCTTTTTCAACAAATTTTATCATACCTTCTACACTTGCTTCTTCTCCTTCAACACTTACTTTTGCCACTAAAGTATAAAATCCTGCTATCAGTTCATTGAAATCATCAGAATTAAGTTGCACAGTAAAGGTCTTTGTTTCTTTAGCATTCAGAGAAAAGTCCTTTTGAATACTAAAAAAAGGAGAAATGAAATTTACATCAATATTTTCAAAATTAAAATCTTCTGTATTTCTAATAAATATCTCAATTGAATTTGATTCAGGATCCACATCACTAGAACCAACTACAAAAGCATCTTTTAGATCAATTATTTTAAATGTAAGGGTTTCATCTATTCTAGATTTATCGCTTGCTTGGATATAATAGGTTATAGTATACAAACCTCTTTCGCTAATTGAAGCCAATGAAACAATTTCAAGTTGGATTTCTTTTGTTTCATCACTTTTTATAGAAATTTTTTCAGGAGACATCATAAATCCTAAAAGATTGAAAAATTCAAAATTATCAGAATAATCCAAATTAGTTATACTTAAATTAAAAACAATCGGATTGTTAAATTCTACAATTAAAACTTCGCCAGTGCTTTGTTTTTCAACCTGTACATCTATTGCAACAACTAAAGGGGCAATCAACAAGATTAATAATGCTAAAAAGATTATTTTTTTCATATAAATGACAAAAAGAAATTATATTTAAGGATTTCGGTGATTAATTTACAATCAATCTTCTTTTATCTCTTGCCTTCAAGATCAAGATAGGCTTTTGCCTGACTTAAAAATTCATCACAATCTTCAGCAATCTTTCCTTCATATTCTTCTATTCTTGAAGAAATCACCCATTTTTCATAAATTGAACGAAGAAATTTATTAAATCCGCTCATCTCAAATTTACCCTTATAATCTCTTACAAGAATTCCCTCAGTTTTAAGTTTAATAGAACCTTCATTTGTATTTATTTTTTTCCCGTTCTGCATAATTTCAATATTTTTAAGCTTCCTTATAGTAAACTTGATTTTTGTATCAAATCTAAAATAATCAGTAAGTTTTTTCTGTCCTTCCCATTTAATAATAAGTTCTTTCTCATCACCTTTTAACTTTTCTTCATACTTTACTTCACTAAAAGGATCCATCCCTGTTTCTTCTGTAATCCAGTCATAACAAAACTTATAGAAATCTTTGAATAAAAAAATCCCCACATATTTAATTGTGCTTGAAAATACTGTTTCTTTTTCTCCTATTGTTTCTGCCATTTTAATCTTTTTATAAAAGAAAAATATTATTTAAATACTTAACTAAATAAGAATATTAGAAATATTTAAATAGAATCCCTGCACGATTCACAGATTATCATTCCGTTAACTTTGTAAAGAAAATCTCTTTCACCACACTCTTCAC
>DAOWJD010000018.1 GCA_030640565.1 Nanobdellota archaeon
ATTCCTGCATTTTTGTATAAAGCTTCAAGTGCAGAACCTGATTTATAAGAAAGAAAAACTATTTGTCCTGGTCTTCCGTCTTCATACTCACTCGCAATAATATGTAAAGGAACACCACCAATCTCAACCTCTGTTTCTAAACACAATCTTGTTCCAGGAAGATCTTCTGTTTCCCCTCTCTTATTTTCTTTCCAATTTTTTCCTAAAAAATTAACAGCACTTACTGGTTTACTATTATTTCTAAATACAGTTATCCCTTTCAAAGTTCCTAACTCATGGCCAAGCATGAATGTATCGTAAACATCTTTAACTGTTGCTGATTCTGGAAAATTATTAGTTTTTGATATTCCTCCAGAAATAAAGGGTTGTACAGCCCCCATCATTCTTACATGTCCTTCTATGTTAATACTTCCTTCTTCCAAGTGATTTCCAAAAGCAGTAGAAAAAATATCATAATGATCAGGATTTAAGTGTGGGGCACCAATAACAGTGTTTCTTCTTACACCATTACCAACCTCTTCTGTTATATAATTAATTATCTCTTTTATATTTTGTTCATTATATCCAAGATTGTTTAAGGTATTAGGAATTTCATTCTTAGTTATTTCAAGCCTTCCACCTCCTGCCAGATCTTTTCCAATTATTAAAGATATAGGTGGTTCTATCCCTGTTGAATCCTGGGTTCCCATTAAATATGATATTGTTCCTGTTGGTGCAATTACTGTTGCCTGAGCATTTCTGAATCCAAACTTCATTCCTCTAAGATCAATATTGTTCCATGATTCATAAGCAGCGGATTTTAATTCTGGATCACTAACTTTTTCCCACAAAATATCATCTAAACTTTCTCTGTGTTTTTTCATTACTTCCAGCATTGGCCTCTTGTTAAATTCAAAATGTGTAAATGTTCCTAGTTTTTCTGCCATCTCTATAGAAGTTTCATATATAGCTCCTGTCATAACTGCTGCTATTGCCCCTGCTAATGCTCTTGCTTCTTCTGAATCATAAGGAAATCCCTTCCTCATTAAGAGACTGCCTAGACCTGCAAAACCAGTTCCTATTGTTCTGAATTCCGGGCTTATCTCTGCTATGTCCCTTACTGGATAAGAAGCCACATCATTTGCTATATCTTGGGCTATTGCCATTATTTTATTGGCTCTTCTAAATTCTTCAACCTTGAAATTACCTTTTTCATCACTAAAATTAACTAAGTTTCCCGAAGCTAGATTACATGAGGTGTCGTTTAAGAACATATATTCTCCACAGGGATTTGTTGCCCTTTGTCTTCCAGAATTTGGAACTGTGTGCATCTTATCTATTAAACTAGTATACATGACTGCAGGATCTCCAACCCTCCAAGCCCCAAAAGCAATTTCTTTTATCATTCTCTCTGCTGGCACCTCATCAACAACTTCTCCACTTTTTACACTTATGAGTTCTATCTTTTCATTATTTTTTAATTTATCAAAGAATTTATCATCTAACCTTACAGTTAAATTAGTATTTTGTAAAGTTACAGTAGTATATGCTTCTCCATCCATTCCTGGCTCGTAACCAGCTTTCATTAATGTAAGAGCTTTAGTATCCTCGATAACCTTTGCTCTGATAAAGTTAATTATGTCTGGATGGTTCTGATCCATCATAGTCATCCTTGCAGCTCTTCTAGATTTTCCCCCTGATTTTATTGTTCCAGCTCCATCATCTAATATCTTAAGGAAACTCATTGCTCCTGAAGCCTTTCCTCCTCCAGATAAAGGAGCTCCTGCCTCTCTTAAGTCTCCTATGTTTTGTCCTATTCCAGCACCGGCAGAGAAAATAGATCCCTCATCTATAGTCTGTGTTAAGATGCTTTCAAGATCATCTCTGGGACCTTTAATAAAACAGGCATGACACAAAGGAGACACATATTCAGAATCTCTTAATCTGCTTAACTCACCTGTTTCTGGGTCTCTTACCCAATTTACATTATTGCTACCCTCTATTCCGTACTCATTATATATCCCTGCGTTAAATTGTACAGGAGAATTAAAAGCGATTTTTCTCTGTATCTGAAGCGCCATAAGTTCATCTCTAAAATTATCTCTATCTTTAAGGGTAGAGAAGTAACCCAGTTCAAAACCCTTGTCGGTAAAGAAGTTAGATACTCTAGTTATCAGGTGTTTTATTGAATCTTCCTTATTTGTCCCTATTTTTTCTTGTAATTTCTTTTTCCATTCCTCTTTTATCGGAGCTAAAAAATACTTTTGTGCAACAATTTGAGCAGATACACTATCCCAGGACTTTGGAAATTCGGCATGAGTTTCATAAATAATATTCCCTTCAACATCAGTAATCCTTATGTGTTTTACTTCATAATCTTCTTCTAAAGGATCTTTTCCTTGCTCTGAGAAATATCTCTCTATAGTTAAGCCACTTTTATCCTGAATCTTCCTACTGTAAACTCTTCCTATATCTAATCTATCAAGATATTCATTACCATCAAAATTATAAACATGAATTTCTTTAGCTTCTACAGCCTCTTTTATCTTATCTAGCAAGAGGTTAGGATCTTCTTGGGATTGGATAAGAGAGTATGCTTCAGATAAGGGTATGTGCCTTACTCTGTCATAAGCTCTTATAAGTGTTCTAGAGTAAGAACCATTTAACTTTTCTCCAATATCCATCTTTGTGCCAACTTTACCACCCATCTCACAACCCTCTCAACTCCTTTTTAAAATCTTTAATATCTTGAAAATCTCTGTAAACAGAAGCAAATCTTATGTATGCAATATTATCTAGTTTTTTTATTTTTTTCATGATTAATTCCCCAATAATATAACTCTTTATCTCTTTCTTTGCTTTTTTCCTCAATTGCTCTTCTATTTCATTTATCATTTTTTCAATCTTTTCCTTAGATATAGGTCTTTTTTCAAATGCTTTTTCAATCCCTGTTTCAAGTTTTTCCCTTGAAAACTTTTCACGTCTGCCATCTTTTTTTATCACAAAAAACTCGCTACGACTTATTTTTTCATAAGTAGTAAACCTCTTTTTGCATTTCAAACACTCTCTTCGCCTCCTTATTCCCTCAGGAGATTTTCTTTTATCAGTTACTTTAGATGTGCCTGTACAATATGGACATTCCATTTTTAATTAATCAACTACGCACTAAACTTAAAAGATGATACAATATATTGTATGTTAAAACCTCTTTATTTCTATAAGTTGTAGAACCACTAGAAAAAACCTATGGAGTATTTAAAGATTTATATCTACTAAAATATAATAACAGGAACATACAATTTTTAAGATAAATCTTTTATAGAATATAAATACTTATAAATGATAAAACAATGATTTGGAAATGGCAGATTATGATCCAACTAATCTCGGAAGGGCTGTTGCTTCTCTTGATTTAGATCATGAATTTCTTTCTAAAGATCTAGAAAGTTTTTCTGTTCCAGAAAAATCTCAACTTGTTAGTGGAATTGTGGATGAAAACTTAAAAAGAGGAAGATGGATATCAATAGTTGAGATGATTTATAAGGATTCTTCAAATATAGGTATCTTATATGATGGAAATCGCTCTGAACTAGAAGATAGAATTTTAGAATCTGCACAAAAATGTCCTGAACCATTTATTGGAGAAACTATAAGAACTTTAAAAGATCAAGGAAAGCAAGAATTATTATTTAGATTAGCAACAGAAGTACCTTTTGATTATAAAATTCTTAAATCTCTAAAGAACTCAATAGGAGATTATCTTTCTGATTCTGAAAAAGGAGAACAAAGAACAAAAACATTATATTCAGCTCTTGGTAATACAGCATTTAAGCATAAAAACTTTGCAGATGCTTTAATATATTTTGAAAGAGTGGGGGATAAAGAAGGAATGGGGAAAATATTTGAAGCAGCTATTTCTGAAGAAGATGCCTTATCTAGCTATTCGATGGATTTTTGGGAGGAGGTTGCTTTGGTAGATCCAGCACAAAAAGGAAGCAGACTCAAGAGATTAGTGCTAACAGCTCTTTCTAAAAAGGGAGAAAGAGATCCTTGGAAAGCTTTCCAAATATTCAAAAAATATAATGTTTCCATCTCTCCAAAGGAGAAAAGCACACTCTATGATAGAGCTACAGAAAACATTTTAGCCTCTAATGTTAAAGAAGCAAACGATTTAGAATTTAGTCTTCTTTGGGCTAAAAAACACACAGATTCTGATCCAATAGAAGCATATAAAATATTAAATAGACAAGAACCTGATGGAGAAGATGTTCTTAAAGCAGCTATTTCTGGAATAGAATATAAAGAGGATTCTCTGAGAAGAGAAAAATATGGATTATCTCTATCTCAAATTAGTGAGACTCATTTAAAAAAAATTCTTCTTGAAACAAAAACACCTTTTAAGGTAAGAGTTAAGATAGCTAGAAATCTTAAAAATGAGGAAGAATTGAAAAATCTTAGTAAAGAAGCTGTTGCAGATAAAAAGTTAGATGAAGCATATAATTTATGGGTAAATGGAAAAGGAGACCCTAAAGATCCTGAGATGTCTGCAATCAGAACAAAACTAATAAATAAGAAAATTAGTAGCTCAGAGTATTTCTCTTTAAATTTTAAAGGGGATTCTATAGGTGCTGTTGAATATTATAATTCTTTAATAAAAGCAAAAAATTTTAAAGAAGCCTATGAAATAGCATTAGATCTTAAAGATGAAGAGAGGACACAAAAAACTCGTGAGAAAATATTAGCAGGTGATCTTGGGGAAGCACTTTCATTTTTTATGAGTTATGGAGTAAAAGATGAAAAAGGAATTAAACATGTAATGGAGAAGACAGCAGAAACCCACAATGTTCCTACAGAATTAGTAAGAGAGATTATAAAAAAACACCATCCCTATAGTGAAAAGTAAATATTTTTAAATCATTTTCTCTTATATATTAAATGGCAGATTACCTTACAACAATTGCAACACAACTTGGAATATCAATCTGGTTTTTCATAATTATACTTATTTGGAGTGCTGTTTGGAAGCTCTTGGCATTATGGAAATCTGCAAGAAAAAAATCAGTGGTTTGGTTTATAGTTTTAGCGGTATTTAATACAGTAGGAATTCTTCCAATTCTTTACATCTTTGTATTCTCAAAGATGAAGAAGAAATCCAGAAAGAAAAAGAAATAATTTTAAGATGGGCGCGGAGGGAATTTAACCCCCTTCTGCGAGGCTGGAGCTCGCTATTCTAACGTTGAACTACGCACCCTTGTTTTTATTAGATAAATTTGGTTTTTAAGGTTGTCTATCCAATTTTTTTATCTCTTCAATTTCATCACGAGAAATAGCAGCACCTTTAAATTTCATAGCATAAAGAAGAGTACCCAGTACATTTTCATCTTTCAATTTTACAAGATTTTTTTTATATGCAACATAAACAAGTTCTGTAGATCTGATTATTCTAAAATCTTTGAATAATTTTAAATTTTCCATTTTAATCTTTATTTTCACATGAAGCTTTTTTTCAAGAAACTTTTTCAGGTTTTCAGGTTTTTCAGCAAGGATTCTTGTAGTTCTCTCATCAATTACAATTACATTTTTTATTTTTCTTTCATTTAGAATTTTGCTTAAAGCAAGAGATGAAGCTTCTCCTGTATGCATAATGTTTATATTTTTCCCATCACCTTTGAAAGTAGCATTTGCAACATTCATAATCTCGTTTGTTTTTTTTGTTATTTTAGAATCATTTATCTTTAAAGAAGAAGGAAGTTCAAGAATTCCTTCATCAAGAAGCTGTTTTAATTTTAAAGCTTCAAGTTTAAATCTTCTTATTTTCATCGGAGTGTCAATAATCTCTTTTTTTACATTAGAAGTTATAAGAAACTTGCCTTTGAATATTTTCTTAAGCTCTTTTATGATATGAGTAATTCCATTCATTGAAAAACTTATCAATGCTCCTGAATCAAAGACAAGTGCTTTTTCTGTCATTCAAACATCTCCATTGCAAGTTTAATTCTTGATTGAACATTTATTGTTTTGCTTTCAGGAATGTCTGAAGCTTGTTTTTCTCCCGCATAACTTGCAAGCTCGAACAAAGAAATCCCTAAAAGCTTGGCAGTTGTTTCCATAGAAATTCCGTGATCATAAATTCTTGAAGCTTTATTTATACTTGCACTTCTAAAAACATCCTGAATATGAATCTTAAGTTTGCCAGAAAGATTACCTATAGCTTCTCTAATAATTTTAATATTCTCTCTGAAAGCTTCATCATCTTTTCTTTTTAAAGCTTCTATAATTTTATCAATAGAACCTATGTAAATATTATAAAATTTACTCCAGCCAGGAAGTTGTTTGTAATCTTCTCTTTCAATCATCTTGCTCAAAGAATAAATAATAACAGCCACAGCAATGTTATCAGGGTCTTGAGTTAATGAAGCAGTATTTGTGGTTTGATTGCTTAAGTTTTTAATTTTTGCAGCATCTCCCTTTAAAACAGCCTCTTTTGTCTCCTGAAAAATCTTTAGAACATTATCTCTCTCTTGCATGTAAAAAATAAAGAAGATTGCTTAATAAATGTTAAGGATTATTAAAATCAAATAATACCTGAGAATTACTTATTCGACTGGAAGATCTTGCCATTCCTTTATCAATCTTTCTTCAAGTTTACAAGGATCAAACCCTGGAACTCTAAACTTCACAACTTCTTGTCCCATTCCAATTGCTGCAGGTTCTGTTTTTTCCTCGTATTGTGGTGTATAATCAACTTTAGCAAAGAAATTGTTTACTCTTTCAATATTCCTTGTATTTGTTGAATACATAAGTTCCATAATAATATCTTAAGATGGATATTTAAAAAGTTTGTTGTTCTGAAATGTTAAGTTTTTATATTCTTTTTCTATATACAAATCATGAAAAAGGTCATTCTTGATACAAATTTCATTTTAACCTGTGTGAAACAGAAAATAGATTTTCTTAATGAAATTAAATTCATGGGGCTGGAAGTTTTAATTCCAGAAGAGGTTTTGAAGGAAATTAGAAGCATCACAAACTCTAAAAAAAAGCTTCATTTTAGAGAAAATGCAAAGCTTGCCCTAAAAATACTTAATAAAAACAAATTCAAAAAAATTAAATTTGGTACATCAAATGTAGATAAAGGTCTAGTAGATTTTGCGAAAAAGAACAAAGAGGTTATTGTGGCCACTTTAGATAAAGAATTAAAGGAAAAGATAAAAAAACCAAAACTCGTGATAAGGGGAAAAAACAAGCTTGAAGTTATATGATTTTTTATAATAATTTTTATATATCTCTGTTTGCATAAGACTTTATGAATGGTTTAAATGAATCACTAGAAAGAGTAGCAATAGAATTCCCTATTCCAATAATGGCAGAAGAAATTGACTTAAAACTAATTAATTACTTAAGAGATAAAATTCCTTGCAATATTTCATATGGACTTATTCAAAAAGAAAAGAAGATTTTTTTTAGAGGGAATATTAGAAGATCCATTGATTCACATACTATGGAAAATTTAACATTTGTAATTACTGGTGATTATCATTTTGGTCCTAAACTTCCGATTTTTTTCTTTAACTCAATTAAGTTTGACATTCTAAAATATAATAGCATTGAGAGAAAAGAACAGTTAAAACTACTTATTGATAAAGTAACACAAAAGACACAGGAATATTTTTCTAAGAGACAGAAGTAATTTATAAGAAGCTTTTTAAATCAATTTTACTATTTTTTAACTAATGTTTTATCTATCAGAAGTTCAGGATTACATAAGGGTTGAGCCAAAGTTATTTGGTTTGCCTACTATGGAGGCTGTTGACCTGCAATTAAAAGAAATTTATACTGATTATTATGACAAAGAACTTGGAACAGTTATTACTGTTATTAGTGTTTTAGAAGTTGGTGATGGTGTTATAATTCCAGGAGATGGAGCAGCTTATTATAATACAAAATTTAAACTACTTGTTTGGAAACCTGAAATGCATGAGTTGGTTTATGGAATAATCTCTGAAATAACAAATTTTGGAGCATTCATCAATCTTGGTGTTATGAAAGGAATGATTCATATAAGTCAGACAATGGAAGATTATGTGAGTTTCAGCAAGACAAATATTTTGACTGGAAAGTCAACAAAACGGTCGTTAAAACAAGGAGACTTATGCTTGGCAAGAATAGTAGCTATAAGTCATAAAGGAGATGAGCCTAAAATGGGATTAACAATGAGACAACCAGGTCTTGGAAAAATTGAATGGATTAAAGAGGACCAGCTTAAAAAAGAAAGAGAAGCAAAAAAAGTAGTAAGAGAAGAAAAATCAGTGAAAAAAGCTAAAGGAAAAGGAGGAAAGAAAAAATAAGATGGCAAAACAAAAAGCATGTAAAATTTGTAACACGATTTATGAAGGAGATAAATGTCCTAAATGTGAGTCTAAAGAATCAACAGAGAGTTTTAAAGGAAGAATTGTTGTCCTTAATCCAGAAAAATCAGAAATAGCAAAAAAACTTGAGAGGAAAGATAAAGGAAATTTTGCAATTAAAACACGATAGAAATAATATAGGTTTTTATAATGGAAATTAAAATAACTGAAGAAAAAGAAAACGCTTTATTTAATAGAAAGGAAATCAAAGGATTTATTGATTCAGAGATAGTTCCTAGTCGTGCTGAAACCTCAAAAATTCTATCTGAAAAATTTAAAATTCCTTTGGAGAATATAAAGATTAAGAAAATTGTTGGAAAATTTGGTTCAAAAACATTTAGTGTTGAGACTAATATCTATGCTTCAAAAGAAGATAAAGATAGCATAGAACTAAAAAAGAAAAAAGAAGAGCCAGAGAAAAAAGCTGAAGAAGCCGCAGTCCCTCTAGCCACTCCTAAAGTTGTTAATGAAAAAGACAGTAATGTTCAACAAGATACTAAATCAAAATATCAAGAAAATCAATCTGAGCCACAAGGCGAAGTAAAAGAACAATAAAAATGCCAAGAAAAATAATAAAAAAAGGAAAAAAACCGCATAAAAACAAGCCAACCAGTAAGAAATATACAAAATATAAAATTGAAGGTGATAAGATTACAAGGGAAAGATCATGTCCAAGATGTGGACCAGGAATTTTCTTAATGAAAGCCAAAGATAGATTATATTGTGGACGCTGTCATTATAGTGAGTTTCAAAGCAAGAAGGAAGTGGCGCCAAAAGCTTAAAAATACGAAAGTATATTATTTCTAGTTAGAGAAGATGATTCCACTCAGGATTTCCTTCTCATAGGGTAAAATAAAAAGAAAGAAGCGTGATTTCGCTAGAAAATTTGGATATTTGAAAATGGAAAATGAAGAAAACATTCCTTTAACGAAAGAAGATATAAAAAAGATTAAAAAAATTCTTAAAAATACAAAATTTGAAGAATTTAAAATTCACCCCTATTATTATAAAGATAAATTTACGGGAGAAATCGGAAAAACCCCTAGACACGGAATAGATGTTATTGAATTAAAAAAAATCTATGAAAAGTCAGAAAATATAAAAAGAGGTTTAAAAAGAAAAGGTAAGCAAACCCACCAATATACTTTATCTTATCACGAAAGCACAAATGTGTTTGTTAAAATATGTTATCTTTTTGATGAAAAACCAATGAAAATCTTTAATGCGATGAGGATATTCAGAAACCTTGAGAAAGCAATATTAAGGAAATATGGTTTACGAATTTAGGAATCCATTTGAAGAGGAATCTTTCTTAAAGGAGTTGGTATTTGTATAAATGAATTAATTTTTCCTTTTATTACTCTAACTCCCATAAAAAGCATATTTCCAGATTTTCTAACAATCAATTCTACTTGATCTGGAGACGAGAGAACATCAGGATTTAGTCTTAAAACTTTACTTGTCTCCTCAATTTCTATACCAACTATTTTATTATTATTGCCTACGTCTATATTAAAATTTCCCATAGATAAACATCCCTTAATTCCATTTTCAATATCTTTAGAATAAACATGCAAAATATCTAATTCGGGATTGTAATCGTATTTTATCTGTTTTACCATTTTTTTAACCTCTTTTTCATACACAGACAGACACACACATTTATAAATTTTTCTTTAAAATTCTTTAATGATTATTTATCCACCCTTAATAAAGAATATTCAATTTTTAAAAATCCTGTATCAGATTCGCTATAACTTCTATTTACCTTCTGAACTTCATATATTCCTTCCCTTATTTTCTTGTCTATAGGGGTAGAACGCGTAGGTATGCCCCCATAAAAAGAATCATCTATAGGATTAGGTAAAGAAATAATATTTTTTTCTTGTAAGTGAATAGATCCGTCTAAGGTACGTTTTACTTTTTTCTTTCCATCCTTAAAAATAAGAATTGTTAAACATGTAGCATTTATCATAATGTTTCCAGAAAAATGAGATTTATAAATCTTTCTATTTGTCTTAACTATAAAGTAACTATAAAACCATTTCTAAAATAACACGTCTTTTAAATGTTTATTATAAAGAATTTTGGGCAAATTAATTCCAATAATCAAATTATCTTTACAGAACTAATTTAATAAGCCCACAATTTTTTGAATAGTAACGATTGCCTAAAACTCAAAGATAAGAACATAACCCTGGGATAGACTTAATTTACCCCTTAATCAAAGCTCATTCCTTAGTTTTATAAACTCTGTTCCCGATATATATTCTATAAAGAGGTATAAAACTATGAATAAAATCGTATTGGTTTTAATGTTATCTTTAGTTTGTTTTGCTTTTCCCGTCGCTGCACAAGATATCGTAAATGTTGAGGTTATTTCTTCGCAAGTTGCCCTCGCTGATTCGTATTTAGAACAAACACTTCCGTCTGACCTTGGGGGTTTAATTTCTTCTTTCCAAGATCATTACATTTACAAGGTCTTAGAATTTGCAGGGATTATACTACATCAAGAAGATTCTATTGTAAATATTGAATCCTTCGAACTTTTTGCATTTCCATCAAGTAGCACCCCAAATATGAACACCCTTAGTGTAATCGATGTTTTTGTTGAATCTGAACCAGTTATCCTCGAAGGCAGAACAACAACAGAACACATTTGGATTACAAATTCCGTCGATGCAAGCTATGGAGAAGGGGTTGATTTCCAAACTATTGCTGGAATAATGGAGTGGATTCCAAATTCATTAGGCCAGTTCAGGGTTGTTTCAATCAATGAAACAGATGTTCTTCATGAACATGCCAGCCTCGGTGAGTATTCAGAACCGATTCAAGAATGTGATTCGACATGCCCAGCAAATTCAGACTTGGCAATCCTTGGCTTAATTTATGGTGAAGATTTTAATGTGATAAAATACACGCACCATGAGTATTTAATCGGTGATCAAGATGTTTTGATTTTGTATTTTGATACAGAATTAATTGGTTTTCTCGCAGATTTGGATAACGATGGGCTTTGGAATTTTGCTGAAAACATTGTGCCTGGCTTTTCTGTAAATTCATTTGAACAGAATGTTTTGCTTCTTAGTCCGCCCGGCATTTATGACATTTATGTAGTGGTTTAAATGTCAAAAACAAAACTTTTTATTTTTTTAA
>DAOWJD010000049.1 GCA_030640565.1 Nanobdellota archaeon
TATAAAAGAGAAGTTAGTAAAAGAATAGGAAAGTAAAAGAATAGAAAGAAATAAAAAGTAAAATATCTAATAAAGATTATGGAAATAAAAAAAGAGGTAAAAAGTGGTCGTTTAGAGCAATTAGAAAAAGAGCTTGTAAAAATTGAAAAGTCTAAAGTTTATCTTAAAAAAGAACTTTTTAAAATTAATGAAAGAGAAAAGGTTTTAAAAGAAAAGAAAAAAAGAGAAAAAAAAGCTATCTCTCTTTCAAACACAGTCAAAAAATTGCGTACCTAAAAAATAAAAAATTCTTTCTATAAATTCTGTGTAAATAATTATCTTATCTAATTAATTTAGAATTCTTATTTTCTATTAAGCAAATCTCTTAAAGTTTTACCTTGTCTTCTCATTCTTCTAGCAAAGACAAATATAAACACAAGAACAAACAAGACAATCACAAAGATTATTGCTTCTCCTGCACCAACACCTTCAAAGATTGCAAATCCTCCAATAGGAGCCCCCAGGGTTATTGTTTCCATAACAGAACTGGAATATATTTCTGAATCAAAGTTTACATTAAGGGTCAACTCACTCTCTAATGTTTCGTTTGTAGTTTCATTAATCGGTAGCAAAGATTCGTTAATCTCTATGTTTATCTTAAATTCATCTGTAGAGTTTGCATCAACACTTTTATTCAATTCTAATCTTCCAACCTCTACATTATCTGCATCAACCAAGGAGAATGCAAATACTATTTCCTGCTCTTCTCCTGCAAGTTCTTCCAAGGAATAAATTATCCTAACTCTATTTGACCTTGTCCTGTCTACACTGATAATTTCAAATTCTAATTTTTTCTTCTCAACATTAATTGTGAACTCCTTTGTCATAGCTGTGTTCAAACAATCCTCAAAAGAAACTTTCAAAGAATAAGAACCTTCTTCAGTTTCTTCAGGCACCACAATATTAAAGGAAAATGTGTGTTGATCACCAATATTTATGTTTATGAGTTCTTCAGAAACTGAAATCCATGAACCATATTCTCCTGATGATTTCAATACACATGAACTTAAAATTCCTGTTCCAGTATTTGTTGCAACCATGCTAACTTCTCGGGAGCTTCCCGGACTTGAAGTAATTTCTTGAATATCTCCTAACAAAGCTCTGGAAACAGTATATGGATTAAATTCAGATCCAGTGTCTTCAGTATCTTGGGTGTCATCGGTATCATCGGTATCTTCATCGTCTTCATCGTCTTCTTCTTCTACAATTGCTTCACAAGACCCTGCACTACATTCATAACCAGATGCACAATCATTATCTGTTGCGCATTCATCAACAGTTAATACAAAATTTTTTGAATCATCGGTATAATTCTGATTTCCTGTTGTATTATAAATATAATTATAAGTTCCTTTTCCTAAAACTGTTGTATCAAGATTGTTTACTAATAATTCACCATTCCTATATAGATTACATGTTAGCTGACTAGGACATTCTGTGCCCTCAACATCTGCTGCAATATCAAGTAGTATAGGTGAAGTACCTGTTAAACCTAATGAAGGAGTGACCTGAGCTACATTTAAATTGTAAATAGCCGAATCCATTTCTCCATCAGTATCATTTACTGAAACAAGTAAATAATAATTATCAACTGCAAGAGTTACTTCATTATTTAAAAATCCTGTTTCAATTATTATAAATCTTATATCATTAACAAACCAAGTATCTAATTTTACAGAATCTACCTCAAAACTATTTATATCAAAACTTACCCCTTCCCAATCAACTCCATAAACTATTGATTGGTTTTCTGGTAGTTCTGGAGTTGTGTCAATAGTAAAAAATCTTGTCCCACTTTCATAAAACGCATGGGCACCATCATAAGAAATAACACTCCAATTCCAATATCCATCTACAAGGGTTTCTGAAAAATCATAAACCGCCTCAAGCTCAGAAAAATTTGTTTGATAGATTGTTCCATTAATCAATAAAGAAACATTTTTTATGCCTTCAACTGGAGCTGAAACATTCGCTGAAAAATCAATTATATTTGTTGTAAATGTCGCGTCATCATCTGGAAAAAATACTGCTGTCTCTTCTCCAAAAACCACATACCCAGTCATCCCCAAATTAAATATATATACTAAAATTAAGACAGCTAAAACTAAAAATCCTATTGAAAAATAATGTCTTACCTCTTTTTTCATAGAACATTAAAGAAAATTCACTTTAAAAAGTTTTTCAAAATGCAATATATATTTTATTTCTTGTATTTTTTATATTAATTCTCTTTTTTCTGAGGGTTTATCTTACGCATTTTCAAAAAGCGAGGACTGGGATTCGAACCCAGGAATACTCGGGTTGCAGCCGAGCGCGTTAACCACTTCGCCATCCCCGCATAAAGGAAACCAAGTTTTCCCTTATCAACCCTTCCTTTAAACTACTGCTCAAGACTGATAGGGAATCAAGTGCCCCCGACAGGATTCGAACCTGCGACCTACTGCTTGCTTCGGATTCCGAAACAGTTTTGCTTCCTAATGAAAACAATCCCTAGAAGGCAGTCGCTCTATCCAGACTGAGCTACAGGGGCTACATTAAAAAGAAGAAAAAGTTCTATTTAAAATCTTTCTGTTTTAAACTATTCTTTCTTAGGATACTTTTGAAAAGCATAATGGTAAATTAAGTAAAATGCTGCATAACCCCTGTGCTTACCAAAAGGCTCAAAAAACTCTCTGACTTCTTTTTCAATAACTCTCTCTTTTCTACGTAAATATTTAGTGACACTCGTTCTAAGAGCTAAATCATTAGCAGGTAAGGCATCATATCGGCCCATTCCTCTACACATCATATATTCAACTGTCCAAGGTCCTAATCCCCTAATCTTAGTTAAAATATCAATAATCTTAACTGTATCCAATTCTTTCATTTTTTCTAAATTAAGTTTGCCCTGAGCAACCATTTTTGAAACATTGACAATATATTCAGATTTTCTAAGGCTGAACTTAAGTTTTTTAATATCATTAGGACTAGCTTTAGCTAAAATTTCAGGAGTCGGAAAAGCATAATACCTCTTTCCTTCAATAGTCAAAGATTTACCATATTCCTCTACTAATCGCTTTCTTAAAGTAATAGCCACAGGTAAAGCAATTTGCTGTTCAGTTATTGCAATAATTAAAGCCTCAAACACAATCGGTGTTTTAGGTGCCCTTAAACCATAAAAATTTCTTATTATTTTAGCAAAGTTCTTATCCTTTAAACCAATCTTGTAAAAGCTCTCAAGGTCATCACCTAATCCAAACATCCATCTTAACTTTTTCTCAATCAACTTTTTGTCATCAATATTAGGAATAACTTCTATAGAAAGTTCTGGTTTGTCTACAGAGCCTATAGATTTTACTCTCACAAGATAGAGCTTGTCTCCTAAATTAAGAATACGCTCATATGTATTATGACTATACAAATCAACGCATTGGATAGGAAATCTTGAGTAAAGAGTGCCAACGAATTCAAAGTTAAAAGGTCGTTTGGGTGTAATAGAAAATTTTGTTATCTCCATCCTAAACCTCAACAACATCTAAATCTTTTGGAAGATAAGAATTTTTAAACGTCTTCTTCGCCTCGGTAAGAATCTTTTTCAGTTCTCTTGAATACCTTTGGCTTATGTGCATTAAAAAAAGCTTTTTTGATTTTGATTTCTTAGCTATTTCTGCTACTTGTTTTACAGTCAAATGATAACGCTCCTTAGCCATCTTTCTAAGAGAAGGCATAAAGGTAGATTCACAAATCAAAGCATCAGAATTTTTCACAAAAGGGGTTATCTTTTTATTAAAAGATGTATCAAGAACAACAGATATCTTTTTTTCTCCTTGTTGGTAAGTCAAATTCTTTGCCAGATATTTTTTACCTTTGTAAGTCATGTTTTTCCCTTGTTTTAATTTTTGCATATGTTTTCCAGGAGAAATTTTTAATTTTTGTAATTTCTTTTTATCAATTCTTATCTGTGGTTTTTTAACAAAAGAGTAAGCATTACAAGGAATTCTATGGGTCATTTTTTCAGCTTCGAGATAAAAATCTTTAGTTTCAAAAAACTTTCCTTCAACATCTTGTACTTTTATAGGATACTCTTGCCTAAATGCAAACAATTTCAAAAAAATTCTCATAAATGATTTGGTTCCTTTAGGCCCATAAATATGAAGTTGTTTCTTATACCCACTCAAGGCAAGAGTTTTAATCAATCCAGGAATTCCAAGAACATGGTCTGCATGCCAATGAGTAATTAAAATCCTGTTTACCTTACATGGATTTAACTTTGCTTTTCTAAATTGTCTCTGAGTTCCTTCCCCGCAATCAATAAGGATATTTTCTCCTTGATAAGTCAGTAATATTGCGGGATGATTTCTCATAGCACTTGGGACTGAATCAGATGTTCCTAAAAATGTTATTTTTATTTTTTCTGTCATAAAAAATAGAAGTGAAAGTGATTTAATAATTTAACTTAAATTAATGGTCTTACGGCATGATAAGAATAAAATAGAGGTTATCAAAAATTATTTTTTAGCCACTTTATTCCACAAATATTTATGATATCCCCTATAATTATCAGCAATTTCTTTACTCTCAATTACAAATGCAAAAAAATCTTTTCCTAATGAAAAATTAACAGTCTTATTTTCGTAGATACATGTAACAATCGGGTTACCACTAAACTCTTTTGGAAGAAACTTAATTTTTTCAAATTCTAGAATTTTTGTTTCTTGTTTTAATTCTGCCCGAACAAGATTGAACATTTTTATCTTTAATTTTACTCTTCGTTTATCCCAATTCGCAAAAAAATTAGGAAACTTTTTTGGAATATATCTCCCTGAACCAATCCAATATATTTCCTTATAGCTAAGCATATCTTCCCAGACTGCTTTTACTCCTTCGTATCCTCTATAAATTTGGGAATTTATCTCTGGTTTTAGTAATTCAAATTTTTTATTTAAAGAAGGGAGTTCCTTTTTTATGTCCTTTTTTATTTTTTCTAATTCATACTTTTTTTCTTCTATATAACTTATAATCTTATTTGGTTGTGTTATCTGAAAATATCTTTTTTTATTTTCAGTAATATATGTTACTAAACCACGTTCTATTAGTTTATTTAAAATATCATATATATTTCTTCTTTCAATACCTGTTTTTTCATGAATTTTATTAATAGGAGATATTCCTAAATCAAGTAAAGCAGAATATATTTTAATTTCACCATTTGAAAGTCCAATTTTTCTTAGTATTTCTAATGCCATACACATGATTAATAAAGAACTTAATATATAAATTTAATGGTGTTGTAGGAATACCACAAACCTTTATATACCATTACCATTAAATAATGGTTACTATGGGATTAAAAAAAGGTATGTTGACTTGGATTTTCACTCTAGCAACAATCTTAGGAATTGCCTATGCAGATGATATATCTAAAGGTATGAGGGGCCCTACTAACTGGCAGGTTGATGGGCGGACTTTTTATCTAAAGAGACCTAATAGTCTTGAAGCATTAACAAATACATTTGTTTTGAAAGGCTGGGATGGCAAGGAATCTGGAAAATGGGGTTTTTTGAATGCATCATATAAATCCACTAATGGACCAGATGGTTCAAATAATGGAACTATGGATATCACTCTTGGTGGTGGTCCAAGATTTAGCACAGGCAATTTTCACTTCTTACCTTATTTTGCCCTCACACTTCCAACAGGAGAATTAGGAAATCAGAGATATGATGAAAAAATTGGTTTATTGGCAACATATTTAACCTCAAATAAGAAGTTCGAAGTTGATCTAGCATCACAATATACATTTACAGGAAAAGATAAAGAAGGAATAAACCAACCAAATGAGTTGTATGCTGGTTTGGTACTTGGTGGTGAAATTGTAAAAAACGTAAGAGGCGTAGCTGGATTTACTGCTAAAAGAAAAGGAAATGGTGATTATTTGTTAAATCTAAAGTCTATTCTAAGGTATACCTTTTCAAAATATGTACATGTTGAACTTGTAGGCGAAACAAGTGTGGCTAACAGAAACATTCCAAAAAAGAAGACTGTGGGTTTACAGTTCAGATGGAATTTTTAAAATTAAGAAAATCATTCCTTTTTCAAAGCTGTTGAAGCTGGAGAAATAAATATAATCGTATCCCCTCTTAAAAATGTAAGTCCAAGATTTCGCTTTACCTCATTATTCTCCATCTCCTTTATGTTATCAAGAACAAGATTTATATGGATATCAAAAGCTAGCAAAGTCCCTACAAATTGCTTATCTCCTTTAAGATGCACAAGAACTTCTTTCCCTTTTGAATTGTTCAAAAGATCCAAAGGTCTCTCAATTCCATTAACCATGTTTATCTTCTGTAGGATTTATTTATAAACATTTCGCTATTATTGTTAAAAATAGGTAAAAAGAAAATTATTTAAATCAGTAACAAATTTCTTTTGTTATGAAAAAAGGCAGAAAGATATCTGGTGGAAGATATAAAAAAGTAGGAAAGAAAAAACTCTATGAACGACCAGGACAAAAAAAGATAATTAAGCTTGGCGAAGAAAAAAGAAAGACTGTTAAAATAAGAGGGGGAAATAAAAAAACTTTTTTGTTAAAAGGTAAAATCATAAATGTAAAGTCAGGAGATAAAATAAAAAAAGTGGAAATGAAAAATGTTATTGAAACACCTTCAAATAGATTCCTAGCAAGACAAAATATTCTTACAAAAGGCACTATTGTTGAAACAGATATTGGGAAAGTCAGAATAACAAATAGACCAAGTCAAGAAGGAATGGTCAATGGGATTCTAATAGAAAACCTTAAATAAGATTTTTAATAAACTTTTACCACTAAAAGAAACTATAAAAAAGAAAAGCTTTATAAAAGGAAAAGCTTTATAAAACTTACTATTCAATCTAAAAAACATTACTATGACATTTATAAAAAAATGCCCTGAATGCAAAAGTATTCATCTCACCTATGATCCTCACCTAGGAGAGATTATCTGTAATGACTGTGGTCTTGTTGTTGAAGAAAAAATGGTTGATGTGGGAGTAGATCTTTCTGGAAAGTTTGACAAAGGAGTAAAAAAAGGCAGGGGAGGAGCACCAATAAGTATTCAAAAGTTTGACAAAGGCCTTACAACTAATGTTGGGGAAATTTCAGACATATACAGACTTGAACCAAAACAAACAAGAAAATTCTTAAGATTAAAAAAATGGCAGGAAAGAGTATCAACAAGCATTGAAAGAAATCTTAGACTTGCTATGGCTGAATTAAGAGTTGTTGCTTCTTATCTAAATCTTCCAAATGTTGTAAGAGATGATGCTGCAAGAATTTACAATTTTGTTCTTCAAAGAGGGCTTGTACGTGGAAGAAATATGGAATCTGTAATAGCTGCTTGCCTTTATGCAGCCTGCAGGTCTTATAATATACCAAGAACGCTTGATGAAATGGCTACTGCCTCAGATGTGGAAAGAAA
>DAOWJD010000053.1 GCA_030640565.1 Nanobdellota archaeon
CTTTCTGAGAGTCTTTTTCCTAAATTAAAAAACAAGGTTCTTACAACACTTATAATCCTTATTCCTGCATGGCTTCTTGCAGTTACAAATACTTATGAAACAATGTGGAGGCTTTTCGGAACTTCTAATCAATTAATAGCTTCAATAACAATGATGGGTGTCTCTGCATATTTTGTTTCAAAAAAGACAAAGGTTAAGTTCATTTTAATCCCTGCTCTTTTTGTTCTTGTGACAACTCTTTCAGCTCTTCTTTATCTCACATTTAGAACAGGAGGGTATATTGGTGAAGGAAATTATATTTTAGCAGGAGTTTCTCTTTTAATGTTTGCTCTCGGGGCTTTTGTTGCCTGGGAAGGATTTAGAATTCTGAGAAAGAAGAAGGTGTGAGTTTATTTCTTCCCTAGCAATTCTCTTTGATTGATAATCATGATTATTACAGCACCTATAATAAATATCCAGTCAACAAAAAAAGTTAATGCTAGAAATCCAAGAGCTATTAAAGAAAGAAAAACAACTTTCTTATTCATTTTTTTGCTTGTTTCTTTACTCATGCCCTGATAAAAAGATTAGAATTTATAAATATGCCCAATCTTCTTCCAAGTAGGTTTTTCTTTCAAAATTAAAAAATTAAAAAATTAAAAAAGTTCTACTAATGTCCAAATTGCTAGAGCTAACCATATCAAAACAGGTAGCCATGCTTTATTCAAAAGAGTTTTTGCCTTTAATATTTTTCCTGCAAAACTCATTGATTCTTTACTATAGATAGCAAAAGTCATTCCTGTTAATAGTGCTCCAAGAGTAATTGTGGCAAAAATTTGAACTATTGATAGTTCCATAAGCAAGTAATAGAACAATATTGCTGCTAAAATCAACTCCACTATAAATAGAACAATTCCGTTTTTGTAAAGACCTTTTGTAAGGTTAAGCCATCCCTTTGGATTAAAGGAACATATTAGAAGTTTTATGATAACAAGTATTGCAAAGACAAGTACAAACCATTCTACAACGCCAAAAGCCATTTTTTGTTTTTTTACCTCCTTTCAATTTGATTCAATCTTATAATAAATAGAGTTTTTTATAATATAAAAATGTTTTTACAGCTCTTGGGCTTATAACTTTCTTTCAATTTCTCTGATTGCCTGCTTATTATTTTTAAATAAAACTGTTTTCATACCAAGTTTTTCTGCTGGTTTGATATTCCATTCCTGATTGTCAATAAAAATTGTTTCTTTTGCAGAAAGTCTGAGTTTTTTCAAAGTTAATTTATAAATTCCTGGATTTGGTTTTCTTACACCTACATCACATGAAACAATGGTTGCATCAAATTTATTATAAAAATCTTTTAAAACTAATGCTTTTTTAGACAGATACCATTGATCTGAAAGAATTGCGATTTTATATCCTTGCTTTTTTTTCTTAAATGCAAATTTAAGAAGTTCTTTGTTAAGTTTGAAATTTTCCTTATATGCTTGCTTATAAAATTCTTTTAATTTTTTAGAGGTTGTCTTAAGATTTCTTGCCATGATTTTTAATGCTTTTTTTTCAGAAATCTCACCTTCTATAGATTTTGTATAAGCTGTGTCAACTGAATCAAAATATTGGTCAAGAGAAATTTTCAATTTTCTTGATATGTATTCGTGAACTCCTAAACTGTGTGGTTTTCCTTTATAATATTCCAAGGGTTTTTTTCCTAATTGCAAAACCCCTCCAACATCAAAAATTAATGCTTTGATTTTCATTTTTAAAATCTCTTGCACCAGTCACATCCTTCTACAGGGCATTCTTCATTAAGAAGTTTTAAAGCTTTTTTCCAAACCTTTTCAGCCATTTCAACATCAACATCCATCTTAACTAATTCTGTATCAAATATTACTTCTCCTGTAGGCATGACTTCTTTAGGTACATAGAATAATAAGAAGAAATAATCTTCTGTTTCATAACCATTTTTTCTTAATAAAAAATTGTAAATATTTTGTTGAAGTCTATAATGCTCTGCAGTGTCTTCTTTCAAAGGATATCCCCTAGTTTTATAGTCCAAGACTATCAATTTCTTTCCTTTAACAAGTATATTGTCAACAGCTCCCTTGAGAATATTTCCTTCTTTATCTTCCCATTGGATTCCTTTCCAATTATTTTGCCATATCTTTAGTTTTTCTTCATCTTCAAATAATTTCATATCTGTACAAGAATGATGTTCACATAATTCAGGTGGAAGTCCTCCCTTATCCCTGAACTTATCAAAATGAACTTTAAGAATCCTATCCATCCCTGTTGGCAGACTTGGAAATATTCCAACAGGTCTCTTCCAGACCTTACGCTGATGCAGCCAAAAACATCTCGGGCACTCTTTCATTAAGTTTAGGGCTGAAGGAGAAAGTTTAAAGGTGAGTTTATGAATTTTTTCAATCATTTTCAAGAAAATTAAAGATTAGTTATTATAAAAAGGTTTCAGAAAAGCAGAATAATCAGCAATGCAAGAACAGCCATATTAGCAAAATCAGCTACAGATGTTGTTATCGGAATTAAAAAATTATTTGGGTCTTCTTTTTTCTTATAAATGCGGATTCCTGCAAAAATAGCTACAAAAAATAGGATGTTTGTCAGAACTGCCATATCTATTATTACAATCAGAAAAACTTTCCATGCTGTGGCAAATGAAATTCCTGCTGGAGAAAAGTAAGTTATTGCTATTGCAACTGCTGAACTTAAAACAGCACCTATTAATGTCATGACACCTATCTGAAGAAATAATTTTTTAAGTTTAAGGTTTTTCCACCATTTTCTTTTTATTTCTCCTTCATAAAGCATTGTAGAGAATCGTGAAGAGATTATTGTTCCGTAATTTCCTATCATATTATTCAGTGTGGGAAGCAGAATAATCAAAGGTAATATTGAAAGAAATAATGTTTTAACCTGCTCCAGGGCAAGACCTCCTAAAGAACTTATAAGAGAAGCCAAAAGCAGAATTTTTATGCTCTCTTTTATTATTGTTTTTGAAACATTTGCCTTCTTCCCGTATTCTTTGACATAAAAAAGAGTTCGTTTTGAGATGCCATATTTCTTATGAATTTTATGAATTTCTGGGTGGTGTTTTTCCCTATGCAGATGCAATATTTTCTTTAAGTGTTTACTTATTTGTTTTATTGGTTTATTGTGGTATTTCATTTTTTGGTTTTTGGATTTTTAAACTATTAGTAAAATAACAATCAACAAAGAAACTATGCTTGTTATGTCTCCTATTGTTGTTACAAAAGGTCCAATTATGTTGTTTGGGTCATGTCCTTTTTTGAAAAGATACAAAGTGGAAAATAAGGTTACCCTGTTTAAAATAAAATTTGATAAAATTCCTGCCAAAAAGGGAATCAAGATTATTTTTGGAGCTACAACCCCCATAATAATATAATTAAAAGCAAAGGCCAGTAATCCAAGAGCAAGAGAAACTATTGTTGCAAGTGCGAAAGAGCCCTTAATATTTCCATTAATTATCTTTTTATTTAACTTATAGGGATTTATTACTCCAAGAAAAAGCCCTGAGCTAATACGCGAAGCAAATGTTCCGCTTATATTCCCCCTCATAGCCATAAAACCAGGGATTATTATTAACATTCCTGGAATAAGAAATATTTTATTCACATAGACAGCTAATACAACTCCGGAAATCAAGCCCCCAATAATTGCAAAAAGTTGTGCTGAAAAAATCTCCCTGAAATTTTTATCAAATAAGCTCATTTTATAAAAAGGTTAATAAGTTATAAAAATCTGTCGGATAGCTTATGAAAGATTAACGTATATAATTAACATAAATATTATCTAAATATTTTGCACTATATTCAATTATACCTAAGTGTCCTTGTTTAAAAGATGCATTCAATCCTCCGATTGCCCCACCAACTACTATTCCAACACCAAGTACTATAATGCCCTCTACTAAGAACTCTCTTCTATTCATTTTTTCTTTATTTTTCCAATATTTTTTAGCATCTACGGCAGCAGCTATTCCAGCCATAGAAAGAACTCCAATAGCACTCGCCCCAACAGGATTATTAATTTTAGTACCAATTCCTTCTTTCACTGGAGAATTACCAACACATTCTTCTAAATCAACAAGTTTTTCGTTAAAACCCTCAGGCAACGAGTATGGTGCATAAATCTTACTTGAATTATATGCACCTAATAATTTTTTAAATTCTTTATGAAAAGTTGTTTCATCTTCCATACAATCACGAACAACTTTATTTTTAGCTTTAAAATGCCCCCATACCTTTTTCATTAATTCTTTTTTTTGCATGTAATCAGGAAGTCCTTCTATCCGCTACTTATTTGAACAAGTGTTTTTTTCATAATCTATACAAATTAGATCTGATATATAAATTTTCTTATTTTAACTACTAAAAGAAAAATAATATGCTTAAGAATTCTGGTTTATTGTACTTTCTAAGTTCTTAGGTTTTTGTCCTGGTTCAAGAAGTTTAGAAGCTCTTTTTCTTTCCCTATGTCTAGCATGTTCATATAATATCCCAACAGACACTGACATTGAAGTAAGAAGCCAGTCCCAAGGTGCTGGGTTAATAAAATGTAGTGTTGGGATAACTCCTCCAAAAAGATTTCTGACTGCCCTAAAATGATTACCTATATTAGTTTTTTCTGGTTTAAGTACATAAGGTGAAAACATACTTGCAAACCATATTGCTTGAGTTGCCAAATAGTCTAGGAATAAAGGTTGGGACGTTCCTGTTTTTGTTGCAATTTTTATTCCTGCATATCCGGTAATAATAGGTACTAACAAATCCCAATAATCTTTTCCTAGCTGGAGAGTATACTTGCCAGGATTTTCAGAAAAAGATTTCAAACCCTGCATCATATCTCCATATAATCTTTGAGAACGATCTTCCAAACCTTTTCTTATATTTTGAAAATGATTCTTCATACATTAATTAAATAAGTGTTGGGCTATTAAAACTTTTCTGAATTAAAATTATTTCTTCTTCTTTTTCTTCTTCTTTCTTCCGCGCTTTTCTCTTGAAAACGCAGAAACAAGCCGGTCATCAATTTTTAGTGCCTTGTAACCTACACTGCTTTTTGTCCTGACAGCGCTTTTACGCAAAATATCCTCAATCTGCTCTCTAAGACTAAATAAATTCTTCTTTGCTCTTTTAGAAATGATTTTCTTGACGTCTTCGTCAATGTTGATTGTTATAGAAGGCATTTTTAGTTCTCCACAAAGAAAGAGACAATTTTATTTAATATTTCCTCAAATTTCTCGTGTTTTAATGAGCCTGCTTTATACTTTACTAAAGATTTTTCAATAGAGGCAATTTTATCCATTCTTACGAAACTTTTTCTTGTTAGCCCACCTGTTTTGAAACTGTTTTTTTCTAGCGGGATTTCCATTGATTTTTCGTATGAAGAACCAGTTATTTGGGCAACAATAATGTCTTCGCCTTTTGGAACTTTTAAGATCAGAACAGGTCTTCTTTTTGCATTTTTTAAATCAGAAAAAGGAAAGCTAATCACTATAATATCTCCTCTTACAAATCTTTCCATGCTTTATCCTCTTTTTTATTCATCCAGGATCTCGACAGAGATTTTTCAGAGAGAATAGCGTCTTCAGAGATGGATTTCTTCAAAATTATTTCATCATCTTTTTTAACCACTATCATCTTATCCCCTTCCTTGAGTCCTTTCCTCATCTCGAGAGGAATTACTATCTGTCCTTTTGAACTAAGCCTTGTTATTTCTATTTCTACCATGGTAAGATTAATCTTACTTAGTATTTAAATGTTTCGCAAAAGAAAATATTATTTTATTTCTTCCTAACTAATAAGGAAATTTTTATTTAAATAAATTAGGTTTATTCCCAATTATTGCAGCCCATACTCCTATTTCATATGTTTTTATTTTTTGCAATCCACATTTTTTGAATAGTTCTACAATTTTCTTAGGGTTCATCCTTTCAAAAACCCATTTATTTGTAATAGTTCTGTCTTCATTTATATCTTTTATTTTAAATCCAAGGTAATGATAATATTTTTTGAGAAATTCTGTTGTTTTCTTATCCCTTTTCCATGTGGACACCATAATAGTGCCTTTTGGTTTTGTTACTCTTAGAATCTCTCTTAAAAATCTCTCTTTTTCATCTATAGATCCTAGAGTGTTATACGTTGAGTAAGAAACATCAAATTTATTGTTGCCAAAAGTCATGTTGAATGCATTCATATAGAGGACTTTCACGTTTTTTATTTTAGAAAGTTTCTTCTTTGCAGCTTTTATCATTTTGGGGTCATTGTCAATGCAAACAATCTCTTTGCAGAATTTAGCTAATTTGTCTGCAGGTCTCCCTGGACCACAGCCAACATCTAAAACCTTTTTATCCTTACAAATCTTTTTTAATAAAACTAATTCTTTCGCAAAGGTTTTCTTCATCTCTGGTAAAGGTGCATCAATGGCTTTTATTTGTTCAAAAAAATAGTTCTGTTTTTTAGGTCTGCTCATTATTTCTTCCTGACATAAACTTTTGATACTTTAAACGACTTATACAGCCCCTCTAAGATATCTGTACCAGCATAACCAGCTAATAGACTCAAACGAGGGTCAAAATCAAATATGATTCCTACAAAGATTCCAATTATCACAGCAATCACAACAGTAATTATATAATATGCCCATAGAATTCTCCGTCGCAAAGATAATGCTTTAAGCAAGCCAACAACACCTCTTGTCAAACCACCAATCCCCCCAAGCAGTCCTGCAAGAACAATTCCGTCCATTTTCTAACCTCTTTTATCACTCATTTTTATTTCTTTTTTAATTTTGCGATTATATCTATTATGGCAATAACTACTCCAATTCCCATTAAACTATAACTCACCACTCTGCCTTCTCCAACAAAAAGAACTCCTGCAAAGACAAATGCGAAAGCAAGAGCTGCTAATGGGGTGAGTTTTGCTTCCCTCTTATTTTTCTTTATTAAAAATACAAGTAAGACGATGATAGCTAAGATGATGATAGCTAAAAGGATGTAGATTTGTGACGCGTCCATGAATCACCAAAGAAAATATAATTCATAAGTGTTTTGGTTTTAAGCAGAGGGTAATCTTTCTCCAAACTTTCTTAGAAATTTTTCACTTATTTGGGATTTATCAATCTGCCAATAAGGGTGTTCTCTATCAGATCTTCTTCTTTCTTCCGTCATTTTTATCTTCTCGTGGCCATTTATGATTGCTTTTATTCTGCTTTCTTTTCCTTTCTCTGTTGCAGCTCTGCCAAAAATTACATTGGAAAGTCCTCGAGAGTACGCATACTCAAAGATGCATGGTTTTGCTAACCATATTTTTCCTCTGGATTCTAAGTTAAAACCCTCTAATTCTGTTCCAGGGATTTGTCCTTTATTATATATTGTAATATTTCCTTCAAAAATAATCTTCTTCTTAGGAGTTCCATAAATTTTATCTCCTGGTTCTATCACCCCATTTACCCCTCTACTTCTATCAAAAAGAATTACTCTTGCTAGATGTTTTGCTGCTGTTGCACACACACGATACCCCTTAATATTTTGATCAAGAATTTCCATTCCAAAAAATTCTATTAATTCTGTCTGAGCATTATACCTTGTAGAGGATTCACAATATCCTTCTTTAGGGGGTCTTTTCCAAGGAAATAAATTTCTCTGAGTTAAGAAAATTCCTTGATTCTTTTCTTTTGCCATAAATAAAAAGATGTATTTTCTTTTTTAAGGATTATCGTGATACAGAAGGGGGTTTTGGTTCTCACTCTCTTTGAGATTCTGGTGAGGGCTTATAGTCTTTGAAAAGATTCCTCTCCTTTTTATTTATTCTTAGTTTTCCAAGAGTATCAATGTAAATTATTTTTCTGGGATATTCTCCTAACTCATGAATTTCTAAGTGAATAGCATATATATGAAGAGGGGCCTTATCCCCTTTTATTTCAACAAAAATTTTCTGTCCTTCTTTTAATCTTTCTTCGAGATATTTAGCCCTGTCTATAAATTCAGGAAGTTTTTCATCAAATGTAAATCTCTTAACTGTTTCTATGATGGTTTCTTCTATTGGCATGTTTTTCTGATTGTTTTGGGGTTTTTAAGAATTGTTGTTGTATGGAAAACGTTAAATCCTAAGAATTTTTCTGTTCATTGATTGTACATCTCTCACAGCTTCTAAAACCCTGGAATCTGGAGATAAAACAAAAACATGGTCTTCTTGAGAGCGTAAAGCTCTGTATAAACGCTGCAAGAATTCTCTTCTTGCTTTATCCTTGTAGAAATCCCAAAAATATTGTGGATGTGTCTTCTTTAAGATTTTCCAAAACGTATTCTGTGTATTGGGGTTTGGATATTTTGTGAACAACACTGAACAACATGTATCTCCTGGAAAATCAACTCCTCTAGAACATTTTGTGCTGTATAAAATATTAGATAACTTTTTTTTAAATTCAGAAATTAATCTCCCTATTTTATCGCTTTTCTGCAATTCAATTAGTGCTTCACGTGATATCAAACCTTTAAGAGAAAATTTGATTGTTTCCTCATCACTTGGCAAATCAGTAAATGCATTTACATGAATTAATGTGGGTCTTGTGGCTTTTTCAATGCAATCAGATAACACCTTAAAATAATTCTCTTTGGTAATATGCTCTGAATTAAAATTACTATATTTACAATCAAATTCTTTTCCTGTTTGATGGATTTCAATTGTTCCGGGAAGAATTGTTTCAGCTTCAACAGTTTTGTAATCAGTAATGCCAAACACATTTTCTAAGACGGTTTTTGAGTGCAATGTTCCTGACATAAACACAAAAGCCTTGTTTTTATCTAAAATTTCCTGCAATCTTTTGGATAGGTTTGTAGTAACAAGATTAACATACAAATTTTTTTCATATTCTCTATAGGTTAAATAAGTATCATCAAGAAAATCTTCAAATTGCCTTGCAATCTCAAGGACTTTACTGACATAATTAGAAGCAGAATCATCAGAATAAGTTTCTGACTCAAGATTTCCATCTCTTAGCATCAAAGATAAAATCTTGCGTATATTTGTGTCCTTTATATGAAAAATTTTATTTACATCTACTCCTGTTGCTTTTTTGTTTTTCTCTTCTAATTTAATCAATTTGATAATTTCATCCACAAGATCCATGGTATCATCGTGCTCTGAATAAAGATTAGCTAATGAATTTTTCAAGCGGTCCAGGTTTAGTTCACTTTGACTGGAAAAACTATCTAAAAATTCATCTGCTTCATCAATAATATCTATTTCTGTTTCTGGTTTTCTATCCAGGCTAGTTTCAATTTTATATTTTGCTGCATTAAAAATTATCACGTCTGAATCAAGATATGCTTCATATTGGTCATAATAAGAACATCCTTCTTTCCTGTGATAAAAAATGAAATCTGTGTCTTTCAAACCTTTATATGATTTAATTTTAGCATCTGGCAGATTCATGTTATATTTAGAAGGTATGATTGGGCTCCAGTAAGGATTTACAGGGGCAATTGAAATTCTTTTTAATTGATTAAAATTAGTCAAGGCGCTTTTGTGCTGTATTAATGTGTTTTTCTCGTAATATTCCTTAATTATCTTAAAATTTTTTTCAATAAGCTGGATTGTGTCTGGTAAAAAGGGATCTGCGCATGAAATTCCAGGCATAAATACAGAATCATGATTAGCTCGGCCTGTAATCATTGAAATTCTTAATTTTTCTTTATTCGGTTTTAGAAGAAACATCTTTTCCATATAATCTTCTTGATATTGTCTTTGCAGGCCTTTAACAGGAACTACAACAGCTGCCTTTCCAAGGACACGGGCGATGTTTAATGCAATTGCAGATTTCCCTGTTCCGCAAACACCGTGCAGGAAGATGATTTTTGTCCCGCCTTGAACAAGCTGCACAACTTCTTCAACAACATCTTCTTGTGTTTTACCATTTGAAAATCTCAGGGGCTCTAGTTTCTGGTTGTCTTTATACAAACTCCAGTATTTAGTGTCCTGAGAATTGTCAAATTTCTGGGAATATGATTGTTTTGTTGCTTTATTAGTTTTCAAAAGGGATTGTTCTGGTTGGTCGCTTCTATCGAATAGTTTGTCGTCAATCCCTATAAATTTGCCTTGTGAATCAAATCTTAATTCAGTCATGATGATATGCTAATCAGCCAGATTTAAAAGATTTCCTTCTTATTGCGAAAGGGTTAAAAGTCTTGTGGTTCTTTAAGGAAATATGGACAGTGAAACAAAAACTAAAATAAAAGACCTGTTGAGGGTTAAAATAGAAGGAAAATTAGTCAATTACGAAAGAGAAACTTCTTCTATGCCTTTTTTAGCTAAAATCATGCAGGATTCTAAAAAAGTTGCCGCATACTCTTTTATTCATTCTTTAGCAACTTCTTTAGGAATGTCAATTTACGAACAAATTGCTAAAATCATTGCAGAATCCAAATACGATAAAGTAATAACTAGTTATGATGTGGTTGGAGAAATTTCTAATGAAGAGAATATGATAGTTTCTAAGATTATGCAAGAAATTAAGAATAAAACTAGGAAAGCTAATAAAGAGGAAGAGATTAAAGAAATACTTAAGTGTGAAAAGAAGGAAGGAAGGAAGATTAAAGTAAGGGCGGATCTTTTTCTAGAAAAAGAGGGGAAAGAATATTATTTTGAAATAAAAACGGCTAAACCAAATATAGATGTTTTTAGTAAATCTAAACAAAAATTGTTAGAATGGGTAGCATTAAGAAATAAAAAAATTGTAAGTGCATTAGCAATTCCTTACAACCCTTATCATCCTAAACCATATGATAGATTTACAATTCAAGGAGTTTTAGATATTAAAGAAGAATTATATGTAGCTGAAGATTTTTGGGATTTGTTAGGGGGCTCTGGAACATATAAAGAATTACTAAAAATTTTCGATCAAGTAGGAAAGGAACTAAAAGAAAAAATTCAAAAAAAGATAGAAGATGTAGCAACGAAAAAGATGGAAATTTAGGCTTTCTCTAAATAATAAATACTTTCTGAAAATTTAGTGTTATCTCTTTCTGTTCTATACATCACTGGCCTATGAAAAACATCCTTTATGATAAAACCACTCTTCTCTGCAATTTCAAGATACATGTTAAACTTATCATTTATCACGATAAAAACCTTGGCTTTGTTTTTTAGATAAGGCTTCATATTCTTTAGCACGGATATGATTCCTTTTTTATAATCTTCTCTTGCTCTTACACTCTTTCCATTAAACATAGGCCCTATTTCTCTTTTATTATTATTTTTTAAATCAAAAAGTTCATATGCATATTTGTGTTGATCATGATAATCTATTAACCCAATGTAAGGAGGAGAAGTAAAAATCCCATTAATACTTTTTTTTGGGAGAGGTAACTTTATCTCCCTACTATCTCCTTGAAGAATGATTATTTTTTTATTTGTTCTTAGTTTTTGGAATTCTTTCAATCTTTTTATAGTATCCAAACTATATCTATTAATAAATTTCATTGCTTCATCAACAGGTTCACAATCTCTCTTATGTTTAATACACCAATATTTTTTCTTAATTGGTTTTTTTGGCCTAGCTAAATCATAGTGGGGTACTTGCCTTGCTGATCTAGTAGACCTACTTAAGATAATTTTCAAAATATCTTGATTTTTATAATCTTTAATTAAATTTCTATAAAATAATATCTCTTTTAATGCTCTTTTAGAAAACCAAGAATTAAAATATTCGCTATTTATTTTTAGATTGGGAATATTTTCTTTTGACCATTTTTTCTGTTTACTTTTTAGAAAAGTGCTGAATCTTTGAGTTTTCTTTAAGATATCTCTTATTTCATTTTCTACTTCTTCCAGATTATATTGTTTTGTTTTTATTTTACAAATTAGAGTATTAAACACAGATAATTCTGTTCCAATAGAATTCATTCCTAAAATATTTGCTTCTACTAATGTTGTTCCTGATCCCACAAAAGGATCAAGTATCCAATCATCTTTTTTGAAATATTTTTTTAAAAAAACTTCAACTAATTGAGGGATAAATTTTCCCAAATAAGGATGTAGTCTATGAACATGTTTTGTCCTCTCAAATTCTCTTATATCTGAAAAAGAGAGGTCTACTCTAAAATTATTTGTGTTTTTAGTTTTCCATTCCTCTTTCATAATTATTTAATACCCAACAATTTTTTAAACTCTTCGGCCCACTTTCCAATGACATCCTCAAACAAAGTCACAATAGCAAATATAAAAAACGCACCGAGAAAACCCAAAGCAAAAGCTTCTTTATGGTAACACAGAGTCACTTTATCTCCTATTAGTATATTACTATTAGGTATATATTGCTTATAAATTCTTTTAACTACTCCAACATAACTAAGTTTATATACTTCTAATCATATATTATTAGGTATGGGAAGAATCAAACTAAACGGATATAAATGTGAACGTTGTGGACACAAATGGATTCCTAGAGATAAAAAGAAGCCTCTTGTATGCCCTAAATGTAAAAGCCCTTATTGGGATAGGAAGCGGAAAATAGTTAAATTTCGAAAAACTTAATATTAAATGAGTGTCCATGAATTTCTTGCTCCAGATGAAACAATCAAGTATAGTAGTAATGATCCTGTAGGGTTTATGGGTAGTGTTTTTGATTTTCATATAACAAATAAGAGATTGATTTGGCACAAAAAAACAGGCCTCCTTTTTAAAAAGAACCATTTTATAGCAGAAGTTCTTGATAAAGTTACAAATATAGAATTCAAAGAAGAAGGTATATTTAATAAAAAAGGTACAATCATAATAGTTCTCGGAGATAGGAAAAAAGAATTCACTGGCAAGCTAAAGAATATTAGGGTGTTATATGGAGAAGTGCAAGCACTAATGACTTTCTAAAATGACTCGCTCAATACTAAATAATGGTGATGGAGAGGTTTGTGGAGTTTTAGGTTAGAAATGGAAGAAGAAAAAGGGCCTAATTATGATCAATTAATATGGAAATGGTATGAAAAAGCAGTTAAAGAAGATTATTTTTCAAAATTTATTTTTCTTTACTTAGCTTTTATAGCTTCTTTAAGAAAAAGATTTTTTGTGAATTCAAGAACAGATAGGGATGCTATAAATTCTTTAAAACATGCTAAAGGAATAAAAAAGATTTATTTAGAAGAGGTGGGAAGAAAGCAAGAATTAAATGTAAAAATTAATAGATTAATAAAGGAACTTAAAGAAAAACCATTAGAAAATATAAGTATGAATAATGAGAGAATAGAAAAAATTTCTATTAAAAATGAAAATGATTGGGAAAATTTGATTGAATTTATTTATGTTGTTCGAAATAATATATTTCATGGTGAAAAAAATCCAGAGGAATTTAGAGACCTTAATATGGTTTGGTATGCTTATTATTTACTACAACCCCTTGTCACCATTATGATTTCTTATGGTGCAAATAATTTAGGAGTTGAAGATTATGATCTTAAAAAAATGAAAGAAATAATGAAAAAGGTTCTGGAAGAAGAAAAATCTAAAAAGAAATAAAACTTAATAATAAGATGAATCACCCCGCCCTAAAGGGCGAGGTATCAATAAATAAAATGTTAAACCTAACAAACCCAGGGTTGAGAAGAAATGATGTAGTGGGCAACAGCTTCAGTGGTTGTATTCCCGACGCTACGGAAGAACTTTCCAGGGCTCCAAAAGTGTCCTTTTCCGAAATAGTTTCTCAGCCAAGGATGTTTTTTCAAAAGCTTAAAGGCACTATATCCTTTAAACAACTGAAGAGCCTTGCTAACACTCATCGTGATGGGCATCTCAACAAACAAGTGGACATGATCAAAAGCGACGTGGAGTTCATAAATCTTGAACCCTTTTCTGTAAGCTACTTGCCTGATGAAAAACTCGCAATCCATCCTAACTCCGTAGAACTTCATCGGGTCCATAGCATATTTGCATTTCCACACGAAGTGGAAAGCGTTCTGCCCGAAGGCATGTTTAGTACTTTTCAAATCCATTTTTCATCTCCAGAATACAGTTCACACTATATTCGTTTTTTTATTTCGGGAGGCCTAGAATCCAGGCCTTCTCCTATTCAAGAAATTAAATTTTATAAGGAAGGCGGCAATTCCTCGCTCGGTTTAAAAGCCGAGGTACCCTTGCCGCGGATGTAATGGATAAAAAGAAAAAGAATGTGGACAAGGGTTTTATTTGGTATGGTGTAAGAACTCTCCTCTGGATTGTTATAATCCTTTTCTTATATGATGCTTTTTTAGTTAATAATGAATCACTATCAATTATTATTTCTCTCATTTATGTTATTCTTTCTTTGCCCCTTTTTATTTTAGCGGTAATTCACCTTAATATTTATAAAAAAGAAGGTTTATTTGATGTTATTCTTTCTTTGATTATTTCTGGGATATCTTTATTAGGATTTCTTATAGGATTAGCAAGTGTGTGATTGGGAGGTTGTGGGTCTCTTTCTAGTTAAACACAAAAAATAAAAAGACCAAAATCTTTAAATATAAGAGAGGAAAGAGGAAAATATGGTCTCTAATAAAGGCATAATCTTTAACAAAAAAAAGTTTAAACAGACCCTTCATTATATTATTTCTAAAGTCGGAGCCCAAGATAATGTTGGAAAAACGGTTTTATATAAAATGCTATACTTTTCTGATTTTGATTATTATGAATTGTATAATAAACCTCTTACAGGAGAAAGTTATCTTAAATTACCTCATGGGCCTGCCCCTTCACATTTTAAAGAAATTATAAAAGAATTAAAAAAGATGTTGAAAATTAAAGAAATTAAGGGAGAATATATGGGGTATCCACAAATTAAATTTGTTTCTTTATGTTCTCCTGAAACAAATCTATTAAATGGGGATGAGATCCAATTAATCGAGAAAGTTATTAGTAGACTTTCTGGAATGTCTGGTACCCAAATAAGTAGCTATTCTCATCAAGATATCCCTTGGAAAGCCACTGAAGATAAAAAAGAAATGGATTATGAGTTAGTGTTTTATAGAGATCCTACTTTTTCTGTTACTGAAAATGCCGAAATTTGTTGAAGTTCCTGAATTTAGAAAGGATTTAAAAAAACTAAAAAAATTTCGTACAATTGAGGAAGATTTAGAAGTTTTTAAGAAAGCTTTAGCAGTGGATCCAAAAAATCTACCTGGGATAGTGATAATAAGTGGTATTGGGAAGGGGTTTCTGCCCGTATATAAAGCAAGAAAATTTAGATGTAGAGCTCTTCAAAGCATGAGTGATATTAGAGTTATATACACTTATAATCTTTCAAAGAATGAAATAATTTTAATAGAAATTTATTTTAAAGGGCAAAAAGAAAATCATGATTTAGATAGAATAAAAAGATATGCCCTTAAAATTTAATTAAACAACCCACAAACAAACATATTTTTAAATAGTTCTGAAGGATTCTCTTAAAATGACCCCCCCAAGAATAATAAGAAAGAAAGATTTGAAAGCATCATCTTACGGAGATACGAAAGTAACTACAATTGTTAATAAAAAAACATGGCCTTATTTTAGTCTGGCTAAAGTTAGAAAGACTGGAAATAAAATCAAAGAAGGGCTTGATAAAGAAAGTAATACTGCTTATTATGTTTTGGAAGGAGAAGGAGATTGTGTTATTAATGGAAAAAAGCATCATCTGAAAAAAGGAGATTGCGTCCTATATCCAAAAGGAGTGTCTTATAAACATCTAAAAGGGTTAACTTTATTAGCAATTTCTTCTCCTAGATTTAATAGAAAGAAGAGGAAGTATGTTGGGAAATAACCCTCACTTTTCTATACTGTGCAAGCAATAGACATATGTCGTAAGGAACCGAAAATTAGTTCGCAGGCGAAATCCTGCGAATTAGATGAAAAAAGAAAAGATAAGAAAAGAATTTTTCAAGCTTAAATTAAAAGGACATTCATATAATCAATGTAGAA
>DAOWJD010000011.1 GCA_030640565.1 Nanobdellota archaeon
CTAATTCGCAAGGATTAGTTTCTCTTGGAAGATTCTAAGAGAGGCAGGGGTCCTCGGTTCAAATCCGAGCAGGCTCATTGTATTGTAATTCATATATAATGGTTAAGAAAAAACTTTATAGAAGCAAGAAAAAAAAGATGATTGCAGGAGTTTGTGAAGGTATTGGAGAATTTCTTGAAATAGATCCAACTGTTGTAAGAGTAATTTGGGCTTTTGTAACTATCTTATCAATGGGAGTTGGTATAATAGCATATATCTTAGCATGGATAATTATTCCTGAAAAATAAACCTTTAAACAAGAAAAAAGATAGTAGTTATCTTTAAAAACTAATTTTGATAATTCTTTATAACTTAGAAAGGTTTGATAAGTCCAGGTAAAGGCTAAGGAAGGTTTGATAAAGAAAAACTTGGTTATTTTATCAGGCTTGATCCAAACTTAAAGGAAAGTTTGATAAAGAAAACCTTTGGTTGTCTTTATGCCCCGATAGTTCAGAGGCCAAGAATGCAAGGTTTTCAACCTTGTGACCCGGGTTCGAATCCCGGTCGGGGCGTTTTCTATAAATTCTTTTAAATAAAAATTAAATGCCCTCAAATAAAGAAACCCAATTTAACTTAAAATCGTCAGGATTATGAAATTGATTAAAATATTCTAAAGCTTCTTTAGAGTATCTACTTCTCTCATTAGTTACAAGCAAGTATTTTGCCATAAATTCATCAAAAGTCTCTGCAACAAAGTTAGGTATAACTTTTTGTATTTCAGGACCATATCCTGTAGGAGTTGTGATTAAAGGACATCCACAAGCCATTGCTTCTAAAGTTGTTAAACTTCCTCCTTCAAATCTACTTGGAAAAAGTAAAATCCTAGCTTGATTATACTCTTTAGCAAGAACTTCATTATTTACACGGCCCATGTTTTGGATATTAGAGCTATTTATCTGCTGATCTCCAAATACCCTTATTGTTATTCCTTTTTCAGCCAATCTACTAATAACATCAAAGCCCTTTTCATAATATCTTCCTCTTGAAATAGCTAATGCATAATCTTCAATACCTAGATTTTGAGGACTAAATATACTTGTATCCACAGAATTATTTATAACTCCATCAACTTTAATACCAAATTCTTCTAATTGAGATCTAGAAGAATTTGAGACAGTTACAACATATTTTCCTTCTGCAGATACTTTTTGCATTTCTGCCTTTGCTAATCTTTCTTGAGTAACTTCTGAAGAAACTAAATCCTGAACAGAACGTGCATATCCATAATAATTCCCATGAAACACATTCACTGCACATGGATGTTCAACAGCATACCCAAATTCTCCGTTACATAAAACAACATCATAAGGTTTTTCTTTATTAATTTGATTAAAATGATCTCCAACAACTGGTTCTAAATTTCCTTTTGGGATTTCTGGTAATAATTCTTTTGAAATTATATCTACTTCATGCCCTTTTTCAACAAGCATCTTAGAGATGTCTCTATTAAAGATCTCTACTCCTCCTGTAAGTTTATTTGTTGGAGTAACTATTGCTATTCTCATGCTAATTTCTCCATAAGTTCATTTCCTTTTCTCACAGCTGTCTCAAAGATCCTCTCTCTTTTTTTTCTATCATTTATTCTTGTTCCAACTCCTGTAATAGTTAACTTATTTCTTTCAACAAAACTTCTTCTAGTTTGTTCCGCATACCTTTTAGCAGCATCCATATTTCTCAGACCAAATGTTACATATGTGCTTATAATTCTATCAAAAAACCATTCTTCAGTATCAACCCTATTACCAGTACCATTTCTAGGAATATTACTTTGAGAAATAAGTCTTCTTAAAGAAGGGTCTTCTGTCTTCTCTTCTTGACTATGTGCCCCATATTTTAAATGAACACAATAAAGTTTTGGATCAGGTGTAAAAAATAATCTATGACCTGCATCTGTTAAATTAAGTGCTAAATTTGTTTCTTCTCTATATCCATTTTTCCAAGTTACAAATTCTGAAAATCCTCCAACTTCTTCTAAAGCCTTTTTTCTGGCTAAAAAAATACCACCTAAATTCTTTATCTCAAAAGGTTTTAAAATTCCTAGTTCAGAATCTAAAAGATTATTATCTAAATCAAAAGAATATTCCATAGGAAATCCATCATAATGTCCTTCCATTTCATTTTTTTCAAGATCTAATCTCCCGATTTCAGCTTGTTTTATAGGAACAGGCATCATTTTTCTATGATAAATTGGTAAATGTAAAGCAGCTACATCTTCTTCTAATGAAGAAAAAGTATATGCAGCACCAAAAAAGAGGTGTCTACTAAAAATGCAATCATCATCTAAAAACATAACTAAGTCATTTTTAGCAGCTTTTATACCAAGATTTCTACTTACAGAAGACCCTTTATTTTCATTATTTCGTGAATAAACAATATTAATGGGAGATATATTAGAAAAATGTCCAACTAATTCTTTTGTATAATCTACAGAACCATCATTAACAATAATTATCTCATCTAATAACCCTCCTTTTTGAGCTAAAAGAGATTCTAGACACCACCCTAAAGGATTTGAATCTTTTTCTGGAGGATTAGGAGATCTATTAAAAGTAGGAATAATAGCACTAATTAGTGGAAGATTATAATTTTCCAATGAAAATCTATCTAAATAAGAAGGTTGCATATCTTCTCTTGCTAAAACCTCTCCATAATTTTGTAAAATCTTCATCACTTATTTATCTTAGCGTTTATTTATAAATCCTCTGTTTTTATTATAAAATAGTGAAAATCTTTATATATTTTCATGCAATTTTTAATAATATCTAGAAATCAAACTATTTCACCCTTTTTATCAAATCAAGAAGGGATTTTTTCTCAAATAAAATAATCTTTTTTGCCTCTAAATCAATCTGAACCTTAAGCAAACCAAGCATACTTACAAAAGCAGTGCAAACAAGGAAATTTTTTCCCTTGATATTCTGTAAAGAAAAAATTATCTTCTGAAGTTTATTCTTTATATCTTTCTTTTTCATTTCATCAACAATCATTTCTTCTACATCTCCAAGATTAAAATCAAGATTAAGTTCAATTTTTCGTGGGATTTTTTTTGTTATCATCTCAACAGGGACTTTTTCAATGTCTTTTTCAAGTCTAAAACTAAACATTTTTTTAATGTCAGGAATATAAAAGTCAAAATGTATTTGATTATCTTGGCCCTCTTTGTCTATTGTAAAAAACCCAGAACACATATACGCTTTTGAGTTTTCCTTCATAAAATCCTTAAACATAGTTGAAGAATATAATTTTTCCAGGTAAAATTGAAAGTTCATTTTAAAAGAATCTATCTAAAACAGATTTACTTACTTGTTTAAAAGCATCACATTCTTGCTTTAAATGATAAGAAAATTTTATCCTAAATCCTATGTTCTCAACATTTTTCCCAATTTCTTGAACAGCCTTTATGGCAGGGACAAAATCTCCATCTGTCGAAACTAATATTACAGTATCATAAGCATTGTTATAAGCTAATTTCACCATATCAACAGCAAGATGAATATCATCTTCTTTAACTAGGTATTTTATTTTACCATCAATTTTTTCTTTTTGCATCCTACACAGAACAAGCTTAAAATTTGGAATCTTTTTTAATTTTTCAAAGAATTTTTGCTGTTTCCTATAAGTTACTTCATCTTTTTTCCTGTCTAACGGAGCAGTATAATAATAAACCTTTATCTTTTTCCTTCCTGAAACAAGATACTCGGAAAATCTATCAAAATTAAATTTCATAAAAGTCTTAGATGACCCATACATTTCCTTAAGAATATGATAAAAATTGCTCCCGTCAATAAAAATAACTATTCTATCGTTCATTACCAAGGCAAATTTAGAGAATTAATAAAGTTAACTATGAAACCCAGAGTTGCCGAAGCAATTCTGGGGGATATATAATTAATCATATCTTTGAAAGTTTTTAAGGTTTTCTATTTTCTTTCATCAATCTCTTTTTTCAAATTTTTTATAAAACTATTTACTTTAACATTAAATTTAACTTTTCCTTTATGACGTATAGCTAAAGTTTTGTTCTTCTGCTCTTTATCACCTATTAAAACCACAAATGGAACTTTAGAAACTTCAGCATTTCTTATCCTTCCATTCACAGGAGCTTCTTCAATATCT
Source organism: Nanobdellota archaeon (assembly GCA_030640565.1). Classification (GTDB taxonomy): domain Archaea; phylum Nanobdellota; class Nanobdellia; order Pacearchaeales; family GW2011-AR1; genus ASMP01. The sequence goes on from DAOWJD010000011.1 coordinate 4,156, forward strand.
AATTCAGATCTAACACCTTCTTTAATTAACTGGAAATGTATCTTCTCAGCAACCTTTTTGTTTCTCTTTGTAAGACTTAAAACCCTTACTTGGACAGGAGATAACCAAAGAGGAAGCTTTCCTTCTGTGTGCTCAAGAAGAATCCCTATAAACCTTTCTAAAGAACCATAAATAGTTCTATGCAACATAATTGGTTCTTTCTTTTTGTTATCTTTATCTATATAAACCAAATCAAATCTTTCTGGCATTGCGAAATCTAATTGTATCGTTGCTGTCTGCCATGTTCTTCCTAATGAATCTTTAATATGAAAATCAATTTTAGGGCCATAAAAAACACCTTCACCTTTATTTATCTTAAACTTGATTTTTTTCTTTTTCAAAACTTCTTCTAAAATTTTTTCAGCCATATCCCACATTTTATCAGAACCAATCCTTTTTTCAGGTCTTGTGGAAAGTTCAACATGATATTCAAATTTAAATTTTTTATAAAATCTAGAAACCAACCCGATAATACCAATAACTTCTTTCTTAACTTGTTCTTTATTAGTACAATAAATATGCGCATCGTCTTGGGTAAATTTAATAACTCTAAACAAACCACCCAAAACCCCTGAAAGTTCTTGCCTATGGACAGTTCCTAATTCAGCAATCCGTAAAGGAAAATCCTTGTAGCTCTTTGGAGAATTTTTAAAAACCAGAATACCTCCAGGACAATTCATCGGCTTGATTGCAAAAACATTCTTATCATAATCTGTCAAGAAAATATTTTCTTTGTATTTTTCCCAGTGACCTGAAATTTGCCATAATTTTTTATCTAAAATCTGTGGTGTTGAAATTTCCTGGTAATTTGCTTTTTTATGTTCTTCTCTCCAAAACTTAATAAGTTCTTGATAAATAATCCAACCATTATTATGCCAAAAAACCATTCCAGGCGCTGTTTCAGAAAAACTGAATAAATCCATTTGCTGTCCAAGAATCCTATGATCATTATCTTTAAGTTTAGAACTATCTAACTTTGTCTTAGATATTTCTCTAAGCAATTGTTTAGAATCATAACTTTCTTCTTTTTCCTTTCCTTTAGTCTTAATTTCCCTTGACAATTCACTCAATGGATGTCCTTTAACTTTTAATTCAAACTCCTTGTAATACCCAAAAGGGGCCCTAATAACATTGAAATTTTTCTCAAGCTCTTTTCCAGCTCCTTTTAAAACATCAACAGCCACATCAGGAGAAGCAAGATTGCTTGAAAGATGAGCATAGGGATACAAAACAATGTCTTTAACATTTACCTGACCTGCAACATCTTTAACATTTTTTACAAGTTCTTTAACAGATTTTTCAACACTATCTGTTTTTTCAACAGCTGTTAAAACCACAAGAGAGTCTTTAACTTTTTCTCCTTTTTTCTCTTTAGCTGTCAACGCTCCGACGCTTTTCAAGGCTTTTTTTAATGGCTTAAAATTAATATAATCTACATGTAAGGTCAGGATTTTCATATCAGAAAGAATGAAATCAGGTTTAAAAATTCTTTTACTTTTTCCATATTTTATTAAAAAATTCTTTGTACATCTCAAATATTTGCTTGGATTTTATTAAATATCCTACTGGTTTTTCTCCCCAAGAGAAAAAAGCAATTCTATTTTTACAAATACTTATATTAGAAGGAATTGGGAAATCAACATATTTTATTTTTAGAATTTTTCTTTTTACAAATAATTTTTTCAAATTTTTTGGAGCTAACCCATTCACAATTAGTCCCTTGGCTTTTCTCTTGGCATCATACATTTCAAAAAATTCTTGTATTTCCTTATTCATTTCTTTCACATTTACAGAAAAAAACAAATACTCATCTCCTCTTTTCGTTTCTTCTATAAGAATATTAAGCATAGCCATTATTCCTCTTGTTCCTTCAAAAATCTCTGCATCTTGTTTTTCTTTTGATTTTTTTTGTTGTGTTTCTAATTCAGGTAAAATTTTCTGAAAATCTTTCTTTTTATCATCAATAAAACCCAGAATTTGTTTTGGCGGAACAGCTTGATAAAATTTAATCTTTCCTTTTTTAATATAAGAAACAAGTCCTTTTTCAATAAGTGTATTAATCGAATTATGCACTGCAGAACTTGCCATTCCTGACTTCTCTATAATGTTTCCTACTTTAGTCTCTCCAAACCTTAGAAGAGAAATATAAACAGAAATTTCTCCTTTACTCAAACCTATTTTCTCAAGAATTGTAGTATCCATTCAAAAAACACTTAATTAAACTATTTAAATCTTGTTATAACTCTCCAAAAATAGAGAGTTATTATTTATATTAGATAATATCTATAAAATATTAATTAAATCAATGGAAAAGAAAATGAAACTAAAAAAATACTTAACAAAACAAGGATGGAAAGAAGACTGGAATCAGACTAAGAAAGATTTCAAAAAAGTTGGTAAGCTTACAAAGAAAGCTGGAGAAACAATTTACTGGGATCTTTATTACACAACTGGTTATAGTAGCATGGCTGGTCTTGGAAACGGAGTAGCTAATGCCCAAAAAGGAGAATCATTCAAAGAAGGATTTGGAGAAGCTTATGTAAATAATTTCCCTCTTGGAATGGCAGTTAATCTCGCATATCCCATAATCTTTAATAAATTGAAAAAGTCTAAGAATTACAGACTTTACGCTAATCTGGCAACATTAGGAATTAATACAGGATTTCTGGCATGGCATTATCTTACAGGAACAGAAAACCCTATCCAAGCTATGATTCCAAATACTCTCGCAGGATTAGCCATGGCAAACGGACATGTGTCCCAGACAAAAAAGAAGAAGCTCGAAGAAGTAATTTAAAAAATTAATCTAAAGAAATTTATGAACTTGTCTTCTTGCTTTTCTTAGTTTTTTCTGGTGTTTCTTCAAAAACACGTTTATTTTTTTTATTGCAATCTCTTTTAATTCTGAAGTCAGCATTTCTCCTTTTCTATATTTCTTTTCTATTTCCATGATTTTTTTGTCGTTGGGTTCAAAAAACATTTTCAAATACTGGAAAGAAACATCTTTATCAGGGTCTCCTCCTTTCTCTTTATGCTCCTTAACAGTGTCTCTTCCGCCTGAAAAAGCATATTTTCTTATCTTTCTCTCGACATCTTTAGGAGAATCAGTCATAGCTATAAAAGA
>DAOWJD010000025.1 GCA_030640565.1 Nanobdellota archaeon
ATATTAAAATATCTTCATCTAATATCTTCTTTTTAACAAAAAATTCTTCTAAAACACATAAGGTTGCTGTATGATTCTTACTTCTATATCCTATCTTAGCCAATAGTGAGATCGCAGCAGTATACATTGCATAATATCCAGTGATGACAACCCACTCATAAGTTGAATAATTTTCTGGGATATCTAACTTTTTCCTAAATGTTTTATTATCTTGAATCTCTGATAATATTTTTAGTGTAATAAGATTATCTTTTGCTTTGGTTAAATATTCATTAGCTAATTTTTTAACACTTTCATCTTTAACTAAAAGTTCTCTTTTTATATAAAATTTTACTGGTCTTTTCATTTTAAATAAGCATAATAATAAAAGAGTTCATACCCCCTAAAGATTATTCCATAATCTACTAAATCCTTCCAAAATTGCTCATTTTCTTTTTTAATTTTTGCAAACTCTGTTTTTGATATTACAACTGGAGTAAATTCAAGATTTGTTTCATATCTTAATCCTTTTAATTTACTTTCCACTTTATTTTTATTAGGACTAACACAAAGAAGGTCTACATCACTTTGTTTTGTTGGATTGTCTTTAGCATAACTACCAAATACTATTAAAAAATAAATGTCCTCTTCGTCAATTTTTGATAATGCTTTATAGATTCTTCCATAATCTTCTGCAAATTTTTCTTTTCTTTCATTTGAATAGAGAATAAACGCAATTTTGATTTTCTCTTTTGTAAAATCCAGAGAATAAACTAATGTTTTTCCAAATTTCTTGACAAAAAGTAGTTTTTTATCAACAAGTTGCTTTACTATTCTATGAACAGGCTCATAAGATAATTTACTTCTTTTTTGGATTACCTTTAATGTTATTTCTTTTCCTTCTGGGAAAAAACTGCTTAAGACTTTTAATTCATTTCCTGATAATTTATCTATACTCGTCATTTTCTATATTATTGTTTATCCAATAGTATTATTGGTATACCAACATTTATAAATGTTTCCATTAAGAAAAAATTTCTATGGGGAATTCGCCCTTTTCAAGTTATTTCTTGTTGTTTCCTCTTTTTATTAAATACAAAAAAGAAATAAGTTATATAAATTTTTGGTTTAAGAATATATTCCCTAGCCGAGCAAGTGGACATTTTGTCTACTTTAGTGGGCATTTATTGTCTTTGTTTATTATTACAGTTGTCTGTGACTGCTTTTATTTATAAATATTGTCGAGATTGATTATATGGATTATTCTTGCACAAAATATTAATTTGTAATCTAATGCTTTTAGGAATATGTATAAAAAACTTTGCTCTTTTGAGAATCTTGTTCTAGCTTTTAAAAAAGCAAGAAAAGGGAAAACAAAGAAGAGATATGTCAAAAGATTTGAGAAGAACCTTAAGGAAAATCTTATGAAATTAAGGGAAGAATTGTTGAACCAGACATACAAGCCTTGCAGACTAAAAAATTTCATACTTCGTGATCCAAAAACAAGAAAAATAAGCAAATCTGCCTTTAAAGATAGGGTTGTTCATCATATTCTGTGCAACATAATCGTTCCAATTTTCAGAGGATCTTTTATTTATGATTCTCACGCCAATCAAATAGGAAAAGGAACTCACAAGGCACTAGAAAGATTTGACAAATTCAAAAGAAAAGTCTCTAAAAATGGTGCTAGGAATTGTTATGTCTTAAAGGCAGATATCAAACATTATTTTGAAGAAATAAATCATGATGTTCTTTTGAGAATAATCAAGAGAAAGATTAAAGACGAAAAAGTTCTCTGGCTCATAAGAACAATAATCTCCAATACTGTTTCAGGAACAAAAACTGACAAGGGTATGCCTCTTGGAAATTTGACAAGTCAGTTCTTTGCCAATGTTTATTTGAATGAACTGGACCAATTTGTAAAGCATAAGCTCAGAGTAAAATACTATATTCGATATGTTGATGATTTTGTGATTTTACATGATGACAAGGAGAAATTAGAAGAATGGAAGGAAATAATAGATAAATTTCTAAGAGAAAAATTGGCTATAGAATTGCATCCAAGCAAATCACAAATTCTTAAACTAGATAATGGGATAAAATTTTTGGGTTTTAGGGTTTTCTTTTATTTTAAACTTCTTAGAAAGAGCAATATGAATCATTTTGAAAGAAAATTTAATCGTATGAAGATCTTGTTTGACGAAGGAGTTGTAAACCGGGAAAAAGCAGTAGAGTCTCTTCAGGGCTGGCTAGCATATGCCTCTCACGGAAACACATACAAATATAGGACTTCTTTGATCAGGTTGTTCAATAAATTTTTTCCTTTGAGAGAAAAAGATCGAATAAGAAATATAAAGAAACACCAGAAT
>DAOWJD010000015.1 GCA_030640565.1 Nanobdellota archaeon
ATTTTGGTTTAAATAACTCAACAAGTTTTACAAGAGATTCTTCAACCTCTATGATTAATTTTTTATCTTTTACTTCAAATTTAAACTCTTTTCTGAAGAAAAATTCATTAAATGCTTTAATCTTTTCATTAATATCTGTAACTTTTCTTAAAATTTTGATTTTGTAACTAAGTGTTTTTCCTGCAAGAGCATGATTAAAATCAACCATGACTCTACCTCCTGAAACTGTGAGTATCTTTCCAATTCTACCATCAAAATTAAATACAACTCCTGGAACAGGATTTACTTTTTGCTCATGGAAAACACGTATAGGGATTTTCTGAACCGATGACGGGTCTCTTTTCCCAAAAGCCTGTTCTGGCTCAAGCTCAATTTCATAGTTTTTCCCTATCTCTTTTCCAATTAGGAAATTGTCTAAAGTCTTAAGAAACATTTCCTGACCAAGACAAAAGATAAATGGCTTGGCTTCTGCAGGTTGGTCCTGCCCTGTATGTAATTTTTCAAGTTCCTCTTTTATTGTTGAATCAAAGATTTCTCCGTCTTTTCTTTTTCCTGTAAAATCTATTTCAATAAAATCTTTTTCCTTAATCTGGACGAGTTTAGGTGAATTTTTTTGGGGTTCCATTAAAAAAGAATTGATGATGTACTTTTAAAGGTTTGTTTAACATGATGTAGATAAAGAGTTACCTTTTAATAGTGGTTATTAGCAGAAAGTTTTAAAAACTCCTAATTTATGTGTGAATTATGGTAAATATAATTGGGAAAAAAATTAAACCAATTGAGGAGGATAACGTACTTGTGAAAAGGGGTAAAGATGTTTATGCTTTTCCGAGAAAGATTGAAGCATTTAAAACAGATTCTAAAATAAATCCTCAAAATTATGCTTTAATCCAAGAAGGAGATAAAGCTGTTTGTGCTATATCAATGACACAGGGTTATAATGGAGATAAGCAGGAAGATACAATTATTAGAGTATTAAAAGCAGGATTAAAAGTTCCCAGGGCTTCAAGATTTATTAGACAATTGTTAAATGTTAATCAAGCTGTTCAAGAAAAAGGAGTTTTATATGATGCTTTTGGAAATTTAATTAAAGGAGACAGATTAGAAAAGTATGTTCATACTTTAAATGATAATCATTGGGTTTGGTCACCTGAATCTTTTAGAGCAGGAAAAGGATATCTAGGCTTAGATGTTGTAACAATATCTGGGTCAGATGAAAGAAGTAATCCTGTTTATAAAAAAGAACCATTAGAAGAATGTTTAGAAGAAGATTGTTATGCTGATTTAAATTCTGCAAATTCTCAAGGATTTTTAACTAAAAAAGCTAGAACTCAAAAATATGAACCTGGAAAAACAATTTATTTTAATTATCCTAGACAAGATTTTGCTGTGTGGTTCCGTGCGAGTCCTAGTCTTGCTAGCTTCAGTTGCAACGAGATTCGTCAGCTCTCGGCTGGTGGGCTTGGAGTATTTGCTTGTGTTGAAGAAGTGAAAAATAAAAATTAATAATAAAAATGGTACCAACAATAAAAACAGACGATGAAAGGGCAACAAAAATCTTAGATAATGCGGGCGTTCCTTATGAATTAATTGAAAGCCCAAAACCTACTGAAGCAGTAAGAGAAGATTATGTTATAAATCCTGCTGATTATATTCTTTTAGAAGGAAAATCAGGGAAAGATGGTTATCCTGATCTGTATGTTTGTAAATATAGATTAGGAGTGACAGGAATAAATGATGTTGTTAGAAATGTAGGAGAAGAATTAGGATTAGATTTAGAAAATACTGCACGAGAAAAAAATGGAAGGGGTTATGTAGGAAATATAAATAGGAAACAAGCATTAAAACTAAATTTAATGTTAGGTGGGAAAACATTGAATACAAGAACAGGAAAAGATGTCTTTAAATTACTGTTCTCTGGAAAAGCTTTTGATGGAAATGGAAAAAAAATTCCAAACGCAGAATTATCTCAGATTGCAGAAGAAATAACAGGAATGAGAACCCCCTCTAGAGCAGAATTGTTTGAAGATTATTTTACTATGGGAGATGATGGTTTAATTTTAAATAAAAATTATGTTTTACAAAATAATGTTTTAGTTCCAGAATATTCTCGTGTTTTAACTTCATGTTTAATGAATGATAAAACTCCTAAAATTTCTCTAGTTTCATTGTTAGAAAACTCAACTGCACAAGGATATCCAAGAAAAAATGTTAAATCTGGTGAATTATCGTATTGGTATCCTAGACAAGATTCTGCTGTGAAGTTCTATGCAAGTCTTGGTAATGCCATCTTCCATTGCTACGGGAATCCTCAGTATTCGGATGGTGGGCTCGGGATACGTCATGTGCATAGCAGACAAAAAGAATTAAGTTTCTTAGATGCGTCAAACAACAAGTAAACCTTTTTAAGTATATTTTTGTTATTTCTATTTATGGTTTTAAAAATAATTAATGCGACAGAGGCTAGACCTGGAACAAATATTCTTCTCGAAGGTGAACCTTATACTATTAAAAAGATTGATATAAGCAAGACAGGAAAACACGGACATTCTAAAGCAAGGATAGAAGCAATAGGAATAATAAATCAGCAGAAAAAAATTCTTGTAGTTCCAGGGCATGAAAGATTTGAAGTTCCTATGGTAGATAAAAGAAAAGCCCAGGTTCTTTCAATTGCAGATAAAGTCAGTATTATGGATTTAGAAAATTTTGAGACAATAGAGCTAGACTGTCCTGAAGAAATAAAATCAGAACTTAAGGAAAATTCAAATGTAGAATATGTAGATGTTGAAGGGAAGAAAATAATAAGGAAGGAAATTTAAAAATGCAAAAAAATCTTTGTCGAAGAGAATTTATTGGACATACAGCTTTTGGTATGGCAGCCATGGCAATTCCATCTTGGAGTTTAGGTTCTGATAAATTATTTGAGATAGAAGTTGAATCTTCTGATATACAGGATTATAATAAAACAGGAACAAAAAGAGAGTTGAGGAGCCATTTTAAAAAAGAAATAAGACCAATAATGCCGGATAAGTTAAGAAAATTATATGATGGCACTGCTATGTTTGTTTTAGATCTTTGTGATGATCCAAAACTATTATCAGGAATTTTTAAAAAAATTGAAAGTGAAGGAAACTTTGAAAATGTAATAAAGGATAGAGATTATAAAAAAGGTCGAGAAGATATTACTTTTTTTAATCCTATTTGGAGAGAGTATAATCTAAGGGGTAATTTTAATAATTTAGAAATTGAATTGTATTTGAGTATAGATCGTGAATTAACAAAGATTACTGATGTAGATTTTTTTAATATCCATGATCTTAATTTAGATAAAGACGGGGTGAATCATTCTCATAGAATTTTTAAAGGTGATTATAGAGGGGATCTTTTTGAAGAATATGGTTTCCCAGCCTCATATCTAAGGGTTTTTACCCATCACAATGGGGATGAGATTGATGTGGGTGGATTAAGAACCATGTTCACACGCGTTCTGAATGAACAGGAGTTAATTAAAAAAGATTTTGGACTGATAAAGGAGTATTTTAGAAAGCGGGTTGGTTCCTTATAAGATTTAAAAAAATTAAAATAAAAAATGGCGAAAATACATGAAGCACAGAATAGACTTTTTAAGAATGTCTTTGTTTGTAAAAAATGTCATGCTAAAATCAGGGCAGACCATCAAAAAATTTTAAAAGGAAAGATTAAATGCAGGAAATGTGGTAAAAAAGCATTCCGTCCTTTAAGAAAAAAACAGGTGTAATATGAGTTTTTTAATTTATGATTTGGTATTTCTAGCATTTTTCTTAATAGCATCTTCTATTTTTCTTTATATAAGAAGAAAAAATCTGAAAAGAGAAGGACTTTTATATCTTTACAGAACACGTTGGGGAATAAAATTAATCAATTATATAGGAAATAAATATAAGAGGACTTTAAAAGCACTAAGTTATGTTTCAATAACATTCGGCTATCTTCTTATGATTGGTATTTTTTATCTTATTTATACAATTGTAAAAATCTATATCTTTAATCCAAGTATTGTGAGGGCTATTAAAGTTCCTCCAATTATGCCTCTTGTTCCTTATCTTCCTCAGATTTTTAAGCTGGAATTTTTACCTCCTTTTTATTTTACATATTGGATAGTTATCATAGCAATTATAGCAATAACTCATGAAATGGCTCATGGAATTTTAATGAGGCGATATAATGTAAAGATAAAATCCACAGGTTTTGCCTTCTTCCCTTATTTTTTCCCTATATTTCCGGCAGCATTTGTTGAGCAAGACGAAAAAAGTATGGTTAAATCAAAGAAATTTGAACAGCTGGCAATTCTCGGTGCAGGAACATTTGCAAATGTTTTAACTGCAATTTTGTTTTTCATAGTTTTGTTGCTCTTCTTTTCTATAGCATTTGCTCCTTCAGGGGTTATTTTTGATACTTATGCAACATCTACAATAGCTATTGCAGGAATTTCTTCAATAAATAATATGATGTTAAACAATGCATCTTATAGCTCAATTTTAGAATTTTCAGATAAAGAAGGGCTTAATGAAATAATTGTGGGAAATACTGTCTATTTCGCTACAAAAGAGATGCTGGAAAACCAAAATAATAGTGATGATATTCGTATTTATAATTCTGCGCCAGCTATTAAGGAGAATTTAAGCAGTATTATTACAGAGATTGGTGGGATAAAAATAGATAGTATTGATAAATTAGTTGATGAATTAACTAAGTATAATATAGAAGATGAAATAATTGTAAAAACAAAAATAGATGAGGGAATTGAGGAGAAACATTTAATTCTTGAGGAGCATCCTGACGTACCAGGAACTGCTTGGCTAGGAATTGGCTTTGTATCTCAAGAAAGAACAGGTATTCTTGGAAAAATTATTGATAATTTTTCATTTAAAGAACCCCATGTTTATTATGAACCAAAATCTGGTGGCCTAAGTATATTCATTTATAATTTGCTATGGTGGATTGTAATAATAAGCCTTAGTGTTGCATTTGTTAATATGCTTCCTGTGGGAATTTTTGATGGTGGAAGATTTTTCTATTTAACAATTCTTGCTTTAACAAAAAGTGAAAAGACTGCGAAAAAACTTTTCATATTCTCAACACGATTTTTCCTATTCATCTTGCTGCTTCTTTTAATTTTCTGGGTAAAAAGTTTTATTTGGTAAGTAAGAATTGATTATTTTTAAGAATATATTTCTATTTCTCTCTGTTCATTATATCTCTAACAGCTTTTTCAGCTTCTGCTTTTCTATAATTAAGCTCTTCTAATTGAGCATTATATTTTTTATTAATTTCATCTATTAAATCAGACTTTAATTTTTTCGGCGAAGTGGCTTCGGCACTTACAACAACCACCCTACCATCATTGCTCGAGACACCTAAGCCGCCGACGCTGGAGCCCAAATTCAGGATGTTTAACAGATACAACCTGGAAAGACCAGAATCTCTTGTATAAAGAGCTCTTTCTCCATTTTTATTAAATATTGGCAAGGCCTTATTATTAGTTTTTGAAAATTTTTTGTGATTATTTTTATGAACTAACTGCGGAGCGTAAATTATTTCTGAATCATCTATTAAATCAAATGCTAATCCGTACTCAGAATCCTGGTCTACTCTTAACTTTAATCCAACCAAAGGAATCATTATTGGTGTTTTTCTATCTTTATCTATTTTTTCTTTTATCTGTTTAATTAAATCTTTTGCCAAATAAGCATTTGGATTATCCTTGCTTCTTAAAACAAGTGCAGAATCTTCATAATATCCTTTCAAATCCAATGCACATTTTTTTAATACTCTTTCTAAATCAGCAGGAGTTGCAGTTCTTAATCCTTGTGGTTTTATTATTTCATTAATTGCAACAACATAAAAAGAAGTTGAACCTTTTATAACTCCATCTTCATAAGAACTTTTTTGTAAAACAGGAAAATCTTTATATTTTTCTTTAATTTCTTCATTAATCTCTCTTCCTTTTTCTCCACCTAAAAAACCTGCCTGCGGAATAAATTCTGGAATTTCAATTAAAAGTTTTTCTTCTTTTACAGGTAAATTCGTTTGTATCATGATTTTTCCATAAATTCGGACTTTTTAAGCTTTTATGTGAAAAGGTAACAATTACAAATCAACAACACCTTCTTTGGTCAAAGCAGCAAATCTTACTCCAACCGGGAGATTTAACAGAGCTGAAATAAGTGCCATGTGTTCTTTTCCGTCGCCAGAAGCAACGCTTAAGGCAACTTCTGTTCCATTAATCTTTCCTTTAAGTTTTTTAGAAAATTCTTCTTTTAACTCTATAAGTTTCTTATCAAGATTAACTTCAATAAACTCTGTTTCTTTTTCAGCTGTGAACTTTTTCGCGAAATTATCTCCGAGAAGAATAATCTTTTCCCACTCGCCATGTTTGATAAGACCAGAAACCTGCCCCCATGTTCCTTTTCCTTTAGATAATAATGCAATAAGTTCCATGTTAAAAAATATCAAAATCTGTTTATAATAATTGTTGTGGTAAACTTTATAAACAACCTTATCAGAGTAAAATCGTCATAGACTACATCGCTAAGAGATATTTTCTATACTCCTGGCGCATAGGTAGAAGACAAAATCTGGAAAGAGAAAAATGGAACTAAAACAAGAACTAAACAAGGCTTTGTCTGAATTAAGAAAAGGGAAAGAAAGAAAGTTTGACCAGACAGTAGACCTAGTTATAAATCTGCAGAAATTTGATTTAAAGAAAAATCAGATAAATATTTTTATTAATGTTCCTTTCAAGATTAAAGAGAAAAAAATTTGTGCTTTTTTTGAAGTAGAAAACAAAGACATTGAAACAATAACTCCTGAGCAATTTAAGAAATATTCTGACAAAAAAGCTTTAAAAAAAATCACTAAAAATTTTGATTTTTTTATTGCACAGGCAAGTTTGATGCCAAAGGTTGCAACTGTGTTTGGAAGAGTTTTAGGTCCTGCAGGAAAAATGCCTTCTCCTCAGCTCGGAATTCTTACAGAAGTAAATGAAAAGGCAATAAATGAACTCAAGGAAAAAATAGATAATAGTGTAAGAATAAGAGTAAAAGAACCTAGTGTAAAACTTGCTATTGGAAAACAAAGTATGAAAGATGAAGAAATTGTTGAGAATATTATGGTGGTTTATAATGCTATATTAAAATCCCTTCTAAAAGGCAAAGATAACATAAAAAATATAGAGTTAAAGTTTACCATGACTAAACCTTACAAAATATTAGTAAAATAAAAATGACAAAAAAACCAACTCATGTATCTGAAGAAAAGAAAAAACTAGTTGCAGAGCTCTTGAATTTGATAAAAAACAAAAAAACGATTCTAATAGCTTCGATAAAGGATATTCCTTCTTCCCAGTATCAAGAAATTGTGAAAAAACTAAGAGGAAAGGCTATAGTTAAGGTTCCAAAAAAGAATATTATATTTAGGGCTTTAGATTCCTCTGGGAATGAGGCTGTGAAAAAACTCAGAGACCATATTAAAGAAAATTTTGCTATTTTATTTTCAGATATAGATGCTTTTGAACTGGCAGCAGAATTAATCAGTAAAAAAAGTCCTGTAAAGGCAAAATCAGGACAGGAAGCTGTAGAAGATATTGAAATCCAGGAAGGTCCTACAGATCTTATTCCAGGACCTGCAATAACAGAGCTTGGTGCATTAGGAATACAGATTAAAATAGAAAAAGGAAAAATTAATATTAAAGAGCCAAAGATAATTGTTAAGACAGGAGAAAAAATCTCTGCAACTGCTGCAGATATTATGAATAAATTTAATATTAAACCATTTTCAGTAGGATTTATTCCTTTAGCTGTATTTGATACAAAAGAAGAAAAATTATATCTTGACATAAAAATTAACAAAGAAGAAACAATTGAAGAGATAAAAAATGCGTTTGGAAAAGCCTTGCCTTTTGCTGTTGAAATTGGTTACATCAG
>DAOWJD010000062.1 GCA_030640565.1 Nanobdellota archaeon
CTCGCCAAAATCTCATTACTGATTAAGCCCTCTTTAATCAGTTCTTTAATTTCTTTTTTAACTCTTTCTTTCACAAGTTTATCAGTTTGGTTAAGTTTTTCAAACATTTCAGGCATTTCACTAACTTGCTCTTTTAATCTTATTATGTCCTCTTCTAATTTTTTATTTTTTTCTTGAATATTTCCGAGCTCATCATTTTTTATAATCTTAGCAGTTTCTTGCTCTTGTATTCCTTCTCTATCAATATATCTATTAGGTTGTTTGCTTGACATAGTCCACCCATATCTATAGCATAATTGAAAATAAGATAGTTTATTTGCATAATAAGTTGCTGAAGTATGTCTTAAAAGATGAGGAGTTACTTTTTTATTAAGGACTTTTTCACCAAGTCTTTTTAACATTACTCTGACTGCATCATAATTCATATCTATCAATAGTTTTTCTGGTTTGAATTTTTTATTCTCTTTTAATTCTTCAATATAATCATTTATTTCTTTTGTTGAAAGTTGTAAAGAAATAGTTCTTGGTTTTGTTTTTGATACTTTTATCCTAACCATATAACAACTTAAATCTTCTTTCCATTTTAAGTCCTCACATCTTAAATTCAAAAATTCCTCAATTCTTAATCCTCCGTCAAATAATACTCTAAGGATAAACCTTGTTCTATCATTATTTGTTCTTGAAATTAATTTTTCAACTTCTTCCCTTGTTAATGCAGGAATCTCTTTTTCCTCTTCATAAGTATCTATAAAAGAAACATCTAATTTTGTTTTATTATTTCTGTTCATCCACAGAAGAAATTTTCTCAGGATTTTTTTAAAATCAACTTTTGTTGCTTCACTGAAATTCTGCCCATCATTTTTCTTTTTGTATTTATCTCTTTCTAAATCTAAGATAAAATTTTCTAATTCTTCTTGAGTTAAATTGACAAATGGTTTTTTAATCCAGTTAGAAATTCTTAAAAGTGAACCTAATATTTTTGCTCTTCTTCCAACACCAATTTTTTTCTTTGCTCTATTCTTTATTGTTTTTCCAAGTTCACAATCTCTGAGGTATTCTAGTAATAGCTCTCTGTTGCCGTTATTGGCGTATCTCTTGAACTTTTTTAGTTGGGTGTTGTAATTCTTTTCCCGATTGTGGATATCGATTTTATCTGAGGGCATTTTTATTTTCTGGGAAGATTAAATTTAATAATTTGTAAACTCCAATTATTCCAACAATAAAAACAAATCCATAAATTACAATTAATTGTAAAAGGTATGTTTGTAAAGGCACATGCTCTATACTTCTCTGTGTCTGTATTTGTTGGATTAACATTCCTCTTATAGGAATTAATGATTCTATAATAACAGTGATTATTCCAGAAATTATTGCTTTAGTTTTATCAACCATAAAGAAATAAAAGCATAACTACTATAAATATCTTTCCCCTTTTTTGAACGAAAATGTCCAACGCCCCAACCGGGAATCGAACCCGAGTCTCCAGCGCGACAGGCTAGCGTCATAGCCATTAGACCATTGAGGCTGTTAGGACACCTACGGTTTCCTCACACTGACCTTCCCTTCCGTAAGTGGATAATATGTAATATCAGAATTTGTTTTTAAATCTTATTACAGGCATTATTTTACTTCTTTTCTGCACAAATCTTCTTCTTGTTGTGCATGTATTTCTGAAGCACTTTTGGTATTGTGATACTACCATCTTTCTGCTGGTGGTTTTCAAGTATTGCAACCATGGCACGAGAAGTTGCAATCATTGTATTATTTAAGACATGAACATATTTCCTTTCTCCTTTCTCCAGATATTTAATATTTAACGCTCTTGCTTGGAAATCTGTGCAATTTCCTGCAGAAGTAATCTCTTTGTATGCTTTTTGTCTAGGAGACCAAAATTCTATATCATATTGCCTGGTGAATTTGTCTCCTAAATCACCAGAACAAAGTTCTACAACCCTGTATGGAATCTTAAGAGTTTTAAAGAATTCTTCTGTTATTTTCTGCATTTCTTCAAGTATTTTAGAAGAATTTTTAGGAGTTGTAAATACAACTTGCTCTACTTTATTGAACTGGTGCATTCTAAATAATCCTTTTGTGTCAACACCATGGCTTCCTATTTCTTTTCTAAAACAAGGAGTTAAAGCACAAACTTTTAGAGGAAGATTTTTTTTGTTTAGAACTTTATTTTTTGACATAGAAACCAAAGTGTGTTCTGCAGTTCCTATTAAATACAAATCTTCTTTATCTAATTTATAAACAACTTCTTCAAAATCTTGTAATCCATTTAATGCTCCAAGCAAAGTTTTAAAATTTAAAAGCATTGGAGGAACAACAGGAATAAATCCTTTTTTCATGGCAAAATCCATACCATATCTTTGAAGAGCATAATCTAATTGAGCGACATCATTTAAAAGATAATTAAACCCTTGCCCAGAATTGCTTCTACCAGCATCAAAATCACCCATGTTTAAAGATTCAATAAGCTCAACATGATTTTTAACTTTAAAATCAAACTTTCTTGGTTTTCCATATTTTCGTATCTCAACATTATCTTTATCTGTTTTTCCTATAGGAACTTTAGGATGCATCAAATTTGGAATTTTTAACATTATTTCTTTAATTTCTGCTTCTAGTTTGTTTCCCCTATCTTCTAATTTCTTTATTTTATCAGGAATTTCTTTAGCCTTTTTTATCAAGATTTTCACATCTTTCTTTTGTTTTTTCGCTTGATTTATCTCTTGAGAAATCTTATTACGTTCTGATCTTAAAGCATCTCCTTTATATTTTAGTTTTCTCCATTCTTCGTCAAATTTTTTGACTTTGTCTACGAGTGGAAGTTTTTCTTTTTGAAATTTCTTTTTTATATTATCTTTGACTAATTTAGGGTTTTCCCTCACCAATTTTATATCAATCATGCCAAGAAGAAAGAAATATTCTATTTAAATTTATTGAAAGTAATTAATGTTAGTCGACTCGAATTTATGAGACCAAAAACTTAAAATGAAGTATTTGTACTTTTAGATTAGCGAGTGAGTGTTTCTAAGAATATGTTACTATTTATTTGTAGTAAATAGCCGAAAGATTTAAATATTAAATACTTGTATGTTATACTAATTACAAGATGATATAATATGGAAAGAAAAATAAATACAACAAAAAATAATGAGACAAGCTGGCTAGAAAGCACCTTGATAGCAGAGGAACTCTTTCATGAAACCCATCTAAAAGAATTTGATGATGTGGTATATAGTACTGAACGAACAGCTATGAATATGGCACTAAAAAGTTTTAATCTTCATTTGATCGCTAAAAAATATGGTGCTTCAGATGGAATAAAATTTTTAAATGAATTAAAAAAATACAAAGGAAATCCTTCAGAAATCTTATATATTCTATCAACGAACAGAATTGCAGAAGGAATTAAAACAGCAGAAGTTTGTGGATCTGATTTTGCTTTTTTAACAGCCCTTTTTGGAGGAAAAGGAATAGCATGGAATGATGAATATATTGGAAAATACTCATTTGCTAATCCTTCATCAGAAAAAGATTATAAAGAATTTATCCGAGAGCATAAAAAAGAACTAAGTCGCTATAAAGGAGAAAGGGATAGTTACAGAATATACGGGCATAAAGAATTATTTTATGAAAAAAAAGTATACGATAAATACGGAGGGTATCATACAGCAATCAGAGAAGCCCCTAAAAAAATCATAAGGGATAAAGTAATGAATAAAAAAATCTATAAAATAGGAAAAGAATGTGACGAAAGAAATTATAGTAAAGTATTTCCGGATAAATGGGCAGATCTTTTTATTGTTGTTTCACCCATCGGGACTTTTGTTAGTGTTGAGGGTGTAGGGGGAGTCGTGCCATATAATGTGTTAAAAGATGGTGGATTGTATACAAATATAGGTGTAGACGGAAAATTGCTTGGTCCTAGTCCCTTATTATATAATTTGTATAATTCTTCTCGTTCTCGCGAAAAATTTAATTTTCTTTAACACTTTAATCCTAAGCTCCTCGCATTTATTAAGAAGAAAGAAATATTCTATTTAAATTTATTGAAAGATTTAAAAATAACAAAAGACAAATCTATTTATGGGAATGGGTGATTTTCTGTCTAATCTTGTTCAGGAATATCAAATCTTTATATCTTCACTTTCCCCAACAATTCAGAATTTCCTCAATCTTTTTCTATTTGTTCTTTTGATAGTTATT
This sequence comes from Nanobdellota archaeon, assembly GCA_030640565.1. Lineage (GTDB taxonomy): Archaea > Nanobdellota > Nanobdellia > Pacearchaeales > GW2011-AR1 > ASMP01. The sequence continues at coordinate 4,216 of DAOWJD010000062.1, forward strand.
TACTCTATTTTTATCTGGAAACTTTACAGATTCATAGGAACAAAAAATATCTTTAAATTTGACCTTAATAAATATAACAAAACAAGCCATTCTTTTTTAACAAAAGTAATTGCAGCTGGATTTTATTTATTAGAATATGTTCTCCTTATACCTTTCATAATTTTCTTTTGGTATGCTATATTTACTTTTTTCCTGGTTTTATTTGTAGAAGAAGCTGTAGCAATAAACACTATTCTCTTTGTATCTGCAGTTGCAATTGCAGCCATCAGAATGTCATCTTATCTTCCAAAATATGGTGAAAATCTTGCAAGAGAACTTGCAAAAATTCTTCCTTTTACTTTTTTAGCAGTTTCTGTTCTAAATCCAGATATTTTCACTAATGTTGTAGAAAGATTATCAATAAGGTTTAGTGAGATATCTTTATTTTTCAGTGGAATAATAGCTTATCTTGTATTTATAATTCTTCTTGAAATTATTTTAAGATTTTTTGACTTTATATTTAATATATTTGAGATTGAGGATGTTGAACCCCAAAAAGTAAGCGAGAAATAAAAAAGAATTCTAACTCATCTGTTAATTCTTCTTAACTTCTGGATGTTCTTGGCCTTTTTCAAATCTTTGTGTAAGCATCTTTATGTGTTTTTCACGTTCTTTTTTGTAGCCTTCTTCGTCTGTCTTTATTTCTTTTAACATATTTGCCAAGTATTCTCCTCCAAGGAAATGAGGTGTTAAAACATAATCAGCTCCTTCTTTGTAAAGTGCCATAGCATCTTCTATTGTATGCGCCCTCAAAATAATTATTGTTTTTGGGTTTTCAGCTTTTATTGTTTTAATAAGAAGTTCATTAGTTTCAAATTCAGGGATGGTGGAGATTGCGAGTTTGAGCTTTTTCAATGGCAGTTCTCTTAAAAGAAAATCATCATCAACATCACCATATACACTTGGAATTCTTAATTTTTGCAAATCACAGATAACAGTGGGATTAAAGTCAACGACAAGATAATTCTTTTTGATTTTTTTTAATGAAGTTAAAATTCCAAATCCTATTCTATTGTAGCCAAACAAAACAGCGTCTGTGTTTCTGCTTATTTTTCTTTTTTCTCTTATTTTCTTTTTTTCAAATATTGACAGAAACTTTGAAATAGGAGGATATATCTTTTTTGAGTAAATAACTAAATAAGTGCAGACACCTATTGTGATTAAGCTTGTTAAAGTTATTAGAGAAAGAATTTCATTTGGGATATGTCCAACTTTTGCTCCCAAGGCAATAACAATCAAAGAAAATTCACCTATTTGTGCAACAGTAAGTCCTGCGAGAAAACCTGTTTTTTTAGTAAATCCTTCTAAACCCATTAGAATCATAACAATCAATGGGTTTCCTACTATGATTAAGAATGAAAATACAATAGCTGGAATAATAAATGAACCAACATTAACTATTGCTATCTGAGCTCCTAAAAGCAAGAAGAATGAAATTATAAAGAAGTCTCTTAATGGTTTAAGCTTTGAACTCATTTCAAGATGGTAAGGAGAAACAGATAACAAAACACCTGCAATCAAAGCCCCCACTTCAATACTAAGTCCTGCAAAATAAAACAATGAAGCCATTCCAAGTCCCCATGCTATAGAAAAGATAAACAAAAGCTCCTGGGACTTTGCGAAAAATCTTTGTAATTTAGGAAGCAAAAAAATACTTATCGGAGCTAAAATAGCTATTAATCCTGCTCCTTTAAAAAGAGTTAGACCAATAGTGCCGAGAAAGTTTGATCCTGTTGAAAGAGAAGAGATAACAATAAGGGCTAATATAGCAACAAAGTCCTGAACCAGCAAGAAACCAATTGAAATTTTTCCGTAAAGACTTTCTAAGTCACCTTTATCAGAAAGAAGCTTAAGTATAATAATTGTAGATGAAAATGTAAGTGCAACTGCAATATATATGGCAGTTATTGGAGCAAATCCGAGCATCTTGGCAATAAAATAACCAATCACTGCTGTGAAAAATATCTGTCCAAGTCCTGTAATTAGAGAAATTTTACCAACTTCTTTTATTACTCTTGGAGTTAAGTGAAGGCCAACAATAAAAAGCAAAAGCGCTATTCCAATCTCTGAAAATATGTGAACTGCTTCAATTCCAGGCAAAATGCCAAGGAAATAAGGACCAACAATAATTCCTGAAATAATATAAGCTATGATTAATGGCTGTTTAAGCAACCTCATTATAAATGCTATAGCAAATACTATTAAGATAATAAGACTAAGTTGTGTAAATACTTCTACCATGTTCCTCTTTTATTTGACTAACTATGAACATAATAAAAAGGTTTAGTATAAAAAGGTTTTTAAACAAAGGTGGGATTTTTATTTTAAGGTAAATATTTACAACAGCTCTTCGCTGTGAAGTCAATTCAATAAACTAAAATGCCCAAAGTAAGAATAAAACTGAATAGTATAGACATAGAAATGCTCAATAGTATCTGTGACTCTATTAAAGCAATAGCAAAAAAATCAGGAATAAGTGTTTCAGGCCCTGTTCCTTTGCCAACAAAAAGGCTTAAGGTAACAACAAGAAAATCTCCATGTGGTGACGGTACAGCAACATTTGATAATTTTGAGATGAGGATTCATAAAAGACTTATAGACTTGCCTGCAAATGAAAAAGTTCTTCACCATATCATGAGAATGCAGATTCCAAAGAATGTAAACATAAAGATTGAGATAAAGGATTAAGTTAACTTTATATTTTAGAGCGATTATCTTATAATAATTCCGTCAGCATCAAAATACCCTTCTTGGAGAAGATATATTTGGCTCTCTTTAAAATTTCTAAATAAGTCCTTAAAAGAAATTTTGGATTGTTCTTTGTATTGAAAATCTACTTCATCCCCTACTTGATAATTTGATGGTCCTGGAAAAAGAAGTCTATATATTTTATCATCAGATGCCTTAATCCTCATATGCTCAAATTCAAAATTTGCCCCTTGACGAAAAGAAGATCCAATTGCAAAAGAATCTTCATCTATATTAATAATTTTTCCTGAAATTCTTTTAGTTTGATTTTGTGGTTGAACTTGTGTAGTTTCTTGTTTCTCTTTTTGAGAAGTTTCAGTTGACTTAACACACCCTACTAAACCAAAGGTCAATCCTAATACAATTGCCCCTAATGCTTTTCCTTTCATAGTATCGAGCATAAATCTAGTCTTTATAAATATTATTACACTAAAAATTTGACCTTTTAGGTAACTTTATATATTTCTTTTTTTGATTAATCGTATAGCCCGGATGGCAGAGTGGTAAATGCACACGACTGGAACTCGTGGCCCTTCGGGGCACCCAGGTTCAATTCCTGGTCCGGGCGTTTAGCAACTTTTTATTAATTCTATAATGATAACACAATAGGAAGATTTAAATATACTTTATTTTTATAAAAATTAAGGTAATTAAAATGAAGCAAGAAACAAGAAAAAAATTGACTAACTTAAAAGATTGTTTATTCGTTGGTGTTGGACTTGATGGTTTAGTAGAAGGAATTGTTGCATTACCTAATAATCCCCAAGTTATAGATGCTTTAAATCCACCACCCTTATCTGATGTGGGCCATCAAGCAGTAATGTACACAATTGTTGGTGGGACTCTTTTAGCTAAAGGAATCTATAATTTAGCAGTTTCTTATAAAAAGGAATAAATGGTTTGAGAAATACAATGATGAAAAGAACCCTTAAACCAAAGATAAAGTTAAAACCATTAGAAAAAACAGTTGTTAATACACCCACTCAAAAAAAATATAATACATTAATGCAAGTTTTTGAATGTGGTGGATTGGTATGGGCAAATGAAGATTTACCAACCCAGAACAATTATTGGGATCATTATAGAGAAAAAACTTGTATAGATGCGGAAAATGAATTTAAACGTGGTCGTAAAGAATTTTATCAGGAAGAAGGGTATAAAGTTATCTCAAGTCAAGAGTTTTATGGTATACAAAAAATAACTCCAAAAAAGATTGGGAAAATAGAAGAGTGGTTTGAGAAATATGATAGATAAAAATCAAAGAAATCCTGAAGAAAGTGACTTAGAAAAAGGTTTAGAAAAACCAAAAATAACTCTAAAACCATTAAAAAACACAGCTGTGAGTACACCGATTCAAGAAGAATATATTAAATTAATGCAAGTTTATGACTGTGGAGGATGGATCTGGGGGAGTGGAGATTTACCAACTCAACACAATAGATGGGAAAACTATAAAGAAAAAACTTGTGTAAGTGCAAGAAATAAATTTGGATTTGGAACTGCTGGTGTTGGTTTTAAAGAAGAGAAAATTATCACAACTCAAGATTTTTATAAGAAGCAAAAGATACCTCAAGAAAAGATTAAAGAAATACAGAATTATTTTGAAACGATTACGAAAAAATAACTATTCTATATCCTAATCCCATTTAATCTCCTCTATCAACTCTATTTATTATTGCAGTTTCAAGTCCACCATGCTTTAACATAGCAACTGCAGCTGCAACTCTATAATTATCATCAGAAGTTTGTCCACCATATATTGCTTCATAAATGCTTTCAACAATACCTTGTGCTGTTTCAGAACCTATTTCTACATCCAAAGGGTTTCCTTGAAAAGGAGCTAAAGGTTTTTCATTTCCACCAGAATAAGTTGTTATTAATTTTCCCCGTCCAGAAAATAAATCCATGGGAAACATTTCTTGTTTTTTCTTACCGTGCTCTTCCCAAAAAATCTGCATCGTTGCTCTATTTTCTCTTACATAAGCACTTATTCTTGGAGTATTATTTGGAGCATCTGGTTCATAAGTTGTTATATCAATTAACCTATCATCTTTTTCATCATACTCAAAAAAAGATTCGTCTAGTATCCATGACATCCTTTGTTTTATCTTATTATATAATAGCTTTGTCTGAGCACCATTACTTGCAACTAAAGTGTTATCTCCAACAGGCATAATTGCAGGGTATAAAAGTAATGCAGGGCTTCCTTGTCTAAGCTGTTCAGGATCAGTAACATCTGTTCTTATTATTCTTGTATTCTTTCCCTCAACTAATCTTCTTGCCTGGCTTGATGGACTTCTTCCTGTTAATGAATATCCTATAAAAGAGTTTCCAGAAGGAGTTTTACCAACAGTAATTCCTCTCCCACTATAAATCATATTCTTTAAGGCACTAAAATTATCTTTTGTCATTTTATACTTTTATTTCTGTAGTTGTTTTACCTATTAAATATTTATTGTTCTTTAATATAGGCTTTACAACATCATTTAGGTATTCTTGTGTCTGAATTTCTGCTGCTCCTGCAAATCTTTGAGGGTTTTCTAGATATAAATTAAGTTCTTGTTCAGATAATGGGAAATCAGGATCTTTTCCTAGCCTAGTAAACAAATCATTATCACTACCTTGTTCTTTTATTGCTATTGCTGTTTGAACAGAGTGTTTTTTAATTATCTTATGTATTTTTTGTCTATTATATCCTTTTTTTGCTAGATCCATTATTATTGCTTCGCTTGCCATAAACGGAAGTTCTTCATCCAGAAGTTTTTTAATTCTGTTAGGATAAAAAGTTAGAGGTCTTCCTTTTTCAGGATCTACATCTTGATTAGTTATGTTGTTCGCAAGTATTAAAATAGCGTCAGTTAATAAAAATGATTGGGGGATATCCATTCTCCTTATTGCTGAATCATCCAGTGTTCTTTCTAGCCACTGGTTTTGGGCAGTATTATAAAAATTAGGAACTAGTCCTGTTAGTTTTCTTGCTAATCCACAGAGCCTTTCACTTCTCATAGGATTTCTTTTGTAAGGCATTGCACTGCTGCTTGTTTGTTTTATTGCAAAAGGTTCATCAACAACTTTTTGATTAGATAATAATCTAACATCTCCTGCAAATTTATATAGGGAAACACCAATTCCTGCAAGAGTTTCAGCAACTTTAGTATCAAATTTTCTAGGGTATGTTTGACCAGTCACAGGGAAAATACTGTCAAAACCTAATTTTTGTGAAACTAATTTATCCAAAGCTTTAACTTTTTCATAATTTC
>DAOWJD010000008.1 GCA_030640565.1 Nanobdellota archaeon
ACATTCGTGCAGAACCAGGTAACACACGCATATATTTTGTAGAACTATCTTTTTGAGCAGTTCTAACTTCCATCTTAGTTGGATTTTTTTTATCTGATAATCTTTTCTGCCTTAAAATCTCATTTTCAATAACTTTTATAAAAATTCTCATGTCTTGCATTCCTTTAATTTCAACACGATTTTCTCCTCGAATTGAGATATTAACATCTTGCCTAATTGTCCCGATTCCTCTTCGAACTTTGCAAGACCTTAAAATTTCTCCAATATGCAAAGCAACTTCTTTTGCCTGCTCAGGTGTTTTAACATCAGGAGCAGTTACAATTTCAACCAAAGGAATACCTAAACGATCTAATTTATAGATATCTTTTTTCTCCCCTTTTTCAACAATTCTCGCAGCATCTTCCTCCAAATAAAGATAATCAATACCAACTCTTCCAAAACTAGTTTCAATATATCCATCCTGTGCAATCAAAACAGTTCTTTGAAAACCAGAGGTATTTGAGCCATCAATAACAGTTTTTCTCATAATCTGTGTAATTGGAACAGGTTTCATATTCATCAACAGAGCAATATGCAAAGAAATCATTAATGCCTCTTTATCTATTAAATTTGGAGGGGATTCATCATACTCTAACAAACAAGTAGAATCAGAATAACCTTGATAAACAAATTCTTTCCTAAGCTCTGCTTGTTGCTGAGCAGCAATATCAATTTCTCCAGATTCTCCTGCAATTGCATGAAGCTTTCGCACTATTTCAAAATCATGTTCATCTTTTCTTAGTATAGGAGGGCAATGGCAAAAAAGTTTTCTTTTGGTCTCCAGTTGTTGGTGAACTTCCAATCCTATTTTTAGTTTTAGTTTGCTATAATCCAATTTAATCATATTTCTCATTTGTTTTTTCTCTTTATAATTTTATTGAAAAAATCTGAGAGAACCCCACTACAAAATAAAGGTTCATTTTTATTAGTAAATTTAGGTTTTAAATCAAAGATATTTTCTGTTAATTGTAATATTTTATTAAAATCTTCATTAAAGGCTTCTATATATCTTTTAGAAAAAGTTATCCCTCCTTCCCTAATTCTGACAAATTTAGATATTTTAATAAGATCTCTTTCTATATATAATGGAAGGCAGACTGAATTAATAGAACCTTTACTTTTTTTGAACCGATAATTATTAATTTCTTTTAATATCTCTTTCTTTTTTAATTCTTTTTTCTGCATTAATAAAACAAGTTTTTGAAAATTTATATTGGGCCTTGTATATTTTGTTTCTCCATATTTAATAAGAAGTTCTCTTCCTTTTTCTATAAAAACAGTACTATCAAATATATTTATATAATCAATAATTCCTTTTTTAACATTAATCTCATTTTTAACGAAAAAATCCTTATCTTTTAATTTTTTAGATAAAAGTTTTGATCTAAGTGGATGTCTAAATCCTACTTTACTAGCGAAATTCCTAAAGGAAATGCTTCTTATGACAATAACATGAGAATAATTCTTGTCTCTTTTAGATTTGTACTTTGAAAAAAATATGTCATTAGCTTTTAAAAAATTTGAGAAAGAATCGATCATCTTTTGACTCATAGATTCAACTGATATTTTTTTAGATTTTCTAGCAAGAGAACCATCACCATCAAGATAACCGATCCAAAAATCCTTCTCGTAATTTGAACTAATATAAATGGGAAGAATATCAACTATTTTATGTTTCTTTCCCGGAAAGATATTAAGTTTTTTTGTAAATAATTCAGCCAAGTTTTTATTTCTAAACTTTAAAATAAATTGGTTTCCTTTACTTATTATTTTAGGAATCTTAACATCTAAAAACTTTTCCAAAATTTGCTTTATTTTCTGAATGTGTTGTAAAGAATATTTTAATTCATCTTCATAAGGAGAACCATCAACAAATTCAAATCTATACCCTCTTCCAGTAGAGTAAAAAGAACCATCTGCCATAAAATTCCCTATTAAATAAGCAAAATCGTGATTAAAAATAGATTTCATAAAATAGCAAATGCACTAATCTTTAAATAGTTTTCTATTTCATCTAACTCTACAAAGCAAGATGAATCTCTAAACCAGCTTTAAAACCTAATTCTTTATAATCTACCTCCATGAATTAAAAAAAGAAAAAGAGTTTATTAAAGTTTATCTCAAATATTTCTCAAGACTATCTTGTATTTTTAAAAGATTTACAGGAGTAACTTTTTCTGGATCAACACCAAAAAAAGTTGCAGTATCATGTAATAGATTAAAATATTCTTTAGAATACTCCATACATGCTATTTCAGGTAAGTATGTCTGCCTTTTCTGCGCATTAAGTTCACCACGTTTTAATCTTACTGGGTTTAAATCTATATTATCTGCTGTTATTATTCTATCAGTTTCAAATACTTTTGCCTTTCCTTGATTAACCATACCTCTAAAAGTATAATTTCTCTTTAGATTTCTTGGTTGTTCTCCTATTCCTAAAATTTCATAATTAACTCTTTTTTTCAAAGGACTTTTCTTTTCTTCGTCAAGTTTATGCAAAATTTTGTAGAATTCATTATAACCTTTAGTAGCAGAAGATCCAGAAATTACCTCATCTATACAAATTATTGACATTGGCTCTCCAATATAGTTATTATCTAAAAAATTGGAAAACCATTTATCAATTATTTTTTCCCTGTTAATAAACCTACTAGAGTTTGGGGGATACTCTATGGTTTCTAAAGGGAAATGTCTATCAATTAT
>DAOWJD010000014.1 GCA_030640565.1 Nanobdellota archaeon
AATTGGGGATGGTCATCTTAAAAAAAGCAAGTATCAAATCAACTTAGAATTATCTAATAAAAATTTAATTAAAAGTATAAAAAAAATGTGCTTATATCTGTTTAATAGATCATTTAATATTTGTAAAGTAAAAGAAAGGGTAAATAGAAAACAATCATATTCTATGTGTATTGATAGTAAAGCTATTCATCAATTACTAAACCAAGTACATGAAATTCCTATTGGTAAAAAAAGTCATATTGTAAAAGTTCCAAAATATATTTTTATTTCAAACAAATCAATTAAAGCTGCTTTTCTAATTGGAATAATGGTTACAGAAGGTGGAAAAAGAAGAAGGGGTTTTGGATTATCAACAGCCAGCGAACAATTATGGAAAGATTTAGTAATACTTTTTAATGAAGTCGGAATTAAGGTAAAAACAGATAAGTGGACACACAAAAAGTATAAAAAGGATTATTATGGTTTATCTTTTAAGAAAGAATGTCTTTCTATTTTGACGCGGGAGTGCCGGAGTGGTCAAACGGGCCAGATTCTTTTTAGGTGTAATAACCTAAGAGAAGGCTATGCTTAGGACCTGGTAGCTTAGTGCTTGCAGGGGTTCGAATCCTCTCTCCCGCATAATTATTTCTAAATCTTTATCCAAAACATCCAAGTAATTGACAATATGCCATATATCTTGCATAAGTCCCTCTAACATATCCTTCAGAAGTAATTTCAGTGCCATACTTAGCAACATCTATAACATTTTCTGGAATAATTGCATATTCTGGAGAATTTCCTGTTCTTTTCTCATATTCGATTTTTATAGTGTGATAAATAATTGTATCTTCTAAATCATCTTCCTTCTCACTAGCTTGGAAAGTTTTTAGATTATCACGAGTCAATAAATCCTCTCTTCCTACTCTTATTAAAAATTCTTCAACAACTTCCATTGTTTTATCACCAATATCTCCATCAAGAGCAAGATTACTTCTTAGTAAGACGTTTAATTGATTCTGTAAGGCAGCGTTTCTAGAAGAATATAATCCTGACTGATAATCTGCAGCAATGAGTTTAATCCTATCTTCGTCTAAAGGTTTTGTATTATAATCAGTGTAAACATTTATTATTTCATTTAAATATAATACTCCATAATAAACTCCTCCTTTCTGTGTATACAATATAGATCTCATCTCTTTATCAGAGTAATCTTCGTGGCTATATTTCTGAGCCAATACCCTCGCCTTTTCTACATTTAATTGCATTGAACCAACTGTCTCTGGTCTGAATCCTTTAACAAATAGTTTTTCCACGAATCCAACAGAATCTAAGAATTGCTCTAACTGCTTTTCTGTTTTAATTTCTCTTATTTGATCTTTATATTTTTCATAAAAACGATTAGCTCCACGATATTTTAATCCAAGCCACTCTCCTCCTTCTTTAATCTCTTGTAATTTCCTTTGAATTATGTTTTCTATATTTGGTGTAAGAGGATCTGCTCTAAAATCAGATTCTCTCTCTATCGTACTAACTATCAAAGATACATGTTCAAACTCTAAAGGAATATTCCAATCAATCATTACTCTTAAAATAGCATTTGCCCATTCTTCTCCTTGCTCTTGATTAATATGACCTCTTCTATAACTTATAGCCTGAGAAATAGGTCCTCTTAATAATTCAGCTTCAGGAGGGAAAAAAACTCTTTCTAATGGGGACTCTGTTTCTATAGCACATTCTGGAAACATCTCCATAACAGCGTTTCTGTTTGTCTCATCTAATACATCTTCTACATACCTAGGATTTCCTACAGATTTTTTATCTCCTTCTTCATCTACATCTGTACATCGGGTATTCCATCCATTATAACTTCTCAAAGCACGTTTCCATCCAGAATAAGCTTTATTAACAAAATCACTTTCTCTAACAACACCCCATTTTATCTGCCTATAACAACTATAAACTCTTTCTGAAGAATCATAATTATCTATTAATAAATTAATTCCATATTTCACATTTTCTTCAAAAAGTACTTTTTCTCCATGCACATCTTTATTAATTTGCATAATACCCAGACTCTTATCCTCATCTCCTGAAATAACTTCTTTAATATCTTCCTCACAATATAATGGATCCTGTTCTAGATTATCAGAAGATCTTTTACAATGTCTAATATTGCTTTCAACTCTTGCAACCATTAAAGCTAAACATTCAAAAGATTCTGCTCTTGTGCCTTCTTTAACCTTATTAAAATCGATTTCCGGGTGCTCTAACTTTTTCTCTCTTGCCATCTCTATTATTTTTCCACCTAAAAGTTTTTGGCATTCTTCTAATGTAAAGCAGGTTTCTGCTCCTGGCTTAATTTCTAATCCAATTCCTGGTTCAGTTCCTAATTGAGAACCCTCTTGAAAGGCTAAGGCATCAATACTAAAAATAGTCTCTGCGCCATTATAATAATCCGGCTCTTCTTCGTCTAAGCTTTCTATTAAATCTTCATTTTGTAGCCATGTTTCTTCATCCCATATCTTCATTTTTCCAATAAAAACTTTTGCGGGAACATGTGCCCAATTTTTCTTATCTGGAGACCATCTCCATTTTTTTTGAGAAGAGTCAAATTCAAAATAAACATCTGTTGCTTCCTGCTGTTTCACTGTAAATCTTTCTTTATGAGATAATTCAACACTTTTTGTAGATAATATTACATTAGACAAAAGGCCTTTACCTTTATTTTGTGTTGTTCTGTCAATTAATAATTTTAATCCCTCTGAATAAGATTCACCAACGAATTTACTTGTAAACTTTTGCATTTCTTCAGATAATCCATCAAAGGGATGTCTTAATCTTCCATGTGGGTCAATAGCCCATATGTCAGAGACACCTTTATCTGTAGTGTGCCAAGCACTTTTAGTTAATTTTCTATCCAAAGCCCAATACCAATTATTCCCAGAATATGAATAATAAATGCTAGTTTTTTCTTTAAATAAAACAACTCCTCCATATTTAAATTCAAAAATAGGATATGCTCCTCTTCCTGTACCAATTCTTTTCGTTTCTTCATCAATCTCTGCTAATTTTCTCGCAGCCTCTTCAGTTGTAGGTGCACCCTTATCACTAGTTGGCGGAGGAGTAGGTTTTTTCTGTATGGATTTAATATATTTATCATATATATCTGAAACAATTAACCTATAGAGGTTTGCTCTTAAAAGAATTAAAGAAGCTTTTTTAGTTGGATGGTAAACCTTATCAATATCTGCATTAATTATGTTTATTTTTCTAAAATTGTTATCTTCTTCTTCTACATCCTTAAGAAGTTCCTTAAATTCATTATCACTCAAAAAATTACTTCCTTCTAAAGTTTCTATGTAACCAGGTGTTACTTCTTCTAAAATTTTATCCTCAATATTTGTATTTTTTATAGTGGTTTTTACACTGTTTGTATCAAGCCAGCACTGCATCTTTGTATCTCCACAATATCCAACAGGTTGCCATCTTGATTTGTTTGTTCTAATAAAAGCATCTGTGGCTTTTCCAGGATTATCTGTTGCACATATTCTTGTAATTCCACGATTGTATAAGGCAGGGTTTGTTATTTCTGTTGCTCCTGCCTGGATATTAGGACTTAATAAACTCAAAACATTTGGAGTCCCTGAACGACATGCTGCTTCTGTAGTAATATCTGTCTGGCTTGCCTGAGATTCAACATATTTTTCTGCAACATAATTTACCCCAAAAGAGGTTGTAACTTGTTTAAAACCGCACTCTTCCTGACCATTAACAATTATACACATCTGATGATAACCAGAAGGAGCTGTAAGATCTCTTGTTTCTGTGAAATAATCTCCTGCTTTAATAAATCCCTGAGCAACAATTCTTTTGAGAGATGCATCTTGATAGAAAGAACCTCCTGTTCCTCTAAGATAAACCTGGTAATATGCTGGGAAATCTTTTCCTGCATAAACATGATAAAATACTTTATATTGCGAGACAGGTGGATTTGTTGCTGTAGTGAAAGGAATTTCATCAAATCTTCCATAAAACTGTACAGGAGAATCAGGAGTTATAAAGGTGTCAAATCCAGAAGGTCCTACAAAAGAAATGAAATTTTTACAGACAGATGTTCCTACATCTTCCACAGATCTTCCCTTAAAGGATTTGAAAGAGCTTGCAGCATATTGTTGTGTGAAAAAGTCGATAGAATCGGATGAACGTTGCCATGCATCCTTGACTCCGAGATATTCTCCTCCTCCACGAGCCTTTTGCCCAAGCACTGTCCCAAGTCCCTCTGTAACAATTATTTTTGCCAATGGAATTCCTTGTCTCCAGATAAGATCACACAGATACACACTATTGATTTCATCACAAACCCCAACTGTTTGTCCTGTATCCAAACTAGTTTGCAAACATTGTTGATAAGAATCAAAAACAGTTAGCAAACTTTCAATTCCTGCATGGATTCCAGACAAACAAACAGGAACTTTTACTTCTGGGAAATTTGGCAAGCAAAGAAAAATACTTCCTGCTATCCCTGTCTGTACAACATCTTTAACAGGATATGCTCCCCCTAAATCACACCTTGAACTTGGGCATGCAACAGGATCACATACATTAAACATTAAATTACAATCTGAAGGCGACATAAAATCCTGGCATTGTATATCTGGCCTTCCTGTTTCAGGATTTCCAACTTTAATTCTCTGTGAGGCCCCCCTTGGAGATATAATACTAACATGAGATACTCCTGAACGATGTTGTCTTTGCGCAGCTAAAATCGCTTTTTCAGCAGTATTTTTCAATGTTCTTAATTCTCCTTTGTCTAATCCTGAGAAATCAGGAGGTTGTCCTCCCCAAGTAAATCCTTCACAACTATCATCACCTATTCCTGAATTAAATTCTGCCTTATTATTTCCTCCAACATTGCAAATATAAAAACTTCTTACAACTCCTGATGCATCATAAGCTCTTATTGCACCACCTATAGGCATAGTGGGTTTTATATAAGCATACCACCCATTTTGTAAATCAAAAGGAACAATTGCAGGAAACCCTGCATAAGCACCTGATTCATAATATCTTACTTCTGCATTTTCAAACGCATTTTCATAAGTTGTTCTATCAACTCTCTTGAAAAAAGCATTTTTTAAATCATCTGATGGACTTGAAACAAGACTACCATCTTTTTGATTATAAATTAATGGCTGGTCTTCTTGATCTCTTGCTACAGGAAATTTATCTATTCCTCCTGTATCATCTAAAACAACTATATATGTCTTACCTGTATTAGATGGTAAAAGTACAATAGGTGTGTTTTCTTTAATAAGGGGTTTTCCATCATCATCTATTATGTTATTTATGCCTTCTAAAGATGTTTTACCTTGAATATTTTTATAGGTAAGTCCGCTATAATCCATTGCTTTTACTCTTTCACCTTCTTGGAAAAATTCAATTTGAGAAGGAGCAACACCATACTTGTTTACCAAATTAATCCTTTCAGAAAAATATTCAGTGTTTGCTTTTATATCTGCTAGAATATCATATCTTTTCTTTTCTGAAAGCTCTTTAAGTTCTTCCCCAATATTTGGTGTTGATAAAACTTTTTGCAACCTGTCCAAATCTCTTGCTTGGCTTGGAGTTATTTTCCCTTCACTGAAACCCTCTTCAGAAAATGCACTTCCAACATTTGATGTTTTAGAAATCTCTATTTTTTCTCCAGCCTTATTTGGGTTAGTTATAGAACCATCTAAAGATTCTCTTATTCGAATTAATCTCTCAGCAGCATTTTCACTTGTAATTGCTTCTTGATTTTCTATTATTTCTGACACAATGTTAACATCTCTGTTAATTTTATCTGAATTGTTAAGAAGACAGGCATCAACATTTCTATAATCCCCTAATTTTTTCTTTTTTTCACAGAAATCAAACCAACCTCCATCACCCCTCATTACTTCCTGCCTTGCAAGTCCTCTCCCTCCGAGATTTGAAAAAAAGTTTTTAACAGTAAGACCAGTCCCAATACCAAGACATGCTGCTTTAAAACCACTGACAACAGTTCCAATCTTTTTGTTTATATTCTGCCATTTCTCTAAAGTTTTATTTAAAAATTCAATTCTTTCTCTTGTTTTTTCAGGGGATAATTGAAATAATCTTTTTTCAATCCCTATCTTAAATCCAAAAGTAGCATTTGTTCTTGCATAATTTATCTTAGGATTTATAGAAACTTTTGCTACTTTTTTTAAATTAACTTCTTCAAGTGTAAACTGATACTTACTTCTAAAAGTCTCTGTAACCCCATGAGATAAAGTTTCAGTTGAAGGTTCTATAAAGAAAGCTATTACTTCTTCCACAGTCCTGCTCTTCTTAAGATTAACTCTTATCCTTGCTGTTGCACCTCTATCTAATTCACCTTTTTGCAAATCCAAGAGTTGAATATATTCATCTGTATCACCTGTATCATCTGTAGTTTCACCCAAGTAAACAAGAGTATTTTGTCTTAACTTAACTGATTCTCTCTCTCCATTAGGATATCTGATATTTATAGTTGCGCTAAACTCATCAAGAGAAGGCTCTCTAACTGAACCAAAATTAATATTATAAATTCTTCCATTTATAACAACATTCTCAAAAGTTTTTTCAGAACTGGAAAATGCATAAATACTTTTACATACTTGTTCTTCTTCTAAATTAGGGTATGTTGCTTTAAATTCATTACAAAGTTCTAGGGCTGTTCTTTTCTGGTCAGCAGAAAATGCAAGATTTATTTTTCCAGATAAAGCTTCAGGACCTAAAGTTTTACCAGATTCCGAAGATTTTTCCTGAGAGAAATCTTCAAGTACATAATCATAATCTTCATTTCCACTAGAATAATAATTCTGGAAATTTGAGTCTTCTTTAGATGCAAGAGACAGTTCAGAATTAGTAGCATCTGCAAATCCTAAAATAGTTATACTTTTTCCAAAGGCATTTTCGGGTTTTCCAAAAGAAATAGTGTCAAATGATTGACCTGCAAGTCTTCTTATACCTTTTTCAACAACGCCTACTCCAGCTTTTCCTGCTTTAATAGTGGCATCGACAAGATTTTTTGGGGTTTCAGAAGGTTGAAGATTTTTCATAAGTCTCCCAATAGACATTATCCGATCTTCTTCAATACAATCTTCATCGCCAGGAGCAGACATAATAACAATAAATAAATCTCCTTCAGATACAATATTACTTTTTGTACCAGCATATGCAAGATAAGCAGATTTATCGTTATTTATTTTATAAAGTTTTTGTCCAACCTTTACTGTTTTTTCTTCTCCTCCAACATCAATTTTTAATTTAGGCTTATACCCTATTTGGAAAGAGCTCCTCCTAGTATCTCCCTGACAACTAATAGTAACTTTCTCATTAATTCCGTGATTTTCTATATATTTTATTGTGCATTTATTATCTATGAATTTTTCCCCTTCTTTTAATTCAAGAACATTACCATTTACTTTTAAATTAACCCTTGTACCAGGATTTTCTAGGTCTTTCAGTTGTACTTGCATGGTTCCAAAACAATAATCAAAACCAGGTAGAGGGGTGTTTCTTGAAGATTCACCAACATTAAGATTAAGTGTAACAAGTTTTCTTTTTACATCTGACTTTCCAGAACCATAAGTTTCTCTATCAGAATAAACAGAGATAGTTGCTCCATTGTTATCAATCCCTTCTGCTCTCAGATAACCTCTTCCATCCCAAAAACCATATCTTAAATAATTCTCTTCCCATTCATCTTCATTCATTTGAGGAAGATAAAAAACAGATCTTCCGACGCCAAAAGCATTTTTTATATCATATCTTATCTTAGCTGTTAAATTTCCTAAAATAAATTCAGGCATGATTGATTCATTTATTTGCTTTCTCAAAACTATGACAGCATATCCTATTTTATTTAAAACAGGCTGATTAAACTGGGTCCTGAATCTTCCCAAGGCAGCTCTTGCAGGCACATACGTCACTCCTACAACTTCTTTTGGTTTTGGTCCTGCAAAAGAGAAAGTAATGGTACTGATTGTTTCAATTTCTATCATAGGATTAAGTTGTGTCGCAACTATAGGACAAAAAACAGGAACATTTTGATCCTCAAGGATGTCGCTTCTTACAACAGACGGTTCACAACCTAAAGGATCAATTTGAAGAATAAAATCCTGTCCTGCTTCACACTTGTTTCTATCAAACAAAGGAAATCCAGGGTCTCCTGAATAAGGAACATAAGTTGGAGAATAAGAAGTAAATGATCTTGAATAAGAATTAGAAGCACTGAAAATTTGCGCTGAAATAAATGAAATTAATAAAACTGTTAAAATCAAGGCACTAAAAACTAAGATAAATCTTTTCATATTCATACGCGTCATTATTTTATTTTTTGCTTTCATCTTCACCTAAATCCTATTTCAAGCCCCTTTGTTTCAAATAATAAATGATTGATTTGTAATTGCTCAATTGTTTCAGGCACTGAAAAGCTTTTTGTATCTATCTCAATAGTACTAAAACCGATTAATTCAGATTCTAAAATATAATATTTTTGTTTTCCTCCTCCTACAAGAGCTTGAGATATTATCTGTTCAGGAACCTCAATTTCAAAACATTTTTCTTCCTTTAATCCAAAAGCTCCAAGAACTCCTGATTTTGGAATTTCCATACACTGCTCTGTTGTTGTTTCTCCAATACTAATAGAAGAATCCCTATAAATATAAACATGTACTTCATATTGTCCTTCTGCTAACTCTACAATTCTCTGCTCAGGATAAAGAACAGTTTTAGTAAAATCATCTGAAACAAAATAAATTATTGCATTTTCATTATAGTTTACTCCGTCGATTTTTAGCTGAATATTTTTATTGTAAAGTTGGTCCATAATAACTGTCAGACTTCCTGGAGAAACTGTTGAAAGTAAATATTTAGAATCCTTGAAACCTTCTGCTTTAGCTATAACATATCCATTAACACACTGTGGGAAGTTCTCTGAGAGTCTTCCTGCTTCAGTTTCTCCTATATTACATTTATTTCCAAAACATTCATAAGAAATCTGTGCTTCTCTTACAGGATTTCCTTGCTTGCTCACCACATTAATTTCAATTTCAGAATTTTTATACTGGCAAAGCTCTGGAACAACACTTTCAATTGCAGTTACATTCAAGGATTGTCTTGGATTATTATTTTGAATAACAACTGCCATAGGAAACTGAAAAATTTCATCTCCAGAATAAACCTGTACAAGAACAGGATATTTCATACTATAAACAAAATGATAAGGAACATAACAAAATCCCATAATTCCTAAACCAGGTTGGTTTCCTACAGGATTTGCTATTAAAAGATTTTCTTCAGAAGGCATAACTTCAAAACTATGTGGCCAGTTTCTTGAATTCAAAAATCTAACCTCTTCTTTTACAGAAACATCAAGAATAAAATAACCATCAGCATCTACTTTTGTATTAAGTGCTAAAGTATTTACTTCAATAGCCTCCTGCAATTCATCAAAAATCTCGTCTGCATTCTTGATGAAAGGGGAACACGTAATCTCAACTCCATCAACAGGAGCATAAAGTCTTAATATATCAATTGCATATTCTTCTAAAAATAAATTCTCTTGCTCTTCTTCATATATCTTTTTCGCAGAATCATAAAGATCTCCTAGTTCTGATTTTACAGTAATCTTATGGTCTTTTATTAAAATACCTTCATTTCCTATAGATATATTTAGGTTTGCATTGAGTTTAACTCTGACTTCATTATCTTTAATTGTTGCTTTTGCTTCTGATTCTAACAGTGAAATTTCAAACCCTTGGTCATAATAAGAATTAAAATTACAGTTATTTATTCTGCCTTCAATAAAGGATTCAAGCTGTTGCTCCATTTCTGTTTCTGTCGGAATCTGTTCTTTTTGAATATTATTTCCAGAAACATAATACCAATAAGGGATAGGGTTTCCAAGAAAATTCAATTGGGAAGAGAAAGGCATGTATTCAGAACCTGGCTCAAATTCTGGTAAAGAAATATATCCTCCTTGACTTTGTAAAACATTTATACCTGTTAAAGTATCTTCCTCTAAACAAGTTAAGAAAGTTGTGTAAATTGGTTCAATATTCTCAGGAATATCTGTCTTAGTCAAAGTAGTTCTCAGAATAAAATAAGCACCAATTCCTGCAATAATAAGTATTGCAATTATAATGAAAATTGTTACCTGTCCACTCTTATTTTTCATGTTTCTTCGCCTCTGCTATTTTTTTTCTTATAAGTTCTAGTATTTCAGTATTAATATCTTTTGTTATACTCTCTTTAAATTTCTCCCAAAGCTTTTCATCCTCTACAAGAAGCAAATATTTTTTCATAAACACCCCTCAACTCTAATCTAAAAAAATTCTAATATATAAATGTTTCTTAATAACTTATTTACTAAGTTACTTAGTAAGTAAAACAAGGCACGTGTGGATTATGTGAATTTATTGACATTAAACTAATATTAAGAATACATTCTTCCTTTTTTGAAATAACTAAACCCTCCAATTATAAGAAGAACTCCTCCAATAAAAATTATCCATGATTCAATTAAAGTAAATGATTCAGGGATTTTTACAAATCCAAGAGGATAATTTAGAAAATATAAGGCAAAGATAATATACAAAAACATAAACAAAACCCTGAATCTCTTTCTTCTCATAAAAAGATAATAGGGGCTATATATATAAACTTTATTGGAAAATGCTTAGTTTTTATTTTTTACTTCCAATTGGAAAACGATAACCACATGTTAAAGCAATCATACCTTTTACATTTTCACTTCCTGGCCACACTATATAACTGATTCCTCCATGAAGTTTATTAATTTTTACACCAGCACCAAACTTTAATCCAAGTGTTGTATTTGATACCTTCTCACGAATGCCAAATTGGGGAAGATTTATTTCTGAATTTTCGATTAATACATTTGCACCAGCCATCAAATAAGGTTTTACTTTTGCTGTTTGTTTTGATAAATCAAACCTTACCTTAGCACTTAACAAAGTACTCCTTGTTTTTATGCCTTTTTCTTTTGCTGATGACTTAAAAAAATCTAAACCAACTCCACCCCCAATTACTTTTCCACTAAGACTATAATCTACACCAACCATGGTAGAAGGTTTATAAGCTTGTTTTTTTGCAGATATAGGGACTATTGTTCCGACCCTTAGTCCAATATAGTGCTCTAAAGATTGGGCATTAAGTTCCAAAGGTATAAACAACATTAGACTCATTAAAGCTGTCCTCTTCGCTTTCCTTACTATTAATTCTAATCTTTGTTTCATTTTATTTGAATTTTATTTATTGCCATGCATAATTCATAACTAAACATAATAACATGCTCCATAATTACATATTTCTATCTTACATCTTCCTGAGATGCATCCATGTTCACAATCTTCTATTTTCTTTTTTGAAGTAGATGATATACAATCTGAATCAGAACAATCTCTTGTTATATAGTCTCTATAAACATTATCATTATGACAGTAATTATCTCCAGTATATCCACTTACTCCACATTCTTGAACTTTTTCCTCTTCTATATATTCATTATCAAAACAAACCCCTATAGAACACCCTTTATTATGACAGATTTTATCATGATAAACATCTCCATCTTCACAATAATCATCTTGCCAATCCTCACAATAATCAGAACCACAATCTTCTTTTAATTCAAGAGCAGTTGAATTTGAGCAATATGAATCACCTGTTCCAGCATTATTGCATGTATAAGTTATATAATTTTGCCAGACATTATCTTCCTGACATGATGAATCTCCCACATAATCATTAACACCACATTCAGAATCATTATAACATTCTACATATACACACTCCCCGTCTAAACAGCCTTCAGCTCCGCATTCTTGAACTTTTTGCGTTGTTGTATTTTCAAAACAAGCTCCATCTGAACAACCCCTATCTGTAAAATTCTGATAAACATCATTATCATAACAATAATTATCACTATGGGAATCTTCTCTGCAATCCTCTTTCATAATTATATTGCTTTCATCGCTACAAAAAGATTGTTCTGTTCCAGGATTATTACAAGTATATTCTCTATACCACTGGTAAACATCATTATTAGAACACCAAGGACTCCCACTGAGATCATTTACTCCACAATCTATATTAGAAGAACAAATTATATTTGGATTTGATTTACAATTCCCATTTATGCATCCATACTGGCATGTTTCAACAAATCTTTCATTTTCATATGAATTTGAATAACAATGAACACCAAATGACGTTGTGGTTGTGCATCCTTTGTTATAACAAAGTTGGGTTTCATATGCGTCGTCCCCGTGGCAAGTATCTCTATACCAATCAGAACAACCATCATTTCCACACTCCTGTTTTTTTTCTTCTCTATTATCACATGCATCATACCAATAAATATCATTATAAGCACACTTTGTATATGAATGACTTGTACAAGTTATACAGGTTCCAGAACCATCACATTCATTATTTGTTCCGCAAGAAGTGTGTTTAGGTTTATTTGTATAATCAATACAAGCCATAGCAAAACTACAACTACCTGCTCCATTACAATATTTACCTACATCATGATAATTCCTACAAGTTGTATCTAAATAATCACAGTCTTTAGTTCCACAAACTGTTGAAGTTCCATAATAATTACAAGTGGAATCTCCTGCAGTACAATATTCACAAATTCCACAAGTATCATAATTAAAAGTACCCCAAGTATAACTAGCACTTAAACCAGTGCAATAATAATCTCTCTTAATAACAGAACTTGTTCCTGTTGGAGAATTTATTCCAGAGCAATAATAAGAATCAATATAACCTGTTGGTTGACTTAGATAAGGTTTAAATTCATATGGCCTGCTCGACAAATCACAACAAACTCCTGAAAGACAATCGCACTCTCCATTTACATAACCATAAACACTATAACTAGAAGTAGACATCTCCCCAACTTTATTGCCAAAATCATAAATTTTAACATAAAATTCTCCACTTGCTCCAGGGTCAGGAATAATCGCATCACTTAAATCAACACTCAAGAAATCTCCTTCAAAATAAAAAGATTCGCAATCATAGCTTTTACTTGAACCACAATCCCAATCCACAAGATCATCAGGAAAAATCCCGTCATATTCCATCAAATCTATACACCAGGTAACATAAGCATAGCCATTCCTTGCACAATCATATAAATCTCCATAATCTGGATAAAATCTTGCTCTTCCTTTAACAATAATATCTATTTCCTCATTCTCACAAACATTTGAAGGCAAAGAAGGGTCAAATTTAATATAGTACGTAGATGAACTTGTAGATAAAACATATTCTTTTCCATCCCTCATAATATAACTTGTACCATTTCTATTAAGAATTTCACTAGATAAATTCATAAAATCATCTATTTCAGTCTCATTAACCCCTTCTGTATAATTAGTTTCATTTTGATTGTCCACAATTTCATTTAAGACAGGAACATCAACAACATTTCCAGTTATTACAGGAGCAGAAGAAGCACTGCCTCCACTTCCTCCTCCAGAAGATTTCTTAGAAGAGGATTTTTTATCAATCTCATCAAAAGTAAACTTAATTTCATTACCTAAAGAATTTACATCTTGAGAAGTATCTTGTTCAGTATCAAGTAAAATAAGTTCTGTCCCTATATTGTTTTCATTATCTGATTTCCTAATTTCATTTGTAATTATAACTCCTGAAGAAACCACTAAGACCGAGATTACTAAAAAGATTAATGTAACACTTGCTTTTTTAGAAGTTAAAAAAAAACTTCCCATAAAATAAGGACTTCTTTATACCTTAAATATATTTATATACCAGATCATCAAAAAGATTTATATAAAAATCTAACCTTATCTCCTAAAGCAATAAGGCCTCGTAGTCCAGTGGTTAAGACGCATCGCTGACTTCGATGTAACCCCAGTTCGATTCTGGGCGGGGCCATTTGTTATTTGAAGGTGAATCTTATTAACAAGTTTTAAAAACCTGGTTTTTCTTTTTTCAACATGAAAATTCCGAAGACAACAAACAGATTTTGTCCTTATTGCAACAAAAAAACAAAGCAAAAAATAAAGATAGTAGGAACAGGATTCCAAAGAGGGACTTTAACAAGAGGTTCTAAATCAAGAGCTAAATTAAGGGGATTGGGGAGGGGAATTGGAAATAAAGGTATTTGGGGTTCAAAACCAGCCCAATCAAAACACAAAAGAAAATCTAAAACAACTAAAAAAACAAATTTCCTTTATGTCTGTGATGTTTGTGGGAAAGCAAAATACCAGAAAAAAGGAAAAAGAGCAGGGAAAGTAATCCAAGAATAAAATGGCAGATAAGGATGATTTTCTCGGAACAGGAAAAACATCTGGAGAAAAGATAGGAAACTTTATCCCAAAATTAAGAAGACTTAAAAATAAAGGAATTTGGGAAAGATGATGGAAAAGAATATTATATTTATGGATGGGGAATTTGCAAAACTAAAACCAGATGGAATTGATTTATTATCCCTAGCCTTAATTAAACCAAATGGAGAAGAACTTTACTTGGAAATAGAATTTGATGGAGAAATAAGTCCTTGGGTAAAAGAAAATGTATTGCCTAACCTTAAACAAGAGAAAGTATCAAAAGAAAAAGCAACTGAATTAATTAAAGATTTTGTTGGAAATGAAAAACCATATTTAATTGCTTATGTAAATCAATTTGATTGGATGGGAATTTGCAAATTATTTAATGTAAAAAATACAGAAGATATCTCAAAATTGCCTTTTTTCTGGGCACCTATAGACTTTGCAAGTATTTTATTTGAAAAAGGAGTTAAACCAACGATAAATCCAATAGAGCTTGCAAAAAAATATCATATTGAAGTCTCAACAATAAAAAAACATCATGCGTTAGATGATGCAAGGCTTTTAAAGAAAATATATGATAAAGTTATAAAATGAAAAAAATAAAAGTTTTTGGGATAAAAAAATCGGAATGGAAGAATTATTATATTTTCCCAAAGAAGAAAGAAGTTTTTGAAATAATTAGAAATCTTCTAAGAGAATTAGGTTTTGAAGAATGTGAATGGGAGCATTTTGGTAGACCAATTGATAAAAAACAAGGAGAACCTATACTTAATAAAGAGGAAAATATTAAAAAATACATTGATGAAAGAATAGGATTTGATAACGAAGAATATTCTATAGAAGTGATTTTTGGAAAGGACAAAGTCTTTCTAATTATCCATACGGAAACAAATAAACAACAGAAAATATCAAAAATATTAGATAAATTTATACAAGAATAAAATGGCACAAGCAAAAAGAAAACAAAAATTTTTCGATGTGAATATGCCTATAATAAAAAAGGAGACCCAATTATATGGTTATGACCTTAAAGATTTTGATGGAAAAACAATAACTTATGACTTAACAAGGTTACTGAGGGGGAAAGCCATACTCTTAAAATTAATAGTTAAGATTGAAGGGGATAAGGCAATTGCAGAACCTAGAGAATTAAAAGTTATGCCTTATTTCATCAGAAGAATGATGAGAAAAGGGACAAATTATGTTGAAGGTTCTTTTTCTGCTGAATGCAAAGAAGGTATACTAAAAATAAAGCCTTTCTTAATAACAAGGAAAAAAGTTTCAAGAGCTGTCAGAAAAGCGCTTCGGGAAAAAGCACAAGAAGAGCTAACAAGTTATGTAAAAACAAAAGATACAGAAACACTTTTTGATGAAATTATGAAAAACCAACTTCAAAAATTCTTAAGTTTAAAACTCAAAAAAATATATCCTCTTTCTCTTTGTGAAATTCGTTTCTTTGCAATCAAAGAGAAGAAAAAGAACAAAACAGAATAACATGGCAATAGAACAAACCTTAGTCCTTATAAAACCAGATGGAATTCAAAGAGGCCTTATAGGAGAAATAATCAAGAGATTTGAACAACGTGGTTTAAAAATCGTTGGATTAAAAATGAAGTATATTGATAAAGAATTTGCAAAAAAACACTATCCTGTAACAGAAGAATGGTATAATAAAGTTGGAAAAAACACCCTAGATGACTGTGAAAAATATGGTGTATGTATTGAAAAGAATATCGGGACAAAAGAGCCTCTTGAAATAGGAAAAAAGGTTCATCAATGGAATGTTGATTTACTGATTTCAGGTCCTGTTATTGCAATGGTTCTAGAAGGAGTTCATGCTATAGAATCTGCAAGGAAAATGGCAGGAGAAACAATTCCAAATTTAGCACAAATCGGGACAATAAGGGGAGATTTTACAGGAGTTTCAGCCTTGTCTGCAAATATAAAAGGGAAAGCAGTCTACAATTTGGTCCACACATCAAAGAACAAAGAAGAAGCTGGAGCAGATATAAAACTCTGGTTCGAAAAAAAGGAATTACACGATTACAAATTAGCCCACCAAGAACATTTCTTCTAAAGATAATTTTAAAAACATAATCTATTTCTCTGTTTTATGCCTGTGTAGCTCAGTGGTAGAGCGACTGCCTTGTAAGCAGTAGGTCGGGGGTTCAACTCCCTCCGCAGGCTTATTCCTCTAGAATCACCCCAATTTCACAGCTGTCCCATAAGCTAACATTTCAGAAGCCCCTTGCATTATCATAGATGTCATAAATTTCATTCCAATAACTGCATCTGCCTTGATTTTAACAGCCTCGTTAACCATTCTATTAAATGACTCTTCTCTTGCATGAGTAGTCATTTCTGTATAAGTCTTAACCTCTCCTCCAACAAGATTTTTTAATCCTGCGCCAATATCTCTTCCAATATTCCTTGCACGAACAGTATTTCCTTTAACAACTCCAAGTATCTCTGCAACTTTCTTTCCAGGAACTTCATTACCTGTTGTGATAATTATTTCTTTAGTCATTTCTTTTACCTCCTTTCACGTTCTTTCTTGATTCAATTTTATCTTCTTTTTTATTAAAGAAAATAAAAAGTCCAATTAAGAGAATTAGAATTCCGTATATTAAAACCCAAAGAGAATCATTAACAGAAACAAATATCAAAATTACACCTAAAATAATTAAAACCGGTCCTGTTATTGTTCTACTTAAAACATTCATAAACCACTAACTTAAAATTTATTAATAAATTTATCTACAATTAACCCTTGAACAACAGATACTAAAATCAAAATAAAAGAATAATTAATAAAACAATTATTGCTCCCAAAACAAGACTAGTAATGCCTATTTTTAAATTTTGTTTTATTCTTGCTGCTGGGATCAATTCTTCTATTGAAATGTAAGTCATAAACCCTGCTGCCATTGCAAGTGAAGCTCCTAACAAATGCTGTGAAGCTCCTTTTAAAAAATAATAACCAAGAACAAAACCAATTACTTCAAACAAAATTGTGGCTGTTGTTATGATAAAAGACTTCATTTTCTTTTTAGTTAAGTTGTATAAAGGAACAATTGTTGCAATATTTTCTGGAACATCTTGTGCAGCAATCCCTAATGCTATCATAATCCCTAATGT
>DAOWJD010000054.1 GCA_030640565.1 Nanobdellota archaeon
AATAAAGAGATAGAGAAGATTAAAGAAAGAGTGGGTGGTGAGGAGAAAGTAATCTCTGCATTATCAGGTGGTGTTGATAGTTCTGTTGCAACTGTTTTAGCTTACAGGGCTGGAGTTAATTTAGAAGCTTATTTTATTGACGATTATTTTAGAAAAAAAGATGAATATGCTTTTGTGAAAGAGGTTTTTGCAGATTTAGGTATAGAAGTACAGCTTTGTGACATTCAAAATAAAATGCTTAATGCTTTTAAAGGAGTTTCTGATAATACTCAAAAAAGACCAATATTTAGAAAAATATTTTATGAGACCTTTGGAAAGTTGATTCAAGAAAAGGGTGGAAGGTATTTACTTCAAGGAACAATTAAAGCAGATAAAGATATGTATGAGAAAGGACAATTACAACACAATGTTGGAATTCCTTTTAAAGATCATGGAATTGAAAATGTTATAGAGCCTTTATCAGAACTTTATAAACACGAGGTGAGAGAAGTTGCAAGAGAACTGGGATTACCAGAAGAAATTAGTGAGAGACAACCATTTCCGGGTCCTGGTTTATTACTTAGGTGTCTTGGAGAGGTGACTAAAGAAAAAATTGATTTAATTAAAGAAGGATTGGCAGTTGCAGAAGAAGAATTAGCTGTATATAATCCATTCCAGGTTGTTGTTGCTGTGTCAGATGATTTGGTTTGTAGTATGAGGAACAGAGCAGTTCCAGATAAATATATGTTAATTGTTAGAGCAGTTGAAAGTAAAGACGCTATGACAGCTAAAGGAATAATTCCTTCTTATGAAGTAAAAGAGAGGTTAGAAAAGAAGCTTATGAATATCTCTAATAAAGTTGGAAGAGTTTTATGGGATCCAACAAACAAACCTGACGCAACAATAGAATACATTTAAACTATTTTTTTATTAGTTGCATTACACCAATTACTAGTACTCCTAGCGCAAGTAACCAAGCTAAGATTCCTTCTGTAGGGGTTCCTAACTGGCTAATTCCAACTAAAGGTAGTAATAAAAGTACACCAACAATAATGATAAGCCAAGCATTTAATTTATTCATTTTATACCTCCTATTAAATTATATACGAGATTATTTAAATAATTTCCCCTTTAATTTAAAATGAGAGCCTTTATTTCAATCAATATCCCTGAAGAAATTAAAAAAGAAATTAAGAAAATCCAGGATTCACTTCCTGAATTTTTTGGCAAAAAAACAGAATTAGAGAATTTACATTTAACTTTAAAATTTCTCGGAGAAACTGAAGAAAAAAGGATAGAAGAAATAAAAGAAAAATTAAGAGAAATTAAAATTGAAAAATTTAAAACAGAGATTGATGAAATAGGGATATTTTCTCCAAATTTTATAAGAATTGTCTGGTTGCATATGAAAGATTGTGATAATCTTCAAAAACAAATAGATAATGCTTTGAAAAATTTGTTTAAACCAGAAAAAAGATTTATGAGCCATCTAACTATTGCGAGAGTGAAGGGTGTTAAAGATAAGAAAAGATTTTTGCAAGAACTGAAAAAGAGAAAAATTGAAAAGATAAAATTTATTGTAGACAAGTTTTATTTAATGAAATCTGAATTAACAGCAGAAGGACCAAGATATTCTGTTCTTGAAGAATATAATTTAAGTTAATATTTACCTTCTATAATTTTAATTATATTTTCTGCTTTTTTTCCAATGACTTCTTTAAGTTCTTCTTCTGAAGCATTGATTATGTTTTTTATTGTCTTGAACTTTTTAAGAAGTTTTTTTGATGTTTTTGGTCCGATGCCTGGAAAACCTTCCACTATGAATTGTTTTTGTTCTTTTTTGTTCAAATTTTTCTTTTTTACATTTAATGGAAATTCATTAGGTTTTCTTTTTGAAAGTACTGAGAGAAATTTTGCAGTATCTTCATAGTTTTTTGTAAAAATTATCGGGACTTTATATTTTAGAAGTATAGAAAGAAGGAAACCCCTTATAGAATTTGGATGCATGCCTATCCTATCTTCTGAATCTGTATAGAGTTCTTGTTCATCTATACCTTCTACAATTAAGAGCCTTTCTTTATATTGCCCTAATTCTTCAAGTTGTTTGGGAAGTCTTCTGTTTATCATTGAAGAAACAAAATCAGAAACAGTTTTCCTCTCTATGGCAACCCCTTTGATTATGTAGTCTGCAACTTTTAAGTTTCTAAATTCAATTTCTAAACCAAGATGAATTAGTTCAGAAGGTATTAATGAATTCTTTTCTCTATAGTCTACTATTGCTTTTGGCTTTTCCTTAACATGTCCTGAGTGTTTTTTTGAGAATATGTCAAATATTTTTTTCATTTTAATTTTTCTTGGAATTTTATTTCTTTTTTAGATAAGTGTTTTTTTATAGAATCAATTGCAGAGTGCATTCTTTTTTCTTTTGCTTTTGAAATATAAAAGTATGCTTCATCCCGTGTTTTTTTAGTTATTAAAATTATTAATTTTCCTTCCATTAAACGGGCTGTTCTTCCTGCCCTTTGAATAGTTCTTATTGCAGAAGGAATTGGCTCGTAAAACACAACCACATTTACTTCAGGAATATCCAACCCTTCTTCTGCTATACATGTTGCACATAAAACATTAATTTTTCTGGAAGAGAAATCCTCAATTATCTGCTTTTGTTCTTTCTGGCTTAGTCCAGAGCCATCTTCTTTTTTTGCCTGCCCAACAAAAACTTTTGCTTTGATTCCTTTTATTTTGTTTATTTTTTTTGCAAGAGTTTTAGCAGTTTCTCTGAATTGGGTAAATATTATTATTTTTATATCCTTATTTTCTAGTTTTTCTTTCTCTATTATTTTTGTTAATTCAAGAATTTTTGGATGTTCTCTCCCCTTTGTTAAAAATTCCTTTGATTTAGCAAAAGCATAATTGAATTCTGGTTTTGCTACAAGTCTTATAACGCCTTTGCTTTGTTTTTTTATCGCTTGATTGAATAATCCTTTTAGATATTTATTAAATCCAGAGATGGTCTGAGTTTCTAAAAGTTCTAAAGCGTGATGAATTTTTATCGCTTGTGCACATATACTTATCGCTAGCATTTGATTCCAGCTTCTGTTCCCTTTCATTAAACTTAATTGCAATTTTTTTTGAAGTTCTATTAGTTTTGTTTTTGTCGGAGCTGTCCAAAGAACTTTTCTATTTCTTAATTCACTAATATATGAATTGAATAAGTTGAGTAAAGCGTCCTGGATTTTTATGAATTCCACAGGAAGATCTATCATGATTTTTTCAAATTTTAATGGTTGGAGATAAGGTTTAACATCTTTGCTGTATCTTGTTCTTAATTCCACTTCTTCTATAGAAAGATTTTTGCAAATCTCTTTTATTTTGTGTGCTTCACTTCCTGGAGAAGCTGTTAATCCAAGAATCCGGGGATGGATGGATTGTTCTTGATATTTTTGAGATATATGATTATAATCGTAACTTTTTATGCATCTATGGGCTTCGTCTTCTACAAGCAAACAAACATCTTTTAAATCATAAAGATTTTTTCTTAAATCATTTGCAACACACTGGGGAGTTGAGAAAACTATGTCTGCTGTTTGCCAAATCTCTTTTCTTTTTTCTGATTTAACCATACCTGTGAATAATTGCATATCTCCAAAGAGTTCTGGAAGATGTTTTTCAAAAAAATCCAAATGTTGTTGTGCTAAAGGTTTTGTCGGAGCGAGAAACACAACTTTTTCTCCTGGAAATTTTTCCATTCTCTGAATTGTGAGCATTAAAGCAATTAGAGTTTTTCCGAGCCCTGTTGGAAGCACAACCAGACAATTCTTTTGTACGCAAGTCTCTAAAATTTTTTGTTGATATTCTCTTGGAGTAATTTTTTCTAAAAATTTCATGAATAGGAGAAACTTCCTTCTTATAAAAAAGTTATTTTTTCTGACTCTTGATTATTTTTTAAGAATATATATTGTAAGAATAGCAGAGCACAAAACAAATAATAAACCAATAATAGAAATGAAATCAAAAGAAGATGTGTTCTCTAAAATTACATTCCCTGTAACTCCCCCATCCAGAAATAAAAACCCTACAACAAAAGTAACAACAGCAAAAACAGCTGCAACACTTTTTGTTTTAAACCATTTTATTTTTCCCATATTATATTTTAGGAGATAGTCTTTAAATGTTTTTTTATACCAGGAAAGTTGTTCAAAATTTAATTAAGATAAATTATTTTACTCTGAAATATGTAACACTTGGGCCTTTCCCCCTTTTTTGTATTAAGCCATAAGTCAATAATATATTCAATTTTCCCACTATTGTTGGTTTACTTTTGTTAAGTTCGTTACACATATCTCCAGAACCTAGCTCTCCCTTTTCTTCAATTAATTTCAAAAGGTTTTTACTCAAATCATCCAGACTACCTTTAACTTTGTCAATTTTTTTGTAAAATGTAACTTGTGTATGGTATGGATGTATTTCATATTCAACGTCGATTAAGGGATGTTCTTTACACAATTGAAATATTTTCTTTATACCACTCCCCCATTTTTCTATATATCCCAAATCATAGAGATATGTTGAAAGCATAGGGTTTCTTGCTTTATGGATTGGAGAAGAAAGAGTAACTCCTGGTGGAAAGGATCCAGGATTTCTGATAATAATTTTATTTGGGTAAATCATTATTAAAATATCTGAAGTGTCAAAATAATTTCTATGGATTAAAGCATTAGCAATCACCTCCCTTAAAGCAATAATGGGATATTCTAAATATTCTTTTCTTTGAAATTCTTTTATCTCTTCACCAATAGTTCTTAAATTATCTAAAAAATATTTTTCTATGTCCTCTAATATTTTTACTAAAGGACCCCCAAACTCTTTAGCGTCTTTATAATTTCTTGAATCTTCGCTTTCAAATTCTATAAGACGAATTCTGGCATATGGAATAAATTTTTGCGGATTTGGAGAAAAGCAAAGTATTCCTCCATAAGTGGCGTTGTTGTTTTTTACAATCTTTAGTTGTTTTAAATTTTCATCAAAAGTGCCTGATTGAGAAACACTCCTATGTTCTTTTCTTTTGTTTAAATATTCATTAACTAATTTTTCGGAAATTATGATTTTCGGAAATTTAGACTTTTGCTCATCAAATAATATTAAAATTGATTCTGACGCTTTTTCTACTAACTCATTTATCGTTAAAGGTCTGTTGTTTCTTCCAACCCTAATATGAACTCTGTTTTTATAAGAATAAAGTTTATCCCCTTTCTTGACTTCTATTCCTAAAACATACTTTCCTGATTTTTCCATAAAAGAAAGATCTATTGAAAATGTATTGACTTCAACGTGTGGATTTATTGAATTCATAATGTTTGATAAAATTTGTTTCTCTTTATTGATGTTATCCACGCCGACAACATTACCTTCATCATTAACGCCAATAAGAATGACACCACCATCAGAATTAAGAAAAGCACAAATATCGTGTGCTAATTCCTTCTGGACACTAGATTTAAATTCTATTCTTTGAGTTTCTCCTTCTTGAAGTATGCTGATGAATTTTGTAACTTCCATACTGGAAATATGGAATTTTCATTTATAAATTTAACGGTACCTTCTTTTTTTATCTTATTGTTAAGTTATCGTTAAGACGGTTTTATTAACGATGTTTCCTGTGGAGATTAAATCCCTACTTTTAACTTTTATAGACCACACCTATTTTAGAAATTTCATACCAGGAAAAACACATACCCAAGCCCTATTAAAACAAGGGCTGCGAGAAAACTCCATAGGATTATGCTTCCAAAGAATATTTTATTTCCATCAAGATCAGAGATAGGAATCATATTGAAAAGAGCGAAAAAAATGCTTAGCTTTGAAAATTCGGAAAATCCTAGAAGATAACCAATAATTGCAAATACAAGACTGGCAATAATTCCTGTAGCAGCAATTATTCCTATATGGCCCTCGGTCATTTCAGAATAAGAGTAAAGCCCATGCCTTTTTGCAGCCTTGTAAATTTTTGGTTTTACATCAAAAACAAGACAGGCCATCCATATAAAATTTCCAAGAAATACAATAGCAAAAATTATTGGGAATAGGATTCCTGCATAAATGGGTTTTTTGAAATGATTGGAAGGTTTAAAACCATATCTCTTAATTTTCCATATTTTCATTTCTATCTTTGAATCAAGATAAAAAGCCGCGATTTTTTTTGATAAGATATTTATTAAAAAAACAAAAAAGACCGCTAAAAGAGTATAAAGAAAAGCATCAAAACTCTTAAAGAGAGAAGTTAGCAATGTTATTATAAAAACCACTATTAGGATTAAAGAAATTTCTTTTTGGTTTAACATGATTTAATCAGACAAGAATTTTTTATAAAGTTTGCTATACTCTGTTTTATAAGTTCGTCTATAAATGATATAATTTCACTTAAACTTTTTCCCTACAACCCGATAATCTAATTAAGAATTATTTCAAATAGCCTTGAGGTTATGGTAAGGATTAAAAAGGAAAAGTTGTTAATGTGAATATGAGAAATTTGAGATTGCTATTAGTGTTTATATTTTTAATTAATTTAAGTGGAATAGTAATTTCTTATTCTTGTACAGATTACGATGGATTAAGGTATTCTAATCCAGCTGGAGCTGAGGGCTATAATGAATCCACTGGAGATTATTGGCAGGCACCAGATTATTGTGATGGTGATTATATCATGGAAACTTATTGTAAGGGAGGTGAAGAGGAACCAGTTAGAGGTGAAGAATTGGCTTATGATAGATATTTATGTGAATATGGATGTGTGCATAGTGGAAAGCATAAGGCAGGATATTGTTTATCTGCTCCAAAAGTTTGTGCAGATATTAGTCAAGAGGTTAAAGATAAAGTAGTTGAATTACAGGGTGATGGAAAAAATGTTTCTCTTATGGAAGGAGAATTTCTATTTGATAATGAATATCTTGTTGTAGCTCAAAATGGATATTCCAGAATCTTGGAATTAAAAGAAACACGAAGAGGAGGAATAAAGTATAAAAGGGATACTACAAAATTTATGGATGTTATTAGTGGAGAAGAATTTGAATTTGAAGGGGAATCAGGGACATTAGTAATTGATGAACAAGAATACCATATTATAACTACTGAAGGATATAATATTACAAAGCGTGAAGGATATGAGGATCACTCTGGTGACGCTCGATTAACTTGGGGTGAAGAAGCAAATAGTGAGCGTGCTTTTCGTCATAATATTTCTGGCAATGAAATAACTATAAGTTGTCCTTATGAATGTGAAAGTGGTATTTGTTTGGAATGTGGGGAAAGTTGGGAGTGTACAGATTGGACTGATTGCGCCTACTATGATTTACAAACAAGAAACTGTACTGATTCAAATAATTGTGGAACTATTGATGAAAAACCTTCAGAAAGTAGAGAATGTGTCTTTGGGGAAGATTGTGAGGAAGATTGGGAATGCAGTGATTGGAGAGAATGTATAAGTAATATAAAAAAGAGGGATTGTGTTGACTTAAATGATTGTGGAACCAATTATGATAAGCCTTTAATTTCAAAAATCTGTGTTTTAGAGATTTTTATTAAAGATGTAAATGTTGTTATAGAAAAAGATTCTGATGGACTCAGCACTTTAAAAACAGAAAATAACTCTGTGAAGTCTTCTTTAGAGATTGTTACAGAATCTCAAAAAGTTTATATTAAAACTGACAGAGGAAATAAACAAATTAAATTTCTACCAGAAGAAGCCATATCCAAATCTAAAATTAAAGATGTTAATGAGATTAAGATTGAGGGATATGAAGGAGAAGTTGTTTATGCAATCGCTGGAACAACCAAAGCAAAATTATTTTTTATATTTCCTATAACAGCAAAAATTGAGACTAAGGTTAATGTTGAAACTGGTCAAATAGTTTATACTAAAAAACCGTGGTGGAGTTTTTTAGCAGTAGGGATTTAATTGAAATTAAATAATGTTTTAGATAAAAAAGATGGTGAAAAATGAAACATAAATCAGTTTGGATTGGTGGGATTGTTTTAGGTTGATTAATAAAAAATTAGTATTCAATCTCTAATAATTCAAATAAAGAATTTAAATCCTCTCCAATGATTTCCTCTGATTTTTGTTTTATAATTTTATTTGTTATAATCGGAACTCTTAAATCGTTATTATTTAAACTAAAATTCATTAATTGTGGAACATATTTTTTAGCATTTTCAAAACAATCTCTAACACAATTTTTTCTATATTCATATAAAAAATATAAAATTCTTGAAATGCATTTTTTATTACAATTATAATCTTGTTCTAAAGCACTGAAATACATTGAGCCAATTCTATGGGAGTTATGGGAGGTTTGATAGTACTCATCATAGGGGGCGATTTCATCAAGAGTTTTATCTCCTTTTTTTAGCTGATTGTATAAAGATAAAAAATCATCCATTTTATTTGATAAAATATAATCTGGATGACAAAGAACTCTGCTTTCTGTATATATTGATATTCCTTCTGTAAACCAAGACTGAACAATTCCTAATCCATAATATGTAAAAATATGTGCAAATTCATGTATTTCAAAACCAATATTTTCTTTTTTTGTTACATCATTTTCCCCATATTCTCTTAAACCAGGAATAAATTCTTGTTCAATTCCCTCGTGATAAGCAATTCCTCCACCACTAATATAACATCCTTCTTTTTTGTTACAGGGTTCAATGGGGCTGTCTGGAGAGGAAATAGTGTGATAAATTAATCTTGGGGGGTGATAATTATAATAATTAGCTAAACAATCATAAGCAATATTCTGGTGTTCAAAAAGTGTTGGAAGTAATTTTTTTTGTGTTTCAGTGCAATTATCACAAAGAACATTTATTTTAGAATTACAAAATTCTGATTTGCAACTTAAATTACAATCCAAGCAATAAGATTCTTCTCCTTCCCAACAGATACTATCTCCACAAATTGGAGGTTTATAGGGTTCTTGTTCTGGTAGATTGATAATGAAATATAAAATTATTATAAAAATTGAT
This sequence comes from Nanobdellota archaeon, assembly GCA_030640565.1. Taxonomy (GTDB): domain Archaea; phylum Nanobdellota; class Nanobdellia; order Pacearchaeales; family GW2011-AR1; genus ASMP01. The sequence continues at coordinate 9,004 of DAOWJD010000054.1, forward strand.
ATGGAAAGGAAGATTAAAGCTACCTTTTTCATAATTTTAATTATTAAGCTTATTATTTAAATTTGTTGAATAAGAAGATAGATTTTTATATTAAAAATAATTATTTAAAATAAAGATGGAAACTCAATTAAGCACGTTAAGTATAATATTTATAGTTGTTACATATATTGTAATGTTTTTTCTTATGGTGGGAGTTTTATTTTATATATCAAAAAAGCATAAATTAAAAAAAAGGGATTTTAAGACAGCTTTTTTGGTTATTGGAATAACTTTTGTAGTTAGTTTTAGTTTATTATTACTTTATTGGTTAGGAATAATTTTTCCTATAATAATAAGAATTTTAATGGGTATTTTTATGCTTATTTTAACCCCTTTTTTAATTAAAAAATTTTATCAGACTAATTGGGGGAAAGCAATAAAGGTTTATCTTTTGATGATTTTAATTTCTTTTTTGATTATGGTTATGATATTTTTTGTGATTGGTCTTCTTGCAGCCGTATTAATACCTTTCTAGCATTGATTCTGCTATTTTTTTAATTCTTCTTTATTAATTTGGGAGTATAATTTATTTCAAATAGTTTAGCATACCATTTAGTTGTAAATTCTGGTTTTTCACTATTAATTATTGGTGTACAATCAATTAGTTTACTATCACTACCAGTTACAATAAAATCAAAATTTATACTTATGTTTTCTCCACCTTCTATAAAAATAATCTCTGTTCCTTTTGTAGAACCTGTATTCATTAGAGCTTTATTATTGATACAGGTAGAACTGCAATCAAAGTAAGCTGAGCCTTTAACTTTTAAATCTAAATCCCGATAATTGAATGATTCAAATCTATATTCTATTGCATGATTTTCTATATTTGAAAATAATAAAGCATGTGGAATCATACATTTAAGATCTGCCATTTTAATATTTTCTGTTCTTGTTACAAAACTGATATTTGACTTAAAATTAAAAGTGTGATCATCAATTTGATTAGCTTCGAAATTCCCTATTTTTATTTTATCTCCTAATCTTTCCTCTGTAATATCCTGTGGAATTGTTGTAAAAAAGAAAAGAATAATCAAGGTAATAATCCCCATAGCCATTAATTTTCCGAAATATGCCATAATCCACATGATAATTGTTTTTAACCATTTTTGATTATATATTTTTTTAACCAAAATTAATAATAAGACGATTTCAACCACCATGCCAAATTTATTAATTATTGGTTTTTGTATATCTGTTAATGAAAATATTAAACTAATTGAACGGATTATAAAAGAAGTTGCTGTAACAATTATTGAAATTTGGAAAGCTGTTTTGAAATCTCTTTTTTTGAAAGCAAAGAAATTGGACAATAGCCAGAGAAATAATACAATTCCAATAAAAGATATTAATGCAAGAGATAGTTCTTCTAGTAAAGGATGTGTTACTATTGATGTTAAATCTAAAATTGGTTTGTTCAAGGAAATTGAGATTATTGGGTTTGTCATTTTTTAATTTTTCTTTTTGATAAAACTATTCTCAGAAAAAGATATATCAATATTAAACCAAGAATGTTAATTAATATATATGTTGGTGTAAGTGGCATTAATTTAAATGCAAAGCTAATAATAGTAGCAAGAATTACAAAAGCCATAATATAATTAATATTAAATTTTCTAATGCCTTCTTTTTCAATTTTCCTTTTTGGCTTCTTTTTTGATTTGCTTATTGAGTGAAATTCTTTTCCTGCTTGGTAAGTATAATATGTTAAAAGAATTCCAAAAATCCATGATCCAAGAAGTATGATTATTGCCCATGAAGGAATTGAACCTCCTTTTATTAAATCAAGGAGGGTGTATAAAGAAAACATGACCGCAAAAATAAGAAAAATTGCTCCGTAAAAATAATAAAAAGATACATTAGTATAATTTTCATAATAATCTTTAGAACTTACATTTTTATTTTTGAGAAATATTCTTCTATAAAAAATGAATATAATAAGAAGAACTGCAAATGCTATTCCCCATTTAATGTTATTCTTAAATTGAAATAAAAAGAAAGGAATAAGTATAGAAAGTATAGCTACTCTCCAGATAATTTTTAACTTTTTTATTGCTTTCATACTACTCCGTAAAATTTTGAATATTTAATTCTTTCCTTTCACAAAATATTAGGTAATAGAAAGTTTTTTAATCAACTGATTCTTCAATTTAGAAAAGAGGTTTAAAATGAAAGCTAAGATTAATCTAATTATTATTTTATTTTTATTAATCGTTTTTATCCCATCTTTTTTACCAATAATTTCTGCTCAAGATATTTCTTATTCCAATACTCAAATTGCATTTCTTGACATGTTTGGATTAAATACAATTGATAATCCTTTTATAGTAAATCAAGAATTAGGCATAATAAATAATTTTCAAGTTCAAAAAGCATCTACATCTTCTAGAAAATCTTGTTCTGGTGTAAGTAAATTAGATATTTTTGATGTTGGAACAGGTTTTCCATTTGACAAAGGGAAGAAAATTAAGAAAAGACAACCGATAGTGAATCTTAGTTTGGAGGAGACGATTACCTTAGGCGTTGAAAGAGAGATGAAAAAAAAGAAAGCTAAAATGGATAAAATTCCTCTTAATAAAACAGTGCCAAAGATGGTTGGTCAAAAAGAAATAAAAAAAGAAAAAGTCTCAAAAATGTTAAAAGAAGATGCTGAATTTAAAAAGATGTATGATTATGCAAAGGAACTAGGATATGATAAATTAAATACGTCCTTAGAAATGACTTATGATAATGGAGCGAATACTACTATTATAATACTTACTTCAAATGATAAAAAAATGATATTTGTATTAAAAAATTCTTTTAATAATATTACTCAAGATTCTAATTGTTCAGAAGAATTTCTATTAATGAAGTTTGAAAATGTAAATGGAACCATAACTCTTACAATGTTTAATAAGGAAGGAGGAGTAGTTCTAGATTTTTTTAATGGTTCTATCATTTCAGAATGGGGGCATCATAGTTGTAATTATTGGGTTTGTCTTGGGCATTGTTACTCAACTATATCAGGGATTATAAGGGGTATATGTGAATCAGTTTGTTCAGTATGTTGGCCAGTACTTCTCGATCCATTACCTGGAGATGAAATATTATGTGCTCCTTGTTTTCTTTGTTATGCTGTCCCTGCAGCATTTTGTGTTGGTAATTGTATTGAGCCATGTTATTGGTATCCATGTCAAGATGATTGTAATGAATATGATGATTATTATGATGCTGGTTGGATATATTACTGCAGTGATGCGAACACCCAAAAAAGATATGGAAATTATAGAAACTATTATTGTCCAGAAGAATATGGTCCAAGAGAAGGAAGTTGTGAATATAATTCTTTTAATAAAACCGATCCAGAATATAATAATTCATGTACTTATGGTTGTAATTATGGTACAGGAAATTGTTATGGAGCAACTGTTTGTTATGCTGACCCAGATTGTGGTAATAGTGGTTGGATAGGTAGTCCTTATTGTTCTGGTGGAGATGTTTGGCAATATTGGAGAGAGTATACTTGTTATAATCCTGGAACAGAAAATTCTTATTGTGACGACGATAACGATTATATTCTTAAACAAGAATGTGTTGTTGGAGAATGTTCAGATGGTGAATGTGTTGATGATTGTGCACCCGGTTATCCTTGGGAGTGCAATGAACAATGTTGGCATTGTGATGGTGGAGATGATGATTGGTCTGCTTGCTGTCCAGATAGTGGTGACCCAGATTGGTGTTGTCATGAGGATGGACCTTATTGTGATACAGGCACTGGTGATTGTGATGTGTGTGGAGGAGATTATCCTTATGAATGTAATGATGGATGTTGGGGATGTACAATAATGGAAGGATTTGAAGTATGTTGTCCAAGTAGTGGAAACCCACAATATTGTTGCAACTCTACTGCTTCAGTATGTATGAGTGATGGTGGTTGTTGTGTACCAAGTATAGAAACATGTAATAATATTGATGATAATTGCGATGGAACTGTAGATAGTTTTATTGAAGGTTGTGGGGTTGGTGCATGTGCAGGAGGAACAAGGACATGCACTGCTGGAAGTTGGGGTAGTTGTTCAACAGCAGGGCAATCAACTTCTGAAACCTGTGATAATATAGATAATGATTGTGATAGTTCAGTCGATGAAAGTCTAACTCAAGAATGTGGAACAAATATTGGAGAATGTGTTAAAGGAACTCAAACTTGTTCTGTAGGAATCTGGGAAAACTGTACAGGAAGTTATGTTGGACCCACTAATGAAACATGTAACGGATTGGATGATAATTGCAATAATATTACAGATGAAGATAATGTTTGTGGAGATTATCCAAACACTACAATTATTAGACCCACAAATAATTATGTAAGCTATACAGGAAATGTGGCTTTTATTTGTTCTTCATTGGATGATATTAACTTAGCGAATATAACTCTTTATTATAATATAAGTGGAAATATATCTGCAGATGAGACAAAAATAATTACTGGAACTTCAAATTCTACAACCTGGATTGTTAATAATATATCTAATGGAACAAACTTTGTATGGAATTGCTTAGTTTATGATAATGATTCTCATTGGAGTTGGAGTGAGAATGGTCCTTATTACATCAATGTGAGTTATGGCGTCCCAGACGACACCCACAAATTCTATATAAAAAATTCAACAGGCGATGCTGTTGCATGGCTTGGTGATGAAGGAAACATTGTCTTAAAAAGAAATTGTTTTTCAGGAGGAAGTTGCGATGCTCCTGGACCTGATTCTTTTATTATAAGAAATTCAACAAATCATAATGTTGCTTTCATAAACTCAACAGGAGATTTATGTGTTGAGACAGGAGATTGTTCTGATCAATTAGTGTCGTGTAATCCGACGAGAGATGCTTTTATCATTAGAAATTCATCCAATTATAATATGGGCTATATTGACTTTGATGGTGATTTATGCTTAACAGGAGAATTAGTTGAAAATTCAAATCCATAAATTTAAATAATATAAAAATTTAATAAAAACAGAAGATGAAAATCAAAAAAAGAGGCAAAAAGATAAAATTCTCAGAGATATTAAACAGCAAGCCTGTCATAGGTGCTTTAATCTTTCTTATGCTTTCTTTAGTAACTGTTCTTGCAGGGAATGTTATTGTTAAGGAAGGAGATAGTTATTTTGACGGCAATGTCGGCATCAACACAACAACACCACAAAACACATTAAATGTTGTTGGGGACGGAAACTTCACTGGAACAGTTTATGCAGATGCTGGTGAATTTGAGAATGTAGTTGTAGTTGAAGTACCTGGTTCAAATACAGCTCCTTCTTATACATTTTGGGGTGACTCAAATACTGGTATGTATAGAGGGTCAGCTGATAATCTTATGTTTGCAACTGGCGGTGTTAATCGCTTAACGATAAATCTTGGAGGGTTAGAAGTTGTAACAGACCACCCAGGTCCTGGAACAGATAAAGTAGTAAATGTAGTTTATGGAACAGGCAGTCCGCCAACAGCAAGCACAACAACAATTGGTACCATTTGGGTAAAATATGCAGCTTAAAATGGATAACGAAATAAAAATAATAAAAAACACAATATTCTTAGCAAATATAATTATAATAACAATTTTTTTAATTGCTTCTGTAATATTGTTGATTAATTATATTCCAATAATTAGTGCCGCAGGAACTTGTGAAGGTGAGCCAGATTGTGGTGACTATGAGCCTGATGAAGGTCTGTGTTATGAATGTGGCTGTGTGTGGGATTATGGGACTTGTTTTGGAGATCCAGAACCTTGTGATATTCGTACTAATCAATTTGAGTGTGAGGATTGTTTTTGTGAATGGACAGAAGAACCAATTCTGAAAATTAACATTGGAGATGTTTGGAAAGATGTTTCAGAAGTAAAAATAAACATCGGCGACTCATGGAAGACAGTCACAGAAATTAAGATAAACATAGGAGATGTCTGGAAATCAGTGTATGCGGCTTAAAATGATTATATTATCGGTCAGAGCGTTTAGCAATTTTTAAAAAGCTTTCCCTACAACCTTAAATCTTTCTTCAGTCTCTTAAGAAGGGGAAGATTGAGGAGGATTAAAGGAAATATTCTTACCACAGGAGATAATTGTCCTAAAGAAACACTTGGTTGGGCAGGTTACACTGTAGAAGAATTAAAAGAACAAGCTGTAGATATGAATATAAAATGGCTAGCTTTTTCAGACCATAGTGTTTCTTAAAAAAGTAAAAGAAAGATTTATAAGGTATAAGTAATTAATTTTACCAAATGGTAAAAAAAGTTACTAAAGTTAAAATTATAGTGCAATTTGTTAGTAATTATGATAAAAAATATTATTTAAGAGAGCTTGCAAGTTTATTAAAAAAACCTCACCAGACAATAAAACCTTATATTGAAGAACTTGTTAAAGAAGGAATTTTAATAAAAAATCAAAGAAAGAATATCGTTGAATATGACCTTAATTTTAAGAGCAAGCAAATATATGATTATTTAGTGATTGCTGAAAAAGAGAGATTAATGGAAAGATTAAATGAAGACACTCTTTTGAAAGTTTTGTTTGAAAAGCTTTCTTGTTTTTTTGCAAATAATACTTTTCTTATTTTTGGATCCTCGGTAGAGAAAATTCAGAAAAGATCAGATATTGACTTATTAGTTATTGGAAAATCAAACATTAACAAAACTATAGATGAGTTCAAAGAAGTTTATAATAAAAAAATACATAAGGTGCAAGTTAATAGCTTAAATAAATTAAATGACACTTTGATTAAAGAAATATATAAAAAATACTTTATTTTTAATAATACTGAACAAATAGTAAGATTTTTTGGAGATTTATATGAAAAAAATAAGTTGGTGTAAAAAACAGGAAAGAGGGATTAAATCTCAAGAGCCTAATAATAATCTTAGTCAGGAATATTATGAAAATGCAGAAGAAAGTATGAGGGTGCTGAAGAGCATAAAAGAGACTAAATCAAATATGTGGTTAGCAACAACAAAATATTATATTGAGTATTTTGCTGTTTATTCTGTTTTAATGAAAATTGGAATTAAGTGTGAAATTCATGATTGCACAATTGCTTTAGTAAAATTTCTTGAAAAGGAGGAAGTTATAGAAAAAGAAACCTCTAAAATTTTAGAAGACGACAAAGAATTAAGAATAGATAATCAATATTATCTTAAAAACAAGCCTGTTAATATTGATTTTGAAAAACTTTCAAATTTCATTCTTTCAATTAAGAGATCTTTGGAAAAACTGGATAATGAGAAAATAAAAGAATTAAGAGAGAAAATTAAGGAGTTTTGAGTAGGTTTTTAAAGGAAGATTTTCTGCTTAAAATAATGATGTTGTCTGTGAGGGTGTTTAGCAATTCCCAACCATATTTTTCATTAATATGTTCAATAATACGGAAAAGTATTTAAAATAAGCTTGATTAAAATTTAATATGCGTATAAAAAAAATAACAGAGGTTATAGGTTCTAAGGTTTATACAGATTCAGGAGATTATTTTGGGGAGATTGAAGAGGCTAATCTGCAGGAAAACAAGGTTGACGGATGGAGAATAAAAGTGGGTGGAAGTGTTACATCTCTTATTGGTGGAGCTAGAGGAGTAATTATCCCTCATCAATTTGTAAGGGCAATAAGCGATATTTTTATTATAAACAAATCTGCTTTGCCAAGTCCAGATTCTGAAATTGAAGAAATCCCTGAAGACCTGGTGTAAATTAAAGCGCGGAAAAGCTCTTTTAGTTTAAAGTATAAATATTTAAATAGTATAAATTTTTCTTCATTATATTAAAGATACCTTGATAATTCACAAATAAAATGGCTCAAGAAACAATATTGCAGCACTGGATTTTCACTAAATTTGCTCTTCCATTTTTATTAGTATTTTTTATAGTTTTTGGAATTCTAGAAAAAACAAAACTTTTTGGTCCTGAAAAGAAACAATTAAATGCTCTTATCGCATTTGTTGTAGGTTTGATTTTGATTGGTGCAGTTTCCCCTACCTTGACCATTACAAATTTGATTTTATTCCTTACAGTAGCAATAGTTGTTTTATTTGTGGCACTTTTGCTTTGGGGATTTATTTCAGGAGAAAAAGGATTGAAATTTGAACAAGCACCAAAACCATTAAAATGGTTTATTGGAATTGTTATTGTTGTTGCAGTTATAGTTGCTCTTTTTTGGGCGCTTGGAACAGAAGCAACTGTCTTTGGACAAATTTCTGAGTTCCTTTTCAAAAATGATTGGAGTACAAGTTTCTGGACAAATATTTCTTTTGTAGTTGTTATTATAATTGCCTTGGTTTTGGTTTTGAGAAAAACTGAAAAAGGAGAATAGTTTTCCATAAACTCTTTAGTATCCAAGAAATAGTTCATTTAGATTCCTTTTTAATAAATATTTAAAAACTGTAAATTACTAATAAATTCATAAGGAGAATACATTTTAAAATAACAATGTTTAAAAATATTTCTTACTTATCCATAGATATGGAAAGAGAAGAAGAATTCTTTAAAGTTTATGCAAGCGTACCTTTAGATGAGAGAAAGAATGTTTTGGTTGTTATAGACGAGAATCCAATTAGTTGGAATCTTGCCTATGCATGCATAAAAAACAAATCTCCAGATGCGGGGAAAATTTTAAAAATACTTAAGGAAATTGGAATAATATGACTGATGAAAAAAAACAAGATTTTTTATTTAAAGTAAAGAAAGAGATTACTATAGAAAGGTTGAGACAAGCACCCCCAACAGTAAAAATATCTTTTGGTACATCTAATGGTAATTTTATGGATAGAGATGAATTAATAAAAAATGTTCAAGATAATACTGAAATAGGGAAGAGAATTGTAGAAATTCAATTAGAATATTTAAAAGCATTCAAAAGTGGCTTGTTTATGGAAGATTAAGATGGGTTGTATTCTCTTTTGTAGACCTAATCATGACAATACATTAAATTATTTACATCACTATAGTAAGGAATTAGTTTCATTAGCAAAATCAAGTCGTCATAAAACCATAGATAGAGAAGGTAGTAAGGTTACTCAGAAAGAGATTTTAAAAATCATAGAAAAAAAGAATCCTAATTTTATAATGTTTAATGGTCATGGGAGTCCAACATCTATTTTAGGCCATAAGGATTCACCTTTAATTTTATTAGGCAAAAACCATCATTGTCTTAGTGGAGATATTGTTTATTCCTTTTCTTGTTCTTCAGGTTTATCTTTAGGAAGAGAATCTGTTAAGGGAAAGTTAAAATGTTTTATTGGCTATGATTTGGATTTTGCATTAGGAAAAGACCCTGATAGTCAAGCTGTTCCTAAGAGGGATAAAGTAGCTAAATTGTTTTTAGAACCATCGAATATATTAGTTAGTTCAATTATTAGCGGTTTTGATGTTGAAAATTCAATAATTAAGGCTAAGGAAAAAATGATAGATAATGTTTGGTATTTAAGTACGACAAAAGACTTTCTTGAGGCAAGTTATTTTGCACCTTTTTTATTTGGTAATTATGTTGGATTAAAAGCCCATGGAGATATCTTAACATCAATTTAGTTCCAATAAAGTTTAAACTCTATAAAGAACAAAAAGAAGTTTGGCATCAAACTTACAGATTTAGGGTAATCGTCGAGGGAATTTTTAGTGCTATTAAGAAAAAGAATCTTAACTATCTTCGTTCTCGGAAGGAGATTGCTCAAGATGTTGAGATTCTTCTGAAGTATCTTGTGTATAATTTGACTGTGATTGGGAAATATTCTTAACAACCTGTCCATCTACGATAATTTCATTTCCTTGTTCATCTTTTAAATACCATATTTGGGCTCCGCTTGCAGCCATATGCCCATGAGAATCAGATCCTCTTTGTCCAAAAGTAAAATCCGTTCTCCAGTTTTGATTAGGAGAATAGTTTATCTTACATACAAAATGGGGCTTTTTCTCTTCCTTCTTTTCCTCTTTATCTTCAGACATATTATCGGACAGTTTTCAGACATTAATTACTTTTCGGACTGTGTTCTGCATTACGAAACATATTTAAATATTCTTAACTAAATCTTGATATGTTAGATAAGATTTTCACTTTTCAGATTGGAGGATACTATGGGGGAACTTTTGGGGATATTATCTCTTCCATGGAGCAAGCAGGATTTTTTTCTTATATTTTACCTTTTCTTTTAATATTTGCTTTGATTTTTGGAATTTTAACAAGAACACAGATTTTTAAAAACAACAAAGCAATCAATGCTGTTCTTGCACTTGTTGTAGGACTTTTATCCTTGCAATTTAATTTTGTTCCTATATTTTTCTCAGAAATTTTTCCTAGACTTGGAGTTGGTCTTGCTATAATCCTTGCTTTGCTTATTTTAGCAGGTCTTTTTTTTGACCCAAAAAATAAATTGGTAAATTATGGTTTGTTGTTTGTAGGCCTTATTATTTTCTTTGTTGTATTAGTTCAAACGTTTGGATGGGTTGGATGGACATCTGGATTTATTTTTTATGATAACTGGCCAATGATTATAATGGGAATAGTAGTTATGGTAGTTCTTGCACTTGTTTTCAATTCTGTTGGTCCGAAAAAGCAGTCAGAAGGACCAGGATATTCAGGTTTTTGGGCACAACCTCATGAACCAGAAGCTTAATAAATATTATTTCTTTTTAGAAGTCTTCTTTTTTGATGTTTTTCTCTTAGTAAGACGTGTTTTGGATGGTGTGTGTGTTATTGGTGTATGACGTTTATGTCTGTGTTTCTCTGCTGTTTTTTTTACCACTGTATTAACGATTTTTCCAAAAGATTGCTGCATCATACCCATTTCTTTTTTTATGCCTTCAAGTCCTCTTCCATAAGAACCAACTTTTTCAAGTATTTCTGCTTGAAGTCTATCAATACTTAATTCAATCCTTTTCAATCTATCTGAGACATTGTGTATTTTTGTCTGTGCAAGAATTTTAAATTCATTTAAATCTTCAATTTGTTTTTGTATTGGTTTTATTTTTTCAGAGAAAACCTGTTCTGTTATTTCTATTATGGTATCTGTATCACCCATTCCTGGAGCATAATATTCCTCTTCTTGCTGAGGAGCATATTCTTGCTGAGGAGCATATTGCTCTGGTGGATACTGCTCTTGAGGATATTGTTGTTGATCCTGACCTTGATAAGATTCTCCTTGTGATTGGGGAATATACTCTTCTTCAGAAATATCCTGGGCAACACGGCTGCCTTTTTGTAATCCTTGTGCTGGATATCCTTTAGATGTAGGAGTTAAATCTGCATCTGAAAATCCTCCTTCTGTAGGAAGTTCTTTTGGTGGTGGTTCTGCTCCTTCAGGACCCATCATAGAAGGTTCCATTTCACTTTTAACTTCACCTCCTGAAGACACAGCTTTTTTTATTTTTGCCTGGTTAAGAGCATCTGTTATTGCATTTGGAGAAACACCTTGCTCTTTTAACTTAGCTACAATTTCATTTTCAGGAATACCCCTGCCCTTTAATTCTATTACTTGTTCTAAAACACCCATTTTTAAAAATAACCCATGGTTTTTTTATTTTCCTTTTAATTTAGTTAGTTTTTTAATTTTTTTAAACCTTTTTTTCTGGAAAAATCTAGAGGCTGAAACATTTTTGCCTGTTTTGAGAGAATTTCAAGATCTTCTTTTCTCGCAAATTTTGAAAATTCTGCTGAAGCAGTTTCTAAAAAAGAAATAAGTCTTTCCATATTTCTTTTTATCATTTCAATATCTTTTTTTATTTCAAGAATATTTTCACTAGTTTTTTCTTTTATTTCAACAAGATTTTGTCCTATGAGAAGAAGCCTATCTCTTAACATTCTGTGTCTTTCTTCAAGATCTCTTATCCTTGTATTGGTTTCAAAAGACACCTGCCCCCCATAACCTCCTTGTTCTTCTACCATATAAAAATGAAAGTTAAAATGGTTTAAATTTGTTGTGTTTATTACATCCCTTTTGATTTTATTAATTATTAGAGAACTTTTCCAAATTAATTTTTTTCATATCAATTAAGATATTATACAAAATATTTTAAACTCAACCTCTTTTTTATCTATATCTAAAATGCCACAAAGCCAAGGAAAAGCCTTGTATTCTTATGAGGTAAAAAGAGAAGGGGGAGAAGACATCCTTTATATGAATTATCTTGGGGCTCCTTTTGTTCCTAGTCTTGCAGATTCTCCCGAAGTTATGGAAAGAACAATTAATGCTCTTATAAAAAACCCAAATATTTCAAGAATTATTTTTGCACAACAGAAAAATTATAATTATGATTTTAAAGAAACAACTTTTCTCTTGGAAATAACACACCTTTATACATATCTTCTCAAACAAGAAAAAATTCTCTCAAGAGAAAAATTATCTTTAGGACAAGACCAGTTTTTTTCAAAAAAGTATAATGAGATGTTTTCTTTTCTTAATATGTTAAAGAGGGACCCTCTAGCATCTTATTTTGAATTAAGAAAAATAATTATTCAGGAAAGAATTTTTCTTGAAAAACTTGGAGCTGATTATAGATCAGATCAGGAAAATTATATTGGTCTGCTTGAGAAAATTCTTAAAATGATGGAAAAAACCAGCCTTATCCAAGAAGCTATTCCTTATATGGATGATTACAGAAAAGGAGATAGGGAAATTTATAATAGTCTCTTTAAACCAGATGTAATCCCTAATTTTACTTTTACAAGACTTGTTTCAGATCTTCCGAAAGACTCAGAAATAATTGACCAGTATAAGATTTCAAATAATGAGTATGATATCTCTCTTGTAACAATCCTCAAAAAGGAAGACGAGTCAAAAGTATTATATCATTTGGTCCCTCCTGAAAATATTTTAAGCGAAGATCAGCATATGCTTTTAAATCTTGCGCGAGGAGTTCTTATAGAACACCAACCTAAAGCAGAGGAATTTACAGATACTGAAAGAACAAGGAGGGTTTTTTTTAATGTCTCAAAAGATCTTTTGCAGGATCTTGCACAAACCAAAGGAATAAAGCTTAGTTATTCTGATTTGAACAAACTTGCAACAATTCTTGTAAGACATACTATTGGTTTTGGAGTTCTCGAAATTCTTCTTCAAGATAAAAACCTTCAAGATATATCTTTAAATGCCCCTATTTCAGTGATTCCTGTTTTTGTCAGGCACCAAGAGTATGATGAATGTTTAACAAATATACTTCCAAGTCAAGAAGATGTTAATTCATGGGCAGCAAAATTTAGATTAGTTTCTGGAAGACCTTTAGATGAAGCAAATCCTATACTTGATACTCAGCTTGAGATTGGAAAGATAAGGGCAAGAATAGCAATAATTCAAAGACCTTTAAGCCCTGATGGATTAGCTTATGCTATAAGGAGGCATAGGGAAGAACCATGGACTCTTCCTTTATTTATGCAGAACAGAATGATAAATTCTCTTGCAGCAGGACTTCTTAGTTTTCTTATTGATGGCTCAAGAACCTTGCTTGTTGCAGGAACAAGAAGCTCTGGAAAAACATCTTTGCTTGGAAGTTTAATGCTTGAGATAATTCCTAAATACAGAATAATTGTAATTGAAGATACTCTTGAATTACCTATTGAATCTTTAAGAAATCTTAAATATGATATTTTAAGAATGAAAGTTAGAAGTGCTTTGCTTAAAACAACAACAGAAGTTTCTGCTGACGACGGGATAAGAACAAGTTTAAGACTTGGTGACAGCTGTCTAATTATTGGTGAAGTAAGATCTGTGGAAGCCCAAGCCCTTTATGAAGCAATGAGGATTGGCGCTTTAGCAAATGTTGTTGCAGGAACAATTCACGGAGCTTCCCCATACGGTGTTTTTGACAGAGTTGTTAATGATCTTAAAGTGCCTGCTACAAGTTTTAAAGCTACAGATATAATTGTTGTTTGTAATCCAATAAAAACACCTGATGGGTTACATTCATTTAAACGAGTTGTAAGAATTTCAGAAGTGAGAAAACACTGGAAACAGGATCCCTTAGAAGAAAAAGGATTTGTTGATCTTATGAAATATAATGTTGAAAAAGATGAACTTGAAGCAACAGATGATTTGATTAATGGAGACAGCGAAATTATCAAAGATGTTGCAGCAAGTGTTAAGGGTTGGGCAGGAGATTGGGATGCTGTTTGGGATAATATTCTTTTAAGGGCAAAAATAAAAGATGAGCTTGTGAAAACAGCTGAAAAAATAAAAAATCCTGACATCCTTGAAGCAGAATTTAGCACATCTGCCAATCAGGCTTTCCACAGGATTTCTGATGAAATAAGAAGAGAAGTTGGTCTCCCTACAAGTGAGAAGGTTTTCCCAGAATGGCAGAAGTGGTTGAATGAGGAGATTAAGGAGAGGAAGCTTGTCTAGAAACCTTTATTAAGATTTTTTAATAATTATTTATAATGAAAAATAAGAAATTTTTTTATCAACAATATGAGAAAATAAATTGGGAAAATCAAGAAAAGACTAAGATAAATTCTTTTTTATATAATTTTATAATTCCAAATATCATTTTAAAGAAAAAAGGGTCAGACATTAAAATATTTGATATTGGTTTTGGAATAGGATTTTTTATGAAAATGTTATATCCTCATTTAATAAAACATTATAAGGAGATAACTTTAGAAGGATGCGAGCCATCTAATAAAAATTATAAATATTTTAAATCAAAACCTCTAAAAGTTAAAAAAGATGTAATATTAAAAATATATAATCAAACTTTTCAGAAGTTGAAAATAAATGAGAAATTTGATTTTATAACATCTATTTATGTATTCCCACATTTTTCTTCTGATGATTTAGAAAAAATTGTGAACAAGATTTATTCCATGTTAAAACAAGATGGTAAATTTGTTTTGGTTGTTTCTAACGAAAAATATATTAAAGAAAAATTAAAGACTAAGAAAGACCTTTTTATTGAGAAGAATACTATTCGTTTGAATAATAAAAGCTACGAAGAGATATTGCATTATTCAGATATACCTAAAATAGGAAAATTAATTGATTATAATAGAGAAGAAAGATTTTATCTAGATTTATTTAAAAAAAATGGATTTAAATTAAACCAAAAAAGAGATTTTGATGATAGCGGATTTAACTGCACTATTTTTGTTTTTAAGAAATCCCCAAAATTTATTAAGTAAATTTTATTACTTCTTATAAGTAAAAGATATAAAAAGAGGTAAAAATGCCAGCACCGGAAAAAGATGTAGAAGATATTCTTAGAAAGTATGGAAGTAAGATAGAATCTCAAATTAAGACGACAGTAACTAAAAAAGTGGATTATAGTCGAGAGTATGTTAAATTTAAACAAGAGATGGTTCCACACATTTCAAGATATGAAAAATTGTGTAAAAGTGTGGGGAGTATTATAAAATTAAAAGTTTCTGAAAAGGACAAAGCTGGGATTAAAAAACACCTTGAAATTGCACATCTTGATCTTGAGCCATGGCAGCCTTTGACTCTTAGTCTCATGACTTTTATTATTCTTTTTTTAGTAGGACTTTTTGTTTCTATAGCAGTTGTTCTCATCAAAGGAGGTTTTGACGCTTTCCCTTTTTTATTTTTCTTTCTTATGTTAGTTTTTTCTTTGTTTATGTTTTATTTTATGAAAGTGTATCCTGCTCGCTTAGCTAATAAATGGCGTTTAAAAGCTTCTTCACAAATGGTTCCTGCAATTTTATATGTTGTAGTTTATATGAGGCACACGCCAAACTTTGAAAGAGCAATTGCTTTTGCTTCAGAGCATCTTCAATATCCTTTGGCTTTGGATTTAAAGAAAGTTTTTTATGATGTTCAGGTTGGAAAATTTTCCACAATTAAAGAAAGTCTTGATAGATATCTTGAAACATGGAGAGATTATTCTGTAGAGTTTATTGAAGCTTTTCATCTTATTGAAAGCAGTTTATATGAACCAGATAATTCAAGAAGAATTATTACTTTAGAGAAATCATTGAAAGTTGTTCTTGATGGAGTTTATGATAAAATGTTAAAATTTACTCATGAAGTTAAAAGTCCTTTGACTAATGTTTATATGCTTGGTGTTATTTTGCCAACTTTAGGACTTGCTCTGTTACCTCTTGCAACTGCCATGCTTGGTGGTATGTTAACATGGATTCATGTATTTATTCTCTTTAATCTTATTATTCCTTTCTTTGTTTTTTATCTAACAGATAAAATTGTTTTTTTAAGACCAGGAGGATATGGAGAAACGTCTTTAATTGAAAGAAATCCCTTGTATTACAAATACAAAAGTAAAAAACCTTATTTTAAAGCATTTTTAATTATAATTCCTTTCTTAATACTTGGTTTTTTACCTTTTATTTTTCAGAATACTCCCCTCCCTGAATTAATAGGATTGCAAAAAGACTATACTTTTTCACAGTTAGGTCTTGGATTTTTAGGTGATGGAAATTTCTTTGGTTTTATTGATGAAAGTACAGGGACTAAGGGACCTTTTGGAATGGGAGCTTTACTTTTAAGCATGTTTATTCCTCTTGGGGTAGCCTTGTTTTTTTTCATCTCTTTTAATACGAAGACAAAAGAGCTAATTGTTGAAAGAAAAAACACAAAACAGCTTGAATTAGAGTTTAATAATTCATTATTTCAAGTAGGAAATAGACTTGGTAATGGAGTTCCTCCAGAGCTTGTTTTTGGAAAAATTGCAGAATCTTCAAAAGGACTGAAAACAGAGAATTTCTTCAGACGTGTTGATTATAATATAAGGCAAATGGGAATGGATGTAAAGAAAGCTATTTTTGATCGGAGAAGGGGAGCAATTATCTATTATCCTTCAGAACTAATTGCAATTAGTATGAGGATTCTTGTAGAATCTGCTAAAAAAGGACTTAAAATTGCAGCAGTAAGTATGATGAGTATTTCAGAATATATTAAAAACATAAACAAGATTACCATGAGACTTAGAGATATGCTTGCAGAAATTGTTTCTGACATGAAAAGTAATATGTCTTTCCTTGCACCACTTCTTTCAGGAGTTGTTGTTGGCTTGGCAGCAATGATTACAGGGATTCTTGCGAAATTAGATGGTTTGGATCTAGCAGGAGAAGGTGCATCAGCCTTGGGAGGATTATCAAATCTTGTTGGTGATGGTGGAATTTTCCAAGTTGTTAATATGATTCCTCCTTATTTTTTGCAAATCATAATTGGAGTATATCTAATTCAAATGGTTTTTATTTTAACTAAAACTTTGGTGGTTATAGATTCTGGAGAAGACAAACTTCAGATGACAAATAAAACAGGAAAGAATTTGAGAAAAGGAATTATGCTTTATTTTTTCACAGCTGTTTTCGCAATATTGGCGTTATTTATATTAATAACCATTGTTCTTGGAAACTTGTGATTAGTTAAATTTATTAAATAAGATTTGTTTTTCCAGATATGGAAATTAAAAGAGGTAAAAAGGGGATTATTTCTGATTATCTTCCTTGGATTTTAATAGCTGTTGCAGTTCTTGTTATTTTAATGATTACAATTTTCCTGCTTAAAGGAAAAGGGATTTCCCTGATAGATACAATAAAAAATTTATTCAGATAAAAATATAAAATGGAATTAACTATAACAAATCTCATAAAAATAATAATAGGAGTTTTGGTATTTGTGGTTGTGGTGGGGGGACTTTCCTTTTTTTTCAAAGATTATGTAATTGATTTTTTCAAAAACATGGGGGGAAACCAGACAGCTGAGATTATTCTTAGTTTAATAAAATGAAAACAGATAAAAAAGGATTTTTACTTGCAAAAGAAACTTTGAAAATAATTCTGGCAGTAATTGCAATAGGTTTTTTAGCATATCTTCTTGCTTCTATTTACTTCAATTCCATCAGTAATCAAAAAATGGTGCATGCACAAGATTCATTAAAAAGAATTAAAGAGATTATAGATAATGAAGATTCAACTAGCGAGGTTGTTTCACAGATAACTCCTCCTGGCTGGAGTTTATTTAGTTTTGTAGATAAAAAACCAAATTCTTGTGCAGGAAGAACCTGTTTATGTATTTGTGATCATGTTGCAATAACTTTTTTAAAAAGTCAATTAAAACAATGTGATTCAAAAGGGGTTTGTGAAATAGTGGAGAATTTAAAAGATTTTGGAGAGATTAAAATCAAAAAACCTGCAATCTCTATTAAAGTAGTTAAATCAGAAGGAAAAATTATTATTCAAAAAAATGGGTATTGAAGATTTAATAAAATATTTAATATGGATAATCTTTTTTGGAGTAGCTTTAGTAGGACTTTATTTCCTATTAAGAAGCCTAGGAGTTATGGGATGAAAATTACAAAAAACCGTAAGGCAGAATTGACAACAAAACAACTTGTGACGATAATAGTACTTATAGTCAGTTTTATCATTATTTTATTTTTAATTTTTAGGTTAGATCTTGGAAAAACTACTGAAAAAGAAATTTGCCATAATTCTGTTGTTACAAGGGGAAGTTCTGTTTTGCCTGTAGAAGCTGTGCCGTTGAAATGCCAGCGTAGCTATATTTGTATTACTGTAGATAACACTTGTGAAACTATGACCAAGCCAATTAAGAAAAAAGCAAAAACCCAAGAGGAAGTTTATGAGATACTTGCAGAACAATTAGCAGATTGTTGGTGGATGTTTGGTGAAGGAGAGGTTAATTATGTTGGAAAAGACATGGTTGGGAAATTATATTGTTCTATTTGTGCACAGATTGCTTTTGATGATAGTTTAAATGATATTTTTCCAGAAGGAGAGATTGATAAAGAAGCTGTTTATACTTATATGCAGGATAATAATTATCTTAAAGATGAAACATATCTTTCTTATCTTTATGGCATTAATGATTTAAATGGATTAAAGACAGAATTAAATAATCAAAATATTGAATTTGGCCCAATTAATATGGCTCAACAATATTATATCATGATGGGGATTACAAGTGATGTTAATACATTAGGTTGGGCCGTTGCTGGGGCTGTTGTAGGAGCAGTTGCTCTTGTTGCAATTCCATTTTCTCCGATTATTGGTGCTGGATGGGGTGTTGGATTGGGTGTTGCTGCAATTTGGGGTGGTGGTGGCGCAGCTGCTGGTGCTATAGGGGGAGGAACTGTTGCGGGAATTTTGATAAATGGAGCTTCGGGAAATGAATACCTTTCCCCTTCGATAATTCAAGTAAATTCCCCTGAATTTGAAGGACTGGGTTGTAAATCAATAACAACTTTATCTTAAAATGGAAAAGAAAGCAAACATTCTTACTGAAAATATAATTTTTCTTGTTTTAAACATTGTTTTTTTAATGATTCTGGTTATTTTTTTGTTTTCTAAAACAGGAAGCGCAGTTGTACTTGAAGAAAAATATGCAAAACAAATAGCTTTGATTATTGACTCTGCAAAACCAGGAATGACAATCCATCTAAATATGAAGGATGCGATTAAGATTGCGGATAAAGAAAACAAGGACCTTAATAATATTATTTCTATTCAGGACAATGTTGTACATGTTCAATTAAGAGAAAAAGGAGGGTATAGTTATTCTTTTTTTAATGATATTGAGTTTTTTGTTCATTTGAATACTTCATCACTTGAAGAATATATTATTCTTACGGGAGATTATAATTAAATGATATTAAAAAATAAAAAAGCTAATAAAATGGTTTCTGTGTATTGGTTTGCAATATTATTCATTGTGGCTGCTGCAATTGTTTATATGGTTCTTTCTTTTTATGGTAAGCCTTATGATATAAGAGAAGTAGAAGCACATGCTTTAACAAATAAAATTGCAGGCTGTTTATCAGAAGCAGGGGTTCTTAATGAAAGAATTTTTAAAGAAGGAGTTTTAAATGAAGATTTCAAAGAAAATTTTATAGAAGAATGTAAACTTATTTTTGAAGTAGAAGATGCTTATGGTTGGAGAGAGCAAGGGCAGTACTATGTTGAAGTTGGTTTTTATGATTTTTCAACAAAGGCACAAATAGGTTCTATAATAAAACAAGGGAATTTAAATTTAGTTTCAAGTTGTGGTGTGGAAACTGACATAGAGGAAGAAAGGATTGCAAAATGTGTTGAAAGAGAATTTTATTCTTTAGACGATGAAGGAAAGGTTCATTTAATTAAAATTTTGTCAATTGTGAGAAAGATAGAGAAGAACATTAAAGTATAAAATGATAAAGGATAAGAATGCACAAATTGGAGAAACAGTGACATGGATGGTTGCAACAATAATTATTGTGGCTGTTTTAATTATCTCTCTTTTTGTAGCTTTTGGGTTAGCAAAAACCAAGAAAAAACTCCCTTTTATTGAAAAAAGAAAAAGTGATATTCTTATGGAAAAATCTTTATTTACTTATTTTTCAGCTGATGATGCAAAAAAAGCAGAGATTTATAGTGGGTTAGAACAACAGGAGCTTTTTGCAAATTTAAATAAAAAGAAAAACGAGATTCAAGGAGTTTTGGAATGAGAAATAAAAGAGGAGATATCCCAATAACAATTTTAGTAGTAGGAGTTATACTTATTTGTGCCTTAGCTATTCTTAGTTTTCTCTCTTCTAGTTTTAAATTAGAAAAATCTTTTGCAGATGTTACAATTATGGAGGATTTTAACGTGAAGATAGAAGAATATACTTTTTATAAAAACCAAGGGGTTTCTAATGAAGAAATAAAAAATGCTTTAAATATTTATGAAGGTTATCTTAGAATGGAAAAAGGAGGGATGTATATTGTATATTATTTAGGGGAATAAAAACATTTTTAAACAAAATAACCTTAAATTTAATATGTTAAGTAAAAGAGGGCAAGGATTAAGTACAAATGCAATTATCCTGATTATTCTTGGTGTTGTTGTTCTAGTTGTTGTTATATTGGGATTTACAATAGGTTGGGAAAAAATTGCTCCTTTTTTAAAGACAAATAATGTTGAAACAATAAAAACATCTTGTAGTGTTGCTTGCTCTACGGGAAGTACTTATGATTTCTGCACTTTGAACAGAACTTTGAAAGCAGATGGTCTTCCTCCTGTTGGAGAAGATAGTAAAGTGCCTAAAAAGATGGTGGGGAATTGTTTCTTTTTTTCAACTGATGCTAACTATAACAAGTATGGAATTGAAAAGTGTGATTCAATAACTTGTCCAACGCCAGAAGAATGAATTGATATCTGAAAAATTATTTAAATTCAAAACTTCTTATTTATTTATGTCTGATTATGTTTTTTCAGAGAAGAGAAAGAAAAAGAAATACAAGAAAAAAGAAAAGAAAAAATATCCTTATAAAAAGGGTGGAAGAGAGAGAGCAAGAGAAGGTAGCGGAAAGAAAATTAAAGATAGTAAATAGTTTTATCCCTCATTTACCCCAACCACCACCCTTATTAATTATTCAATCTATGAGTAATCTTGCTATATTTTATAAATAAAAAAATGTTTTTTAATTCATGAGTTATTTTAGTTTCGAGATAATCTTTTTAATTGTCTTAGCACTTATTTGGATAGCTTTTGCAACTTTTCAGGATTTAAGAACCAGAGAAATCGCAAACTGGCTTAATTTTTCTCTTATAATTTTTGCCTTGGGATTTAGGTTTTTTTATTCTTTATTTTCTGAAAGTTTTGGATTTTTTTATCAAGGACTTATTGGTCTTGGGATTTTCTTTATTTTAGGGAATCTTCTTTATTATGGAAAATTTTTTGCAGGAGGAGATGCAAAACTTATGATTGCCTTGGGAGCAATTCTCCCATTCTCAGAAAGTTTCTCTGTTAATCTGAAAATTTTTGCTTGTTTTCTCCTTACATTTTTATGTGTAGGAGCAGTCTATGGTATAATTGCAAGTATATATTTTAGCTTAAGAAATTTTAAGAAATTCAGAAAAGAATTTAGTGTTCAGTTCAGAAAAAATAAAAAATTAGTATATCTTTTTCTTTTCTTTGGAGTAGTTCTTATGATTATTGGATTTTTAGAAAGCATGTTTTTTGCTCTAGGAATTTTGATATTTATCCTTCCTTATTTTTATGTTTATGCAAAGGCTGTTGATGAATCTTGCATGGTAAGAAAAGTAAAAACCAGCAAACTGACAGAAGGAGATTGGCTTTATAAAAATATTAAAGTGGGAAAGAAAACAATAAAGGCGACGTGGGATGGATTAAAACAAAAAGAGATAAAACAACTAAGAAAAAAATATAAAATGATTTTAATAAGATATGGTATTCCTTTTTCTGCTGTATTTTTAATTAGTTTTTTAATCCTGGTTTATTTCTGGAAAACAGGTTTATGGAATTCTCTTTGGTAACCATAATTTCTTTCCTGGTTCTTTAGAATCAGCTTTTATCTTTTTTACTTTTGGAGTTTTTTTAATTATTTTCTTTGGTTTGGTAAGAATGTTTTGCAATTCAGCAAGTTCTTCTGGTTTTGCAGGCTGTTTTTCTGTAGGATTTTCATCTCCGTAGAAAGGGATTACATTTACTATTTCATGTCCAAATAAATTTGAAGAAGAAATTTCTGTTTTTTTTGGTTTGAGTTTTGTTTTTAATCTTTTTGCAACACTTTTTGCCAGAGAAAAAACAGATTGGGGAACTTTATCTGTAGAAGAGATATGTTCTTTTGGAATTATTATTGTGTGGCCTTTTGAAACAGGATTTATTTCAAG
>DAOWJD010000033.1 GCA_030640565.1 Nanobdellota archaeon
GTTGAGAGATTGTTTCAAACATTCAAACAGGAAATTAAGTTTTGTAATGATGATACTGAATTATTTAGGATGAGATATAATCATTTTAGACCACATACAAGTCTAAATAGAAAAACACCTGATGAAGTTTATAATGATTTTAGTTTATTATTTTAACCTACGACATATGTCACCTGCGTATACAGTATTGAAAAAGATATATATATATAAATCTTTAAGAGGGTTAGAAAAGGTGAATTTAGTTTTTAGTTACATAATCTTTAAAAACAATTCTATCATTTTTAACAAATGATACCTGTCTGCAAACCTTGGCTTCCTGGCAATGAGAAAAAATATGTATTAGATACTTTAGAAACTAATTGGATAAGTAGTTCTGGGGAGTACATAAATAAGTTTGAAGAGGGTTTTGCTAATTTTTGTGGGGTTGAATACGGGGTTAGCTGTTCTAGTGGATTTGGGGCATTGCATTTGGCTTGTGTTGCTCTTGGTTTAAAAAAAGGTGATGAGGTAATTGTACCCACTTTTACTATGGCTGCCTGTATAAATACAATTGTATTAACTGGGGCAAAACCGGTTCTTGTTGATTCAGATAAGGAAACATATTGTATTGACGTTGAGAAAATTGAGGAAAAAATTACAGATAAGACAAAAGCGATTATGCCTGTCCACATTTATGGGCATCCGTGTGATATGGATAAAATAATGGAAATTGCAAGAAGACATAATCTATATGTTATTGAAGATTGTGCAGAAGCTCATGGAGCAGAATATAAAGGAAAAAAAGTTGGAAGCTTTGGAGATGTGGGGTGTTTTAGTTTTTATGCTAACAAGATTCTGACAACAGGGGAAGGAGGAATGTGTGTGACAAACAATTCGGAGCTATTTGAAAAAATGAAAAAATTAAGAAATCATGCCCTTGATGTTCCTAGGTTTATACATAATGAAATTGGTTTTAATTATAGACTAACAAATATCCAGGCAGCAATAGGGGTGGCGCAAGTTGAAAATGCTGAGATGTTAGTTGAAGCAAGAAGGAATGTTGGAAAGAGATATAATGAAAAGCTGAAAGACATTAAAGGTTTGATTCTTCCTGCTGAAAAAGAATATGCAAAAAACGTTTATTGGATGTATGCTGTTGTTTTAGATGATAATATCGGGATAAGTAAGGGACAAGTTATGGAAAAATTAAAAGAAAAAGGTGTTGATACAAGAAGTTTTTTCATCCCTATGCATAAACAGCCTGCATATTATAAGAAAATAGTTGAAAATGTTCCTGACTGTGGAGAAGAATTCCTTGTTTCCGATAAAATAGGGGAAAGGGGATTTTACCTGCCAAGCTCAAGTAATCTAACAGATGATGAAATTGATATTGTTGTTAATGCTTTGAAAGAGGTTTTTTTAGGAAGATAAAATAGGATAAAATAAGAATGTTTATAAACAATCATTTATGATTTTAAAAATGCAAACAATATATGTGCCAACTTTTGCAGCAATTCGTGGAGATGTAGAAACTATTTTTGGTTTATTAGAAAAAGAAGTTTTAAAAAAACATCGAGGACAATTTGATATAGGATTAGAGATTGGGGGATTATCAGAACATTTTACAAATCCGGAATATTTAGAAAATATTGTTGAGAATATTAAAAGTGTTGCAAGTGGTGTGAAAACAACTGTCCATGGTTTTTCAGGATTAGAAATTTATACAAAAGATCTTGCTGACATGAGCAAAGGTGTTGGAAAAAACCTGTTAAAGACTTATATTAAATTAGCAAAGAAATTAGGCAGTAATTATGTTCATGTTCATGGTGCTGTAGGATATCAAGGAATTAAAGAGCCTAAAGATAAAGAACAAGTATTAATGCAAATTAGAAAAAATTTACTTTTTGGATTAAATTCTGCAGAAAATATTAAAATAGGTATAGAAAATCTTCCAAAACCTTCTGGATGTGATTTTGAGACTAACCCAAAAAAAGTATGGAGTGATTATGTAGAAGAAATACAAGATTGTTTACAGATTGTTAAAGGAACTGATTTAAAAATAACTTTTGATACTGCTCATTATTCCATAAATAAAACTAAGGGGGCTGACCTTATTTCTCCTGCTCAAATTCTTAAAAATCATTTATATCATATTCATCTTGGTGACTCAAAAGGAGATTGGGGGGCAAATAAATCAAAAGCATTTGATGGGTTAATTCCTGGTGATGGAAAAATTGGAGAAAATTCTTTTGCAGAGTTTTTTAAATATATAAGAAAACATCATTCTAATGTTGGAATTTGTGTGGAAGTTAGAAATAAAGATTATAAAAATCCTGTTGAAACTAAAGAATCTATAAGAAGACTTGTTAAATGGTTGATTTAATAGTAGTTCCTTCCAAGAAGGATTTTACATATTGAATAGAGTATCATAATTCTTTTAAATAAACAAGATTAAAGATGAAAATGAAAACATCTACTAAAATAAGAGTTCTTATAAAAAAAATATTGCCGGGAAAAATTGTGAAGATAATAAGAAATGTTAAAAGAATTTCCAAAAGGTTAAATGTTTTGGAGGAAAATCAAAGGAATTTGATTAATTCTCAGTTTGAGGATGTAACTAATGATAAAAAGATTATGTTAAGAAATAAAGAATTCAAAATTTATTCTCAAAATGGGGAAGATGGGATTCTTCTTCATATATTTTCAAAAATAGGGATAAAAAAGAAAGATTTTGTTGAGTTTGGAATTTCAGATGGGAGAGAGTGTAATACAGCTAATCTTTCAATAAATCATAGTTGGAGAGGATTATTAATGGATAATGATAAAGAAAATGTAGTTAAAGCTAGAGAATATTACAAACAAACAAATGGAAGAGTAAAGGTAATTCAGTGTTTTATTACAAAAGATAATATTAATAATGTTTTAAAATTAAATAATGTTTCTGGGGAAATTGATTTGCTTTCTATTGACATTGATGGAAATGATTATTGGGTTTGGAAAGAAATTGAAGTTGTAAATCCAAGAGTTGTTGTAATTGAATATAATGGTTCTTTTGGGGATGATAAATCACTAAGTGTTTCTTATGACCCAGAATTTGAAAGAATTTCAAAACATAAATCTGGTTTTTATCATGGAGCATCTCTAAAAGCATTGGCAAAATTAGGAAAGAAAAAAGGTTATGCTTTAGTTGGGTGCGACGCAACTGGTTGTAATGCTTTTTTTGTTAAGAAAGTTCTGATAAAAAAGCGGGATGTGTTTAAAGTAGAAGAAGCTTTTTACCCTCATTCAAGAAGGCTAAAAAAAGAATCTACTGAAAGACAATTTAAGAGGATCAAGAATATGAAGTTTGAAAAGATTTAAAAAATATGAAAATTTGGAAATAAAATGCAAGAGAAAAAATTTGGAAATGGAAGAATTTATGATTTAATGTATAAAGATAAAAATTATGAAAAAGAACTTAATTTTATTGAATCCTTATTTCCGAATAAGCCTAGAAAAATTCTTGAATTGGGGTGTGGGACAGGAAACTATACTAAAATATTACTAGAAAAAGGTTATGATGTTTTAAGTCTTGACTTATCTGAAGGGATGTTGGAGATTGCCAGAAAAAAAGTTGCAAATGGGAATTTTGTTCAAGGAGATATTAGGGATTTTAAACTCGATGGAAAATATGATGCTTGTCTTGTTTTATTTTCTGTTTTAGGTTACATAACTGAAAATAATGATTTAGAAAAAGTTTTTCAGAATATTAAGGAGCATTTAAATCCAGGAGGGTTTTTAATATTTGATGTCTGGAATGGTTTAGCTGTTTTAAATCAAAAACCTGAAAAAAGAGTAAAAGAAGTAGAGAATGAGAAAATTAAAGTTACAAGGTATGTTACGCCTGAATTAAATGCAAAAAAACATACATGTGGAGTAAATTATAAATTTTTGATAAAGGAAAAAGAAGATGGTTCTATTTATGAAATAAATGAAAAACACAAGGTAAGATTTTTCTTTCCACAAGAATTAAGAAAATATTTGGAAGATTCTGGATTTGAAGTGTTGGGAATGTATAAATCTTTTGAATTGGATAACAAAGTAAATGAAGATTGTTGGAACATGGTTATAATAGCAAAGTTAAAAAATTGATAAAATGAAAATTGCATTAATTGGACAAAGTTTTGATAAGGGTTCAGGTCAAGGAGTTTATGAATTTTCCAATTATTTATATGAACATCTTAAAAAAATTAATAAAAATATTGAGATAATTAAAATTGGGGCTTCAAAAAATTCTTTTATGACTTTATTTAATAATATTTTTGTTTCATTTTACAAAACATTAAAGAGCAAATCAGATATTTATCATTTTATGATGCCTGAAATAGCTTTTTCATGCATGTTTAAGAGGCCTTCTATAGTGATAATTCATGATTTAATTCCTCTAATAATTAATGAGAGAAAAAAATCTTTTAATTTATATTTCAAACTTATCCTGAAAGTTGCTATTAAAGCTAATCATTTAATTGCAGTTTCTAACTTAACAAAAAAGGATTTGGTTAGGATATTAAAAGTGCCTGAAACAAAGATTTCAGTTATTCATGAAGGGGTAGATGGTAAAAAATATTATCCTCTAGAAAAAAAGAGAAAAAAATTATTTACAATTGGTTATCTTGGAGGCTTCGGGAAAAGAAAAAACATAGATTATATACTAAAAGTAGCTAAAGAATTTGAAAATAATAAAAAAATCTTATTTAAGATTGCTGGGAAAGGACCTGAATTAGATAGATTACTTAGATTAAAGAAAAAAATGAATTTAAAAAATGTTGAATTTGCAGGATTTGTGCCAGATGAGGAATTAAATAATTTTTATAATTCTCTTGATTTATTTCTCTTCCCTTCTCACTACGAAGGATTTGGATTACCTGTTACTGAAGCGATGGCTTGCGGAATTCCTGTTATGGTTTCAAATGTGAGCTCTTTAATCGAAATAGCAGAAGATACTGGAATTTTAATTAATCCAAAAAAACCTGAAGATGCTGTAAGAAACATAAAGAAAATTGTGAAAAACGTGGATTTGCAAAAGAAACTAAGAATAAAAAGTATAAAAAAGGCCAAAGAATTTAATTGGGATAAAACTGCCAAGGAAACATTTAAAATTTATGAAAAATATAGACAAAAATGAAAAAACTTAATGTTGGTTGTGGTTTAGATATAAGAAAAGGATGGTTTAATTTGGACAACCATAAAACTAATGGGGCAAATGTTGTCTTTGATTTAAATGATATTTACAAAGGGGCAAAAATGCCTTTTAAAGATAATACTTTTGACTATATTTTAATAAGTAGTGTTCTTCATGTTTTTACTAATCCGGTTCCAATTTTAAATGAATTAGTGAGGGTGTGCAAAAAAGGAGGAGAAATAGAAATTAAAACCCCTTTAAGCAATGTAAATTTCTCTATTTATGGAAAGAGGGGTTACACTCAAGGGATGCTTAGGGGATATGCTTCTGGGATGAGGGATTATAACCCTAAAAAACACAGGGGAAATTTATTAAAAATCGTTAAAGCAGAATATTATACAAATTCTAAAAGAGGACTTGCCCGATTTATAACTCGTTTGTTAAATAAATTACCTTATTCCATTGTAGAAAGAACTATTCTTATGCATTTAATTCTTTTACGTGTAAATATGAAATATAAGAAATTATATTAAATGGCTTGGTGCCTATTTCAATGATATTTAATCTCCACGGACTTGGATTTGAAGTGAATTCGAAGAATAACAAATTTCTAGAATATCTGAGATTTAGGTTTCAAGCATTTGCTTCAAAGATTGAGAAGGTTGACGTTAAGTTTTATGTAGAATTTGGCAAACCTTCTCTTAATCTTTCTTCCTATGAAAGAATGAGCCATAATTTTTATTCAAGTCAGAATAAATTTATAATAAAAAAAGAAAACGTTACTATTTTTTATGATTTAAACAAAAACCCTTTAAATGTAATTATATATTTCCATCCAAAAAATCCTAAACATTTAGCCAGATTCCTTTTAAAAGGCAAAAAAAATACTATAAGAGATTATTATGAACATTTCATAATTTGGAGAGGTATCCAAAATACGTTATTAGCACTATTAGAACAAAGGGGTTTCTCTGTATTACATGCATCTGCTGTAAAAGGCAATGAAGGAGCAACGTTATTTTTTGGTTTGGGAGGGGTTGGCAAAACAACCATTGCATTAGATCTTATTCTTTCTAAAAATCTAAAACTGATGGGGGATAATTTTATTTTAATTAATGAAGAAAACGCTTATCCTTTTTTAGAACCTATAACCTTGACTAAGTTTAAGAAAAAAATATTAACTTTAAAGAGGTGGAAACAAATTATTAAAAAAAATGAAACTTTTAATAGTTACTTCCCTAAGAAGAATTATTCCCATAATTCCTTCTGCGATATAAAAAATATAATTTTTTTGAATGTTTCCCAAAATAACAATCTTATCAGAATAAACAAATCTAAATCGCTCAATCTAATAAAAAATATAATGAAAATTTTAGGAGAAACTCCAGAATTCACTGAATTAAATATGATTTTCCCAAAAAAAATTATGAAGATTAATGATAAAATAAAATTTTATGAATTGAGTTATAAAAATCTAGAGGGAGCGAAAAAACTCATAACAAATATTCTATAAAAACTATAGGTAAGATCTTAAAAGATTTTTAATACGAATCAAGAAAAAAATAAGGAAATAAGCCAGTAAAAAATATGAAAAATATATTGTGATTATTTCCCAACCACATGTTATAAAGATTAATGGCAAGGCTATTGTTAGAACATACCTTTCTGATCCACCGAAATCACAATGCCATCTTTTAATTCTTAGAAAGGAATTTGATTTTTTAAGAAAAGACGTAAATGTTGTTATACCCAGGATTTTAAAAGAAGTATCTCTACCAAAAATTTTCTTCATACTTGACTTTTTATCTGTATATACTTCATTCAAGGAAGTTATTTTTTTGCCATAATAAAATATCTTTGTTATTGTCATTAAATGAAATGATTTTAATGCGAATAAGAGAACTGCCCCATATAAAAGGATAGAATTATTAAACCATAATCCTAATGAAAAAATAAGTATAATAAAAATTATTGTGCTGAATCTATCTGCAATACTATCTAAAAATGCTCCTTTCTCAGATGTTTTATTAGTTCCTCTTGCTAATTGCCCATCTAACCAATCTGAAAGTAAAAAACAATAAGAAAAAATTATTGCTAATAGATAGAAAATCTTAGCTTGTAAAAAAGGTGCTAAGAATAAACATAATATAATTAGTGGAGCAAAAAGAAATAATCTTGATAAAGTTATCTGGTTGGGATTTATATTTAAATTATATTTTTTAATGAAATAAGCTATTCTTATTGAAATTGGATTTAGAAAAAGTATAGCAAAAAGATCATCTCCCTCGTGTAATGCCTTTTCTTTAAATTCTTTAAATGGCTCTTTTCTTTTTTTCATTTTTAATAAAACTCCTTAAAACATTAAAAACCTTTCTGGAAGGATTAATATTTCATAAACTCTATTTCTTTTTTCTTTTTAATATCAGTCCTCCTAATAAAAATCCTTGGCTAATGATTGTGGCAATTGCTGCCCCATAAACTGCAGCAAGATGTCCGTAAGGAAGCAAAGATGTGATTAATATATAATTAAGGAATATGTTAAGTATTGTTGCCAGAATTAAAATTTTAGCAGCTGTCTGTGGTTTACCTTGAGAAATATAATATGCCTGATAGATTGCCATGATAGGAATTGTAAACAAAAGTAAAGATAAAATTCTTAAAATGTTTGTTGCTAAGAGATATTCTTTTCCATATACTATTAGAATAACAAAATAAGCCAGAATTAAAGTGGCTAAAAATGTTCCTATTGAAAAAAGGAAGGTTATTCTTATTGATTTCTTAAATCCTTGTTCAAGTCTTTTTCCTTTTAATCTGCTAAATATAGGCAAAACAACTATTGCTGCAAATCCAATTAAGGTTGCTAAAGCGCCAACCAGACTAAATGAAGCTGTATAATAACCTATAAATTCTGCTTGGACAAAATAACCAAGCATTACCCTATCAATATTTCCAAAAAATATTCCTGAAAGAATAAAGGCTATTGTTGCAAGAATGAATTTATTTATAACAGTTTTCTGTTTCTTCTGAAGTTTGTTTGCTTTTTCATTTTTTAATTTTTTAGAATAAATTTTCTTTACATCAAAAAATAAGAATAAAGACGTCAAGAACAAAGAAAGTGCTAAAAAGAGTATTATTAACATTAAGCTAATTTCATTGGAAAGAGAGTATTTTATCGCAAAAACAACTGCTAGTGGAACTAGAATAATTCTGGAAATTTGGAATATGATTTCTCTTTTGAAAATTGCTTTAAAGTAATTGGATGCCTGAAGCATTGATTGCAGAAATCTCATTATCTGAATAAAAATTATATAGAATACTCCTGCAAGTAGTGCAAGAAATATTGGTTTTTGATAAAAATTATTGGCTATATAATTTGCTGAGATTAAAAGAACAATAGCAGAAAAAAAGACTAAAATAATTTTTATTTTTCCTAGATATAATAAATAAGCTTTTAATCTTCTTGTTTTTTTCCCGAACTCTTTTGAAATAAATCTTACCAGTACCTGATTTATTCCTAATTGAGATATTGCTGTAAAAATTATAATTGTTGAGAGTGCTAAGCTATAAAGTCCGAACAACTCTGGTAAAAGTAGTCTAGCTATAATAATGGTAAATATCAAAGAACCTACTTTCGCAGTTATATCTTTAGAAAACTGATAGATTGAATTTTTAATGACTAATCCTGTGTTACCTGAAAAATCTTTTTTTCTTATTCTTCGCCAGATATCTTTAATGTCTTTTTCTTCACTTATTACATTTTTTTTAATTTTTTCTTTAAAAAAACTTTTCATAATTAAGATAGTATTTTTCCTTTTTTATTCTTTATGAAAAAGAGTTTCTGATTAATCTTTCTGGATTTTCTTTACCATGTCTGCGAAGGCTGGTCTTGTGATTAGCAAACCTGTTGTAATCCCAATTATTGTTGTAAATGCAAAACCTTTTAAAAGTCCTGCTCCTGCCCAGAGAAGAGGAAGCATTGCCACGACAGCTGTGAAATAAGCTCCGATAATAATTGCGAAAGCTCTCTTCATTCTTTGTTTTAAGCTTAAAAACATGCCTTGTCTGGATTCATCCAAAA
>DAOWJD010000045.1 GCA_030640565.1 Nanobdellota archaeon
AAGGAGAAGAATTATTTGTTAAAAAGATTAATACAATTCCAGAACAACTAAGTAAATTAGCAGGTAGAAATATAAGAAAGAAATTCCATTGGATAGGTCACCACCTATGTCATGCAGGAAGTACTTTTTTTGTAAGCCCCTATAAAGAATCAATAATTCTTGTAATGGATGGTATTGGGGAAGTCGCATCCACCTGGATAGGCTATGGAAAAAACAATAAATTACATTTAATAAAAGAAATTAATTATCCTCATTCAATTGGGTTTTTATGGGAAAAAATGTCAGAATTCTTGGGTTTCTCAGCATATCATGCAGGAAAAGTTATGGGTCTTAGCTCTTATGGGGATTGGAAAGTATTTTATAAGGAAATGCGTAAAATAATTGATTTCAACGAGGAAGACATTTTTACAGTAAATAATGATATAATGAGATTTAGAACTAATGATTTTTCTCAGCTTGAAAAATTATTTGGAACCAAAAAAAGAAAAAAACAAGAACCGATTAAAAAAGTCCATATGGATATCGCTGCAATTTTGCAAAAAATATCTGAAGAAGCAATCTTAAGGTGTGTGGATTTTGCAGAAAAAAAATTCCCCTCAAAATACCTTTGTTTATCTGGAGGGGTGATGTTAAATTGTCCTGCCAATGAATCAACATTCAACTTCTTTGACCTCAAAGATATCTTTATTCCCTCAGTTCCTCAGGATGCTGGAACTGCTATTGGAGCAGCCTATTATATTTGGAATCAGATTTTAAACAAAAAAAGAAACTTCATATATAATCATGCTTTTTGGGGTCCAGAATATTCTAACCAAGAAATAGAAAAAATATTAGATGAGAATCAAATGTCTTATAAAAAAGTTGATGATATTGAAAAAGAAACTGCAAAATTATTATCTCAGAAAAAAATAGTGGCTTGGTTCCAAGGTAAACTTGAATTTGGACCAAGGGCTCTTGGTAATAGAAGTGTTTTAGCAGACCCCAGATTAAAAGAGATGGTGGATAAAATAAATCAAAAAGTAAAAAAGAGAGAATGGTTTAGACCTTTTGCCCCCACAGTATTGTCAGAAGAAGCAAAAAAATTCTTTTACCTTAGGGATGTTTTGACAGCTGACAGATTTATGCTTTTTGCAGTTATTCCAAAATATCCTGAAAAAATCCCTGCAGTAGTCCATATAGATGGAACTTGTAGAATACAAACTATTAGAAAACAAGATAATCCAAGATACCATAAAGTGATAAAGGAGTTTGAGTCAATCACAGGAATTCCAATTGTTCTAAATACTTCTTTTAATGTACAAGAACCAATTGTCTGTTCCCCTCAAGAAGCTGTAAATACTCTTATGAAAACAGATATAGATTATTTAGCTATTGGGGATTATTTGGTGAAAAACAAGACAAAATGATATCCCTAATTAATAAGGATAAGATAAAAAAATTAAAAAACAAATTAATTAATTTTATCAAAGATAAACCCCAAACCTATAAAAGATTGTTCTTGAGAGAAGAAAAAGTAGAAAATAAAAAAATAAAAAAAGATTTTCTAGCAGTTCTAAAAGATTTAAATCTAATAAGAATAGAAAAAGGATTTATAATCCCAAATGTAAGAATAAATCTTATTAAGGATAAAGTTCTAGTTTGCACAGATTTATGTTCTTATAAAAAAGAAGACCAAGTATTCCCAATCCATACCGAACAAGTTTTTTTAATTGATAACTTAAAAATCAAAAAAGAGGATATTGTTCTTGATTTGGGAACAGGATCAGGGATAATCGCAATATTCATTGCTATGACTGCTAAAAGAGTTTATGCATCAGAAATTAATTTAAGAGCGATTGAATTCTCAAAATTTAATGCTATTTTAAATAATGTTGAAGAAAAAATAAAATTTGTAAAAAGTGATTGGTTTAATGAGTTTAAAGATATGAAATTTGATTTAATTGTATCTAATCCCCCTTTTGAGCCAGTTCCAAAAGGATTAAAACACTTTTATCACTCTGCTGCTGGAGAAGATGGTTTGGACATTATAAGGAAATTATTACCTCAATTTAAAAAATATCTAAATCCAGAAGGAAGATTCCAAGCAGTATCTTATTCAATTTCAGATAAAAATTTATTATTAGAAAAGTTAATAAAAAAGATTAAAGGAGAAAAAGAAATAATAATTCTGCCTCAATTTGTTCCTTTGCAAGATTTTATGGAAAAATATCCTCTTACAAAAAAACAAGAAAGTTTCTATGAAAATAAAAAATTATATCTTGTAGTTATGAATATATTCCCCTCAAATCTCTCTAAGCTCGCCATCATAAAAGTTTCAGATAAAGATGCTAAAAAATATGGAGATATTGTGTTTCCTTTAGGACTAAATGAAAGAGGACCTACAATTATTTCTGATTTGGAATTATTAAAAAAGATTCAAAAAATTCAAGCAGATATTAAATCTAAATCACCGCAGAATCTTCCATTAAAAGAAGTCCCTTGGAGTGGTATTGCTCCTACTCTGATTGATGGAAAACCAAGCAAAAGGTTAATGATTATTGTGGTTGCTAGAGGATGTGCGTGGGCAAAAAAAGGATCTGGACCCTGTACAATGTGTAATTTCTGGTCTGTTTGTTCAGAAAAAGCTTCAAATAAACAAATAATTGAATTATTCGAAAAAGAAATAAATAAATACAATTTTAAAAAAGAAGAAATTGAAGAAATAGATATATTTAATTCTGGTTCTTTTTTAAATGATACAGAAATTCCTGAAGAAGTAAGAGTAGAAATAATGAAAATTATTAGTGATATAAAATCAATTAAAAAAGTGATGATAGAATCACGATCAGAATACATTAATGAACAAAAACTAAAAGAATTAAAAAAAATTCTTGGGAAAAAAGAGCTTGAAGTAGCAATTGGTTTAGAAAGCTCAGATGATTTTGTTAGAAACATTTTAATTAATAAAGGTTCTAATCTAAAATCTTTTGAAAAAGCAGCTAAAATTATTAAAAAATCAAGGACCACACTTTTTGCTTATGCTTTAGTTAAACCACCCTTCTTGACAGAAAAAGAGGCATTAAAAGATACTATTAATACTATAAAATATGTTTTTTCAATAGGGAAAAAATTAAATCTCAAAACAAAAGTTGCTCTTGAACCTGTGTTTATTAAACCCCACACTTTAGTACATGAGCTTTATAAGAAAGAAATGTATTCTCATGTCTGGTTATGGAGTATGATTGTGATTTTAAAACAAACCTCTAAATTAGGAAATATTCAAGTGGGTCTTTCTTCTGAAGGAATGGAATGGAATGAAATGCCAAGAAATTGTGAAAAATGCACCAAAAAGATTATCAATCTTCTTTTGGAATATAACAAAAACCCAGATTTAAGTTTATTCAGGAATTTAAATTGTGAATGTAAAGAAGAATGGAAAAAATTATTCAGAGGAAATCCAATACCTATTAAAATAAAAGTGGAGAATTATCTTAAATCTGATTAGATTCTCTTTGATAATAACGATTTATAAAGTTTTTCGCAGGGGGTTTGGTCTTCAGAAAGGGTGTTGGAAGGGACATGCATCTAAGCTAAATATTTTTTCATTATATAATCTATAAAAGGTTTTTCATCTTTTTCAATCTGATACTTGTCAAGAACATCATAATACTTTTCTAAATCTTCTA
>DAOWJD010000051.1 GCA_030640565.1 Nanobdellota archaeon
TCTTACTCTTCTAACCTATCACTAAATTCTCCTACCATGTTCTCAAGCATTTTTTCTTTTACATCCCAATCCTTATGCCCTAAAACCCATCCAAGTTTAACCAAAGCTGTTTCAGCTAACATATCTTCAAGAGGAATTACACCTGCATTCAAAAGTTCTCTTCCATTAGAATAAACAAGCAAGTCAAGCCGTCCGTAAATTGTTTGGGCTGCAACACAAACAACCAATCCCTTAGCAACAACTTCTTTTATTTTTTTTGTCCAAGGCATTTTAGATCTTTTTGTCGGAACATGTCCTAATCCCATAATTTCTAAAACAATTCCTTTATATTTTTTCTTGACATAATAATCCAAAATATCTGGATTTTGGCCAGGATAAATTTTAAGAAGTGCAACTTTTTCTTCAAATTTTACATCTGTTTTTACTTTTCCTTTTTTACGAGAATTATGGTCTGAAATAATTTCTATTTTATCTGGATAAATTTTTGCAAAAGGCTTAGCATTTACAATTTTAAATGCATCTCTCTTAGAAGTATGTAACTTGCGAACTTTACACCCAGGCATAGCATAACAAAAATCATCATTAGTACTAGCATGCCCGACAAGCATTACTTCTGCAATATCTGAAATAGCAGCTAAAGCAGAGCACTGAAGATTTAAATTAGCGTCGCTGCTTGCTCTGTCTATGCTCCTCTGACTATAAGTCAAAACAACTGGCTTGTTCAGATTTTTTAAGAAAAAAGAAAGTGCAGCAGAAGTATAATGAAGTGTGTCTGTCCCGTGTGTAATAATTACTCCTTTTATATTTACATCATTCAAAAGTTTTTCAGCAGTTCTAGCGATTTTTTGCCAGTCCTTAAAATCCATATCTTCAGATGCTTTCATAAACGGAACTTCTACCTTTAAAACATTTACTTTTTCAAAAAGATCTGGATAAAACCTAAACAAATCTTTTGGTTTTGTTAAAGGAGCAACACCTCCTGTTTTTACATCATAACTTGAAGCAATTGTTCCACCTGTAATAATCATCGCAATCTTAGGTTCATCTGCTTGTCCCTTTACTTCAACATCTTCTTTCTTCTCTGAAAACTTCTTAATCATCTTAATCTCAACTATATTTTTTTTATTAAATCCAATATTATAACCAGAATCTAACTTAATCAAAACAATTCCTTTATCTGATTCAGGAGATTCTAATAAAATCCCTTTATAACTTTTCTTAATTAAAGAAATCTCAACATAATCTGCTGGCTCTGCTTTTTTACTTGCTTTGGGGTTAACCATAAAAAAATTAAATAACAAATCTATAAAAACTTATTGTGCTAAGAGTTTTAACAATCTAAGAACCAACTTTGCTAGTTTTCTTCAACACCCCAAAAGAGAACCAGCTATCGAGGTCCTCAGGGAGGTGAGCGCCAACACCAAGCCTGTAGTCGAAACCGTCCGAGTACAGACCAGCAACTTTTGTTTGAGGTGAATCAACATTTTCTAAAGTATGAAAATAAGGATTTTTCCTGTAATTCTTGGAAGCTCTTGCTAATTTCTCTGCATTTTCCTCGCTTCCTACCAAAGTAATAACCCCTGGATTTTTTGATAACTCCAAAGTACTTTGTGATTCTCTTTTAAAGCCATAAGGAACAAACCTTATTGTTTTATCATCACTGAAAAAAACCCCCCCTTCCTCATGAGAGCCAAGTCTTTTCTCAAGAATCTTAAAAGTTGGAGTAACTATTCTACCGCTTTTCATCTTAGGGATATCTTCTACAAAAATTCCTTCTAGAAAATAATAAATTCCTGCCTTTCCTATAAGCCAATTACTCCTCAATGTTTTTATGACGTTCTTAGCTGTTTTATATTCTTTATTTTCCAAAGAAGCATAAACTAAAGGAACAAGTTCAGGCATTATTGGCATTCCAAATCCTTTTCCATAATC
Organism: Nanobdellota archaeon; assembly: GCA_030640565.1. Lineage (GTDB taxonomy): Archaea > Nanobdellota > Nanobdellia > Pacearchaeales > GW2011-AR1 > ASMP01. Next base: position 1,933 of record DAOWJD010000051.1, read on the forward strand.
AGCATTTCTTAATCCTTTAAAATTCATAGGACCAACTCTTTGAGCATTGAATTTTAATCCAACATCATCTAAATCCATAGTTGTAATTACAACTGTTTCTCTAAAACTTGGCTTTGTAATTGTTTTTGCCATAGCTTTCTTAGAAATCAAAACTTTATAAATATTTCTATTTTGTTATTTCTATAGAAAGGTAACAACGTTAATATATTAAAACAATTCAAAGAAAATACCTGCTAAAAATATTAAACTCAATATCCCTATAATAAACCAATTAATCGGAATAGAATACTCTGGCTTTCTATCTCCCTTTTTTTTAGCTTTAATGTTCATAAGGAGTATTAAAATACCTGCAACACCACCTGAAATTGCTCCCCCTATTCCCAAAACTGTTACAAATCCTACTAAATTAAATAAACTAACTAAAAGATATAATACTAAAGGAACAATTGAAACAAAAAGGAATAAAATCTTTCTATTTTTTAAATCAAACACAAAATAATCTTGAAGAGAAAAACTAAGCACAAAAAAACTTGTCATCATAGTAAATATTCCAAGTAAAAGCAAGATGGTTCCAAGTATCCCTCCAAAAGAAAGAGTAGCAACTTCTGATACATTTCTTCCTAAAACTCCTACAAAAACAAAACTAAACATTATGTATAAAATAATTGGGATTAAAGTACCAAGAAGAATTGCTTTCTTCAGCAATTTTCTGTCTTTTCCAATTTCTCTTCTTAATTCAGGGATAGAAGTGAATCCAAGCAAGGCAAAAAGAACAACACCATAAGGAAGAAATAATTTTGATACATTAAAATATGTGGTATTTTCTAATTTTATGCCTGGGAAAAGTAAAAAGAACACAAGAGCAATAATAAATATAATCATTATAACCCCCCAATACTCAATACTTTTTAATCTCTTTAAACCACCTTGTAAAAGAAAGGTCATAATAAGCCAAAAACCAACACGAAATAATAAAGAATATTCCAATCCTCCACTAAAAAGTTTTGAAAGACTTTGTCCTTCTCCAATCATATATGCTAAAAGAGCAGAATAAATTCCGAAAATAATTGCAAGAACCATAATTCTCTTTCCCCACAACCCAAGATATTTTTTTGAATATCCTGGTAATTGATGGGTACTTTTAGTTCTTAATGTAATTTCTCCAACATAAAGGTTCACAAACACCATTATAACCCCTAGGAAAATAAGCCAGGCTAAACCTATAAAAAAACCAGATTTTGCAAATATATATGGAAGTCCAAGTATTCCTGCACCAATAATTGTTCCTGTAAGTGTAAATGCTGTAGCTAAAAATTTTCTTCTTTTATTCATCATCTCTTTTTTGTTTTTTATTCCAAAGATAGGCTAAAATAGGCCTGGAGGGATTCGAACCCTCATTTTCCGGGTTTTTCAAAGTAAGCTCACATTATTGATAGGATAATTATCCTTCGCAAACTTCCTTTCCGAAACCGGGGAGTCTATCCATTAACTTACAGGCCTATATTATAAATATCCAATTTACCATTTAAAAGGTCTTTCCTTTGCTCAAGAGACGTGTGTGGAGGACAAAAACCAAATTTCTTCCAAATAAGATATCTAGTTAATTTAACAGGATTTTTAATTCCTACAAGTTTCATCCATTTTTGCAATCTCTTAACACCACTTATTGTAATCACATACCTATAACTATCTCTTAAATTCTTAGGTTGATATCCATAAATAAAATGCTTTAATCCAAGCTCTTTTAACATAAAACTTGTATTGTCTATTAATAATTTAGAAACACTAGTAAGTGATATTATGGGATAATAGTTATGTTTTCTCTTAAATTCAGTATAATTTTTTCCAGTTTTTCTATTTTGAAAATAAAGGCCACCATCTGTATCAAATAATCCTCTTAAAAATCTTGTACATAATATTTTGTTCTTGCTTTTTAAAATAAAATTCGGAACCTTAACAATTTCTGATTTTTTTCCAAAGGGAAAACCTAATTCATTCAAAAGTTGAGCAACTTTTTTGTTATAAATTACAAAACCATAATTTCCTCTTGAAAAATATCTTCCTTTTATATTAAGATTGAAAACTTTATTAAAAAGAGGTATAACATGATTATCATAGTAATCCTTCTCTTCTAAATGTCCGCTTATATCTATCTCTCCTTTATTTTGTTTCCTCATTCTTAAGTATCCATCTCCTGCATGAATTCCACATATTTCGGCTAATTCAGGGGTTATAAATATCATTATATTAGTAATACAAATATGTTTATATATGTTTCGGTTTTTCCTTATATTAGTATTACAGAAATGTTTATAAATAAAGTTAAATTCCTAAGTTTATGACGGGAAAAGAGAAAAAGATGAATTACCCTGAAATTTATTTAATTAGGGTAAATAAGAAATTAAAACAAAAATTAAAAAAACTAGGTTCTAAAAAAGTAAGGGAATATTTAAAAGAAATCAAAGACTAATAAATAATATGCCATTAAAGAAACACCACAAATGGATAATTGGAAGTTCAAGTTTTATCATTCTTATCTTCATGATAACGATAGGAGTTTTCACATACTCTATATACATCAAACAAGAACTTAATTACAATCTATTAAATAAACAAATCGCAAATTTGAAAGTAGAGACCCAATCAAATATAAATTCATTGTCAGAAGGCCTAATAGAAACAAGAAATGAACTCGAGTCTCAGTTAGGAATTGTTCAAGAGGAATTTAGTTTATTACAGGCTTCAGCTGGTGAGGATTTCTCAGGAGTAATAGAAAATGCTATTTCGTCTGTGGTAACAATCAGGACAGATATAAGTCAGGGAACAGGTTTCATAATTGACGAAGAAGGTTATGTTATAACAAATTATCATGTTATGCAAGATGCCCAAGCAGCCATAATAATAACTTCTGATAATGAAGAACACACAGTAAATTTTGTGGGATATGATCTTGATTTTGATATAGCTTTATTAAAAATATCTGGAACTTATGATGAACTTGAACTTGGGGATTCTGATGATATTCAAGTAGGAGAAAGAGTGATTGCAATAGGAAATCCTCTTGGCTTGGAGTTTTCAGTTTCGCAAGGAATTGTTTCAGGAGTCCATAGAAGAGGACCTAATGGATTGTATGCCTATATACAAACAGATGCTGCATTAAATCCTGGAAACTCTGGTGGACCTTTAATAAATAATAGAGGGAAAGTTATCGGAATCAATAACTTCAAAGTTGGAAGTGCAGAAGGTCTTGGATTTGCCCTTGAATCAGAATTTATAAAAGAAATTATAAATGATATTTACCAACAAGTCTCTGGCGAGGATTTGATTTAAAATGCAAAAGAAAAAGCAAGGGAAAAAAGAAAAAGCAAATAAGAAGCAAATAAGAAGCAAAAAAGAATCAGATATGGAAGAGGCATTAAGTAAGATTATAAAAAAATACAAAAAAGAGCTTATTTCAGTCATATTTGAGAAAGAGCAAATCTTATTAATCATAAATTCAAAATCAAAGGAAATAAACAATTATTGTAAAAAATTTAAGTTTAAATTTAAAACAGTTTCTTTCCAAAATTATATTGGAGAGATAATAAGGGGAGATAAAAAATTATATCTTGCCCTCTCAAAATCAGATATTCTTTATGATCCTGGAAGGTTTTTAGATCCTTTGCAAGAATTAATCAAAGAAGGAAGAGTCATCACAACAAAAGAAAGTTTAGTGAATAGGTTTGATTCAATAAATGAGTACTTTATAAAAATCAATGTGACAAAGTACAAAGTTTTAGATAATATTTATACTGCAGTTATAGATCTCTCTCAGGCCTTGCTTATTGAAAAACATAATATCTATTGCACACAGAAAGAAACAATAAAATATTTGGAAAAATATTTTGTAAAAACAAGCATCATAAGCAAGAGCGATTACAATAACGTTAAAGAAATAATTATTTTGTTCAAGGATATAGAGCATAAAAAGAAAGAAATGATTTCTGGAAAAGAATTAGATGCCTTGCAAAAGAAGGCAGATTCCTACAAGGAAAAAGTAGTGGGTTTATTGGAAAAAAGTAATAATATTTAAAAAGATAACAAACTTAAGCTAAGTATGGGAAAAACAGGAAAAGCTATTAAAAGAACCATTATTACAGGAGCGATGGTTGGTGCACTTGTTGGTTCTCAGACCATGAATTTATTTAATACTTATCAAAAAGCATTAAATGCTGCAAAATATGCAACCCAAGCAGAAATTACTACCTATAGGAAAATATTTAGAAAAGATCCAAGTCTTAAAAACAACACTGTTCTATCAGAAGAGTATGGGACAGCGTTGAAAGAAGATAAGGAAATAAGTAATCGTTTAGGGAGATATAAAAAAGCGAGTGATGTAGAAAAAACAGGAATAATAGCAACTGATTTTAAGAGATATGGATTAACTGCAAAATCATTTAAACCAGCTATTCCCTTATCTAAGGAAGGGGCAGAAAAAACTGGCAAGGGGGCTATTGGTGGTGCTGGTGCTGGATTAACAGCATTAGGAGCATGGAAAATAAGAAAACGAAGGAAAAGAAAGAAAAAGGAAAAAGAAAAGATGAGGAAAAGATTAGAAGAAGAAAATCAATAATAACAAAAAAAACATTAAAAGTTTAAATATATTCATTCTCTTAATATAACATGTCAGAAAAAGAAGGTTATCAAAAAGGTATGAGTAAGGAAAAGGTTTATTCTCATCTTAAAGGATTAAAAACAGATTTGGATAAAGAAAAATACCTTAATAGAATTCTTTCAATAAAAGGTTTATTGACTCCTGAAACCTATAAAGTTGTTCAAAAATTAACAACTGATATGTATGGGAATGCACTAGATAAAATGTATGGAGAGAAAGCTATGAAAGCTACTGAAAAAAGAATGTTTACAGATGCTGAAAAATATGCTAAAAAAATAAAGAGGAAGGAATTAACAAAGGAAATTTATGAGCAGATGGCTAAGGTAGCTAAAGAAGAAGGGAGATTTGGACTTGCTGGAGAACTGGCTGAGAAAGCGGGGAATAAAGAATTTGCAGAAAATCTCAGAAAAAGACTTGAAGCAAAAAGTAAAAAGAAATAAACAAAATAATTTTTCTTAATCCAAAATATTATAAATAATAAAAAGAGTAGTGTTAATATGGAAAAAAAGGTGTTAAAAGAAGTAAAACACTTATGCTCTATCTTAACCAAAGAATATTTTAAAGGGTTTGTAAAAGCAATCTGGGTTTTTGGAAGTTCTATAAAGAAAAAAAGCGCAAATGACATTGATATCTTATTATTGATTGATGATACTGTAAAAAATTATCAGGAAAAAGCAGCCAGATTATTACACGTAGCCAATATCATAGCAAAACACACTCCTTTGAATCTTCATTTTCAAAAACCTGTTCAATTATCTTTATTATGGTCATTGGTCATTAAAGGAGAGCCATGGATTATCACTGCTATAAAAAACTCTATTGCTATTTATGATCCTTATAATTATGTAATCTTATTAAAAAAACTCATTAAGAATAAAGGAGATATAAGCAGAGACATTAAATCAGAAAGATTGGTAAGCAGGGCTGAAGATTCTTTAACAGATAACAGGGGTTTAATGATGGGATTTATAGAAGAATTATTTTTTGCCTGCCTTGAATCAGCACAGATATATCTTCTCTTGAAAAATAAAACTGTTTACAAGCCAAGAAGAACAATAAAAGAATTAAAGAAATTAGAGATAAACACAGATGATTTTTTTGAAATATTAAATTTAAATGAAAAAGCAAATAAAGGGAGTTTATCTGAATTCAACGGGGAGGATTTAGATTATTATCTAAAGCAAACAAACAGGTTTATTTCAAAATTAAGAAAACTATCCTTAGAAGAAGTTAACAAAGATAATATCCAAAAAAACAATAAAGCTTAAATATATTCATTTTCTTAATATAACATGCCGAAAAAAGAACCAAAAAAAGCAAGCGCAAAAAGAGGGTATACTGAGGAAGAAGTTAATTATCGTCTTGACAGCTTAAAAAAAGAAGAAGATAAGGCGTTCTTCCTTGATAAAATTCTTTCAGAAAAAGGTTTACTGACTTCTAAAACTTACAAAGCTATTAAGAAATCTGCAGATGAAGTGTATATGAAAGCAGCTGTGAGGGCTGCTTGGGAAGGATCGCTTGATGCTGCTGATGAACTTTCTAAGAAAGTGAGGAATAAAAGAGTAATGGATGAGGGTTATGGGAAGGAAGCTATGAAAGCTGTTAAAAAAGGAGAATTTAATTATGCTATAAAACTTACTGAGAGGATAAAAAATAAGAAATTAGCAAATAAAATGTATGAAAAGATGGCTGTGTTTGCTGCTGAAGTAAAAAGGTTTGAAGAAGCTGGAGAATTTGCTGAGAAAGCAAGGAATAAGAAATTAGTAAGTGAGATGTATGGGAAGGCGGCTATGAAGGAGGCTGAAGAAGGAAGGTTTGGGGATGCTGGAGAATTTGCCAAGAAATCAGAAAAATATCTAAAACAAAATCATCCAGATGTATTAGCTAATATTTATGAAAAAACTGGAGATGCTAAAAAGGCAGAAGACATCAGAAAAAGACTTGAAGCAAAAGGTAAAAAGAAATAAAGGATTAGAATTCTTATTATAAAAATATTTAAAAACAATTCTTTCTTTAATATAACATGCCAAAAAAAGAAGGTAATCAAAAAGGGATGACTCAAAGAGAAATTTATTCTGAAGCTATGGAGGCTGTTAAAGAAGGAGGATTCTATCATGTTGGACAATATGCCATGATGCTAAAAAAAGCGAGTTTAGCAGATAATGTGTATAAGAAAGCAGTTGAAAAAGCTATTGAAGAAAAGGGGTTTGATCTTGCTGGGCGACTTGCTGAAAGAATAAAGAATAAGGATTTAGCAAAAAGGGTTTATAGGAAGATAGCTATAAAAGCTGCTGAGAAAGAGGATATTTATCATGCTGGAATGTCTGCTAAGAAAACAGGAGATAAGGGATTTACAGATGGTATTTATAAGAAAGCAGCTATAAATTTTATTAAAAGAAAAGAGTTTTTTCTTGCTGAAAAATGTGCTAGGGAAATAAAGGATAAAGATTTAGCAGCTAAGATTAGAAAAAGACTTGAAGCAAAAGGTAAAAAGAAATAAATAAAATAATTCTTCTTAAATGGAAATATTTATAAACATCTGTAAATTATTATAAACAGATGGAAACAAAATCAAACATATTAAAACCTTTTTTTGAAAACCCCAATGACAATTTCCAGATAAGAGAGCTTTCAAGATTGTTAAAAATAAATCATACAACCATCAGACAGTACCTCATAAAGCTGGTTAAAGAGGATTTAATTGAAGTCGAAAAGGGGAAGCCATATAACTATCTTAAAGCGAAAATAAATAAAAAATTTCTAAATTTGAAGTTATTCTTTAACCTTGAAAAATTAAGAAAATCAGGAATAATCAAGAAAATTGAAAAGGACTATGATTATCCTATTATCATTTTATTTGGAAGTTATGCCAGTGCAACAGATGATTCAAATAGTGATATTGATTTGTTTATCCTAACAGAGATAAAGAAAAATATTAATTATCCTGAATTTGAAAAAAAATTAAACAGAAAAATAACCAGGCATTTTTTTTCCAGAGAGAAATTTAATTCAGCAAAGAATAAAAATCCTGATTTGTTAAACAACATCATCAATGGAATTACCTTATCTGGAAAATTAGAGGTTTTTAAATGATTTTTAAAAATTTAATAAAGGCAGGACTTGTTAGGAAAGTACCAACAGATATAGTCAGGGCCAAAAGTTTGATAAAATCGTCTGAACAAGCATTAAATACTGCAAGAATAATTCCTATCAAAGAAGAAACACTCAAAACTATTTTCAGAGAACTTTACGAATCTTTTAGACAATATTGTGAAGCATTAGGGTATTCAAAAGGGTATAAGTTTCTTAATCATGAATCAATTACTCTTTTTTTAAGTGAGATTTTAAGAGAAAAAGAAATCTCTTTAAAGTTTGATAGATATAGAAAATTAAGAAATGGGATAAATTATTATGGAAATAATATTGAAATATCAACTGTAAAAGAAGCTCTAAGAGATATCCCTTTACTTATAGGTAAACTAAAAAAGGTAGATAACTAAATATAAACATGCCAGAAAAAGAGAAAAAATCAGGTGAAGGTCTAACAGCGAAAAAAGAAGAAAACTTTAGCAAGTGGTACAGTCAGATACTTGACAAAGCAGAAATAGTTGATTTAAGACTTGGTATTAAAGGTTTTATTGTGATAAGGCCGTGGGGAGCTCTGACCATAGAAAAAATATATAATCTCTATGAAGAAGAACTGCAGAAAAAAGACCACAAACCAACAATTATGCCGTCGGTAATTTCAGAATCAAATCTAAAAAAAGAATCAAGCCATATTGAGGGATTTATTCCAGAGGTTTTTTGGCTTCAAACAGAAAAAGGAGAAGAGAAATTAGCACTAAGGCCAACCAGTGAAACTCTTTATACTCCTATGTTTGCTCTATGGGTCAGAAGCCATAGAGATCTGCCTTTGAAATTGTATCAAAGAGGTTCTGTCTTTAGGTCTGACACAAAAGCAACAAGGCCTTTAATCAGGGGAAGAGAATTTTATTGGATAGAAGCGCATAATGCATTTGCAACAAAAAAAGATGCAGAAGCACAAGTTCAGGAAGACATCCAAACCACAGAAACAATCATGCACCAAAAATTAGGACTTCCTTTTCTAGCCCTTAAAAGACCTGACTGGGATAAATTTGCTGGAGCAGAATATACTATTGGCTCTGATGTTTTAATGCCTGACGGAAGAGTTATCCAGCAACCATCAACTCACTTTATGGGGCAAAAATTTTCAAAAGTATTTAATGCCAAATTCAAAAACAAGAAAGGCCAGGAAGAATATCTATGGACAACAGCTTACGGTCCAGCCATTTCAAGGATTCTGGTATCTGTGATTTCAACACATGGAGATGACAAAGGCTTAATCATGCCTTTCTGTATTTCTCCTATTCAGATAGTGATAGTTCCAATTTATACTAAAAAAAATAAAATTAAAATTATGGAATATGCTAAAGAAATAAAATCTAAATTAAAAGACTATCTGTGTGAAATTGATAAAAGTGAAAAAAGACCTGGAGAGAAATATTACGAATGGGAATTGAGAGGAATCCCTTTCAGACTAGAA
>DAOWJD010000060.1 GCA_030640565.1 Nanobdellota archaeon
TTCTACATTGATTATATGAATGTCCTTTTAATTTAAGCTTGAAAAATTCTTTTCTTATCTTTTCTTTTTTCATCTAATTCGCAGGATTTCGCCTGCGAACTAATTTTCGGTTCCTTACGACATATGTCTATTGCTTGCACAATATCTTTTTCAATACAAAACCTTAAAAACATTTTTTATTGTTAATTTTTATGGAAAATGGTTCTTTATTAGAAAAAACAAAGCAATTGGTTAAACCTCAATATAATGAAATTGATAATTGGACCCATGGCTGGCCACATATAACAAATGTAAGAGATACTTCGTTTCAATTAGCAAAGAGAAAAGGTGCTAAAAAAGATATTACAGGAATAATTGCTTATTGTCATGATTTGGGAAGAATTATTGAGGAAAAAGAAAAACTTCCAGACCATGCAACACTTTCTGTAGAGCCCACCATAAGGGTTTTAGATCAACTTACACCTGCTTTAAGCCAGCACGATTTTGGAACAATTATAGGAGCAATAGCAGTTCATTCTGATTTTAATTATGTAGGAAATAAAGAATATGCAAAAATTCTTAGAGATGCAGATAAAGTAGATTCATTAGGTGCTTGGGGAATTTTAAGATCAATTAAATTTACTTTAAAGAAAGATTTTGTTCCACAAGAAGAAATACTAAAAAATCAAAACAATCCTAAAGCATTAGAAGAATTAGCAGAAAAAAGCATTTTTATTTTAAAAAAACAACCAAAATCAAAAGAAAAATATAGACTAAATTTAAATAAAATTTCAGAGTGGATTGAAAAAGAATTGTTTCATTTAAAATCAACTTATAATCTTTTCTCAGATAAAATGGAATATATATTAAATGTGAAAAAGAATTTTGATTTTTAATCAGATGATTTTCATTCTTGAATAGAAACTCTAATTACATCGTCTTCAAAACCACTTCCTGCTCTTGATTCAGAATCCATTTCAATAAAAACTGATTTCTCAAGTGCCTTGAATCTATGGATAATTAATGAAGGGATTGTTATGAGGTCTCCTGGCTCCAAGATTATTTTCTTTACTTTTGTAGGAGAGTCTGCTTTAGCAAGTAAAATTTCAAATTTCCCAGACAAAAGGTAAGTATATTGTTTAGATATTTTATGATAATGATTTGCTCTTATAGCATCTTTTTCAGTGGTGATTATTCCAACATGATTTATTTCCTCATTAATTAAATCGCTTATCTCCCCCCTATCATCCTTAAAAGCAGGAGTTACCTTATTTATTTTAACACCAAATAAATCATCTGTTTTAATTTCTTCAATAATGATTGGTTTAGGAATAGGAATTATAAATTTACCACCCCTCCTCAAAAATTCCTGATTGTTTTTGATTATTTCTGAAGCAAAATTCCAAGCAAAAATAATTCCATAATCAGGGAAACGTTCTTCATTATAAATTTTCTCTTCAGCCATAATAGGAATATGCATGCCCGGAGTATGGTGGCCAACTTTTATTGAAGATTTTTCAGCCATATAGTCTATTAAATTATTATCTATTTCACAATAATTTAAGAGGGTGTTTCCTTTTGCAGGAGCACTAATCCCAACTATTTTCTTTCCCTGTTTCTTCAAATCTTTCAATAAACTTAAAAATTGATTCTTATGTTCTTTAACTTTCATAGAGAAAGCATTCAATGTTTCTTTTTCATAAATTTTTCTTCTTTCTTCTAAATCCAATAGTTTCCTTACATTTTGTTCTATATTCCTTCTTCCCTTTTTCCCAACAAAAACTCTAAGTGTTCCTCCATGTATAGGATATTCTTCTACATCAAAAACTTCCATATTATATTTGTCAAAAAAACTTATTAGTGGCTTAATTAAAAGATATTCAAGATGATCTATGTAAATAGTATCATATTCCATATTTTCTATTAGGTCTACAAAATAAGGAGCTTCTATTACTAATACTCCGTCATCATCTAACAAAATATTTACACTTTCCATCAAACCTTTTTTATCGTCTATGTGGGAGAAAACATTTGTACAGGTAACTACCTTGGCCCGACCTTTTTCTTCAACAATCCTCCTAGAAATGGTGGGACTTATAAATTCTTGCCAGGTTTCAATCCCCTTCCTATTTGCTATTTCGGCAATTTTAGGGGCGGGATCTATTCCCAAAATATTAAGACCATTTTTTTTAAAGCCTTCTAATAAAACCCCTACATTACTCCCGATATCTACTGCTAAAGATCCTTGTGGGAGATTTAGTTTCCCCTTAATAGAATCAGCCATACGTAAGAAATGTTTTATTCCAGTTTCAGTCATAGATGACTCATATTTGTATTTTTCTCCATATAATAATGAAGGATTTGCAGCATAAGTTAATTGAGTTAATCCACAATCCTGACATTGTGCAACTTTAAGAGGGAAAAAAAATTCCTCTTTATTTAGTTCATCAACAGAAAGAATTCCATCTGCAGCAGGCATAAGGCCCAAGTCTAAAAATTCATACAAATTTCTAGAATCACACATCCTACAATTCTCTAGTTCTCTTCCCAAATATTTACCCATACTTATTTTCTCATTTTCCATTTATCGATTAAAACTTAGGATTTATATTTAATTTATCATAAATTTTCAAATGCTCTTTAGCACATTTATCCCATGTTAATTCTTTAGCACGTTTTCGTCCTTTTTTCTGAATATCTTGTCTAAATTTCTTATTTTCAATAAGTTTTTTTATACTTTCGTAATAATTTTTTTCACTATTTTCTATAAGCATGCCACCATTTTTGACTACTTCTAATAAAGCACCTAATTTACTTGCAATAACCGCACAACCAGAAGCCATCGCTTCCAAAGGAATTAATTCAAATGTAGCTGTAGCCTCAACTAATTTATGCTTATATATGTATTTATTATATTTATATATAAAAATATCTATACTCTGATAATGTTTAACAAGTTCTGATTCTTCTATATATCCCTTAAATATAACATTGGGATTCCCTTTCAATTTATCAAATCCAGCAGGTAGGTCTTTACCTCCAAGTATAATATTCACTTTTTCCCCATATTCTTTAAGGATTTTTTCGAACACGTTCCAGAGCTTTCCGTCCAAATCTCCCAGGGTTCCACCCTCATCTAAATTACCCAAAATCCCAATGTTTATTCGTTTTCCTGTTTTTTTTATAGATGGTTTAAATCTTTCTGTATCTACCCCTAGATGTATGCTAACAGTTTTCTTGGATAAATGAGGATATCTTTTGATTAATAATGTTCTTAAGTAATTAGATACAGCTACTATAAAATTAGCTGTGTTCAAAAGCTTGTATAAAACATTAAATATGTGATTAAGAGGAAATTTATAGAATATTGGATAAAGGTCATATTCTGTAACTATTCTTGGTTTTTTTAAAAGAAGAGCAACAATATTAGTTTTCACATCATACGCATGAATTATATCAATAGACTTATCTTTACGCAATTTAAAAAACAAAGGAATATGGTAACCCAATCCAGAAAAGGATCTTATCTTTGTCTTAAAAGTTTTAACTTTAACGACATTTAAATCATAAAAAGGGGTATTATCTCTTAAAAAAAGTTTAAAGTTGTATTTTTTATTAATTTTGTTTAAGGCCTTAAAAAGTTCTACAGGATATAATCCTTTTCCAGTACCTATGTAACTTTCTCCTATGATTGCAATAGTTTTTCTTTTCATTTTCCCGCAATAAAATTATCCTTCTTCATTTCTTTTTTATCTTTCATTAGTTTCAACATAATATATTTTAATAGTTTGAGCAGTTAAATCCAACTTCCCTAAATTAAATAATCACCTATCAACAGCTTGCAAACCTTTTTCTCCCAATCTTTTAATATCATAATTAACCATCATTCTAGCAATTTCTTTGAATTTTGTTTTAGGTTCCCATCCTAATTCCCTTTTTGCTTTTTCAGGATTTCCCAAAAGACAATCCACTTCAACAGGTCTATAAAATTTAGGATTTACTTTAATAACAATTTTTCCATTATATTTTCCCACTTCATTCATCCCTTCACCTTCCCACATTATGGGCATATCCACTACATTAAAGGCTTCTTCAACAAATTCCCTGACACTATGCGTTTCTCCAGTAGCAATAATATAGTCATCTGGTTTATCTTGCTGTAGCATTAACCACATAGCTTCTGCATAATCTCCTGCAAATCCCCAATCCCTCTTAGCATTTAAATTACCTAATTCAAAACATTCCTGAAAACCTAATTTTATCTTAGCAACAGAGTGAGATATTTTTCTTGTTACAAATTGTTTTCCCCTTGTTGGAGACTCGTGGTTAAATAATATACCATTACAAGCAAAAATACCATACGCTTCCTTATAGTGTTTGGTAATCCAGTAACCATAAACTTTGGCTATAGCATACGGATTACTGGGATGAAATGGGGTTTTTTCTGTTTGAGGATTATCCTGTGCTTTACCAAACATCTCACTACTAGATGCCTGGTAGAATTTTATTTTGGGATTAATTAATCTAATTACTTCTAGAATTCTCAAAACACCAAGACCTGTTATATTTCCTGTTGATATTGGTTGGGTCCAAGATGCAGGAACAAAAGATTGCGAAGCAAGATTATAAATCTCATCCGGGTTTATTTCTCTCAAAAGTCTAATCAGAGACGCTGTGTCTGTCAAATCCCCATCAACTATCTGAATCCTATTTTTTATATCTCCAACTCTTTCAAATATATCCATACTTGTTCTACGATGCATACCATAAACTTTATAACCTTTATCTAAAAGAAATTTTGCCAAATAACTTCCATCCTGTCCTGTAAGTCCTGTTATTAAAGCTCTTTTCATCTTTTTTCATATTGAATTTTATTTTTAAACTTAATGAAACTCAAACCTATATGATAGGCACAGATTAGATTTATAAACACATATTTTTAATAGAAGAATGAAAAGTTCAAAAGTGGAAAATTAATTATTCAATTAAAGTAATTGCTTTTTCTAAGTTCTCACTTACATATGGATGAAGTTTATTCAGTCTATCGTCTGTTTTGTTTCTCCACATATCTGGTGTTACAATTAAAGGATTATTATCTAATTCTTTAAATTTTAGTTCACCATGGCCTTGCGCATAATAAATATGTCCATCATCTCTAATACCTTTCCCCCCATAACCAATTTTTTCAACAGGGAAAGGAGTTGTAGCCCAACCAAAACTTCCTCCTCCAAGATATACGAAATCACTTAATTTAAGATTACATTCTCTTTGAGCATTTTTTGAAAATGCATGTCTTAAATTAACTTGCTCTCTGGAAATTCCCCCACCAATTGGCCATAAATGTCCTTTAGCAGGATTTCCCTGTCTTGTGACAAGAAGAATACCTCTATTTTCCTCTTCATTTAAATAAGAAATTAAACCATCAACACAATCCCTTACAAGAACTGAACGAGCCCCATTATAGGGCAAATCTCCTACAAAACCTGCTTCTAAATCTTTTTCTGTAAAATCAAGATGTCCTTCGTTTTCAAAATAAAATCTAGGTTCTGCATGTTGTCCAATAAATCTTATTTGCTCAGCAGTTAATCTCTTATTTTTCATCTTTTTTCATATTGAATTTTCTTTTTAAACTTAATGGAATTCAAACCTACATAATAAATAAGTATCTTTTAGTGAAAGTAACAATAAATTTCGAGCATATTTAAATCACAAGTAATTAAATTTATAAGGGTTCTTCTTTTCTCATAATCCATGAAAATAGCAATGGTTTATCCCCACCCAAGTTCTGAAAAAGGGATTTCAGCATATTCTTTAAATTTAATAGAAAATTTAAGAAAACAAAAGTTAAAAGTTGATGGAATAACTTTTATTTCTGGAAAACCATTTTCTGCATTTAAACATTTATTTAAACTTCTAAATTATGATTTAATCCATACACAACACGAATACAATATGTTGGGATTTTTTGGACTCCCTTATTTTTTATTTCTTGGTTTTCTTGGATTATTTAAGAAAAAACAATCTCTTGTTACAATGCACACAGTGCTTTCACAAAATGAAAAATTCAAAAGCGGGAAATTAAAAACCTTTTTAAGAAAAATACTCTATAAAGTTCAAAATAAATGGATAGATTGGACTTCTAACAAAATTGTTGTTCATGCAGAATCTTTTAAAAATATACTTATTAAAGAATATGCTATTTCTTCAAAGAAAATAGTTGTTTTACCTCATGCAATTATTGAAAACATAAAGACAATTAGTAAAATTCAAGCAAGAAAAGAATTAAAATTATCAGGGAAAGTTTATCTTTTAATCGGAACAATGGTTCCAGATCATGGGCATGATATAATTATTAAGCAAGCAGATAAAATAAGAAAAACAATTTTGGTTGTTACCAATCCATCAGCAGTTAATTATAGAAATGAAGAAAAAATAAAAAACTTTTTAGAATTAAATAAAAAAATTGTGAAAGAAAAACATTTTGAAACATTTGTAAGGTTTGATATAGGATTTATTCCTTATAAAACATGGTGGGAATATTTTGCAGCATCAGATTTAATATTGCTTCCTTATAGGGGGGGAATTGGAAGCGGGATTTTTGCAGATGCCATGGCAATGAAAAAACCAGTTATTGCAAGTGGAGAATATTTTAATGAATTCGCAAAAAACTATGGTTGCATCAAACTAGCAAATAAAGACAATGAATTCCCAAAACTTATTCAAGAATCCATGAAACCAAAAAATTATAAAAAAATGATTAAAGAATGCGAAAGATATTTTAATAAAAATGGATTAACACCAATATCTAAAAAATATAAAAAATTATATCTCTCTTTAACAAAATGAAAATAATTATTTTTGGGGCGGCAGGATTTTTAGGAGAGAAGTTGATGAACTCTCTTTCTAAAGATAATGAGATTATTGGGGCAGACATTAATAGGGAAGAGAATATAGAAAAAATAGATGCAACTGACAAAGAAGAAGTAAGGGATTTTTTACTAAAGCATAAACCAGATGTTGTAATTGATACTATCGCACTAACAAGTTCTGTTGCATGCGAAAAAAATCCAGAACTTGCAAAAAAATTAAATTATGAAACAGCGAAGAATATAGCAGAAACTTGTAAGGAAATTGAGGCAAAAATGATATTTATTTCTTCTTCATATATTTTTGACGGAATAAGAGGGAGATATAGAGAAGAAGATGCACCTTCTCCTACTAACGAATATGCAAGAACAAAAATAATGGCAGAAGAAGAAGTACTGAAGTTAAATAATTCTTTAGTTTTAAGGATAGATATGATGTATGGGAGATATAAAGGAAAAATTAGACAGGGGACTAGTTTTATTGAAGAAGGAGCAGAAGTGGGTTATCCAGACCAAATTAAAAAACCACTTTTTGTAGAAGATGTCCCAAGAATCATATGGGGATTAATCCAAAAGGATGAAAGAGGAATCTTTCATATTGGCGGACCAGAAACAATGAAAATGATAGATTTTCTAAAAAATTTAGCATCACTAATTGGACAAGAAAATAAGATAAAAATTGTAGATAGTTCTGGTTGGGTAGTGAAATCCCCAAAAGATTCCACACTAGACATATCAAAGATAAATTCTCTCGGGATAAAGACCACCCCTTTTAAGCAAGCTCTAGAAATTATAAAAAATCAGTTATTATAGAGTTAATCTTCCATCTCGTCTATTATTTTAATCTTGGGAAAAGGCAAAATAAATTTCCCCCCTTTTTTAACAAATTCTTTCTCATCATCTCCAATTCCCTTGAATATGTGCCAAATTAAGACTAATTGGTGATCTGGTTTAAATTCATCAATCCGATCAGGAGATTCTATAGGAATAAGACTGCCTATTGTTTTCTTTCCCCATTTATCAGGATTTCTATCAAATATGCAAGTAATTAAGTCAGGCCCTAATTCAAAATATTGCAAAGTAGTATTTCCCCTGGTTGAAGCTCCGCAACCACAAATGATTTTTCCTGCTACCTTTTCTCTTCTAAAAAACTCAAGGAGTTGTTTTTTTGTATTATCAATTCTCAAAGCAAATTCCTGATAAGGCTCAAGGGTATGCAATTTCATTTCTTCTTCTTCTTTTTCAACTTCTTTAATTCTTTCTTCTGCTCCTTCTGGAGAAAGAGGTTTTTTACTCTCTTTAAATCTAATATATGTTCTAATACTCCCTCCGTTGATATCCTGGAGACTAAGATCAAAAATTTCTAAATTATGTTTATCTAAAAGAGTTTTAAAAGAGTAGAGGGAGTAATACTCTCTGTGTTCATGGCAGATATTATCAACAGCATTTTGTTTTAACATAGAAACCAAATAATTTTGTTGAATAACAAATAATCCTTCTTTGTCCAAAATAGAGACTACATCCCTTAAGAATTTATTTGGATCTTCAAGATCATAAAACATAGAAATAGCAGTGATTAATTTTGCTTTTTTATCTCCAAACTCTTTTTTAAAATCTTCTGCATTAAAAAAATTATTAATAATTTTAAACCCTTTTGCTTCTGCTTCTTTTGCAACGTTTTTTGAAGGCTCAAAGCCCATAAGATTTAGATTTTTATCTCTTTCATAAAATTCAAGCATGGTTCCATCATTACATCCAATATCTATAATTATTTCTTCTGTCTTTAAATCAACTAATTTTTTTACATTTTCAACAATATCTTTTAAATCCTCCCTTATTAGTCGATTAATACTTGATTTATACCAATATTGTTCGTTCCACATAGCTTCTGGAGGAGCATTATGTCTTAATTGTAATAATTTACAATTTTCACAGAGAACCAATTCTAAAGGTACTTTTGGAATTTTTTCTTGTTCTTCCTCATTTTTTATAAAATTAGTAACATAGTGATTTCCTAAAGAAAAAACAGGAGAAAGGCTTTTTGAATAACACCCTCTACAGTGATTAATTGCTTCAATTTGAATCATTTTTTACTGCTCCTTCATAAATTTTTTTTAATTTTTTATTTCTTTCTTTAATAGAGAATTTGCCATTTTTAATAATTTCCATACAATTTTTAGACATTTTTTCTCTTAGTTTTTTATTTTCTATTAGCTTAGAACAGTTTTCTACTAACTGATTTATTATTTTTTCTTCACCTTCTTTAATAACTATCTTTTCTTTTTGATTAATTAATTTTTCACATGTATGGTCATTTATATCAAAGATAAGTCTGTTAATATTGTTTTCAACTATCTCTTTTCTTGTTTTTGTATATTTTGTATTAACAGTTATAACTGGAAGCCCAAAACTCATCGCTTCTAATAATCCAAAACCGAAAGTATCAACAAAACTTGGATAAAAAAAGATATCAGATTTTTCATATAGTTTGAACAATTCTTTATTTGAACTTAAGCCTTGTATTTTAATTTTAGGATATCTTAATTTAACCTCCTTAGGAATATCTGAAATAAAAATCAATTCTAATTTATCTCCATATTTTTCTTTTAATTTTTTATAGACTTCAAGGGCAATTATCCCTCCCTTTAACCAAAAATATCTTGTTGCATAAAGTATTGTTATCTTATCATTTTTATTTTTTTTAGAAATTCTTTTATTTACTGGAATAGCAGGGTAAACAACCTTAACCTTATCTTTAATTTCAGGAAATTCTTTTAATATTTCTTTTTTTGTTTTTTCTGTCCAAGGCATTATCTTCTTGCAATTTTCTCTAAGCAAAATCTTTCTGACTCTTTCTTTAGATTTTTTCGTTTTATTTCCTATATAGAATTGCCATTCAGATTCAATATCAGCAATCCATGGCATGTCGTTATTTAAACTTAAACAATGAGCACAATGAATTAAATCATACCCTTTTTTTATTTTTGTGTAATGAGCATTTAATAGAGGTAAGTTTAATATCCCAGTTGTTTTTCTGATAATTTTTTTTAGATTGTTTGAGAGAAGAAACCTTTTTTTCTTGGTTATTACACCCTTCTGTTTATGAACATTAAGATATTCAATATTTTTTGGAGGATTTTTTACTAAATATTTATAATAAGGAGAATCAGGAAATTTCCAGGGATACTGTAGATATATTTTTATTTTTTTCATTTTGTATAATGCCAAAAATCTCCTTTATTTTTATATCCTAATTTTTCTAAAAAATTTATGTCTCCTTTTCTCTCTTTATCCCACATTTCTAAGATTATTATGGGGTGGTGTTTTTTAATAAATTTTTTACCTCCTTTTAAAACCTCAAATTCAAAACCTTCAACATCTATCTTTAAAATTATCGGTTTTTTGTAATTTTTTTTCATAAAATTATCTAATTTATCCATATGTATTTCTTCTGAATTAAATTCTTTTTTACTCAAAATAATGGATGCTTCTCCATATTTATAAGGCAAATAATAAATTTTCTTTTTTAAATTGTTTTTTCCTAAACCTGTGTTTTTAGCTTGAACATTTTTTTGAACATTATTTATTTTTATGTGTTCCATTAATTTTTCGAAATTACTTCTTACAGGTTCAAAAGAATATACTTTCCAACCTTTCTTTGCCATTAAAACAGAATATCTTCCAATATTTGCTCCAACATCTATGAATGTTCCTTTTTGTTTTATTTTATTAATTTCTCTAAATATTTCCTTTTCGTAATTTTTCCATAATACCCAAAAATCAATTGTCTTTTCTCTTGCTTTAAAATGACAATCATATAAAACAATGTCTAATTTTGGAAAATAATTAATGACGAACCCAAATTTTTTCATTGAATAATACATTAAAAAAGCTAAAAAAAATTGGATTTTAATCAAAAGATTATTTTTACTTTGTTTTATTATATCTATAACAACTTTAGAATCTTTTATTTTGCTCATCTTAATTTATTAGCAACCCCCTTACTTACACCTGCTTCACCATAAGGATTTTTGAATTTTTTAATCTTTATTCCCCCGTTTTCTATTCCTTTTATGATTTTTTTTGCATAATTTATATTTAGTCCTGTTAAAAAATTAATTTTTGTTTCCAAACCTTCTTGTCTTTCAGTTTTCTTTCTCAACAAAATGCAGGGTTTTTTAAAAACAAGACTTTCTTCTTGGATACTTCCCCCATCAGTGATTAAGTATTTGCAATTAGCAAGCAAAAATATAAAATAGGAATAATCTACTAAAGGAATAACTTCCATATTTTCCATTTTTTTAATCTTTTCCATTAAACCATATTTTTTTAAAAAATAAGCAGTGTTATCATGCAAAGGCCATATCGCTTTTATATCCACGTTTTTTATAATTTCAACAATTTTTTTTAATCTTTCCTTGTTGTTTAGATTTTCATGCCTGTGAATATTAATCAAGGCATATTTTCCTTCGCGTTTTTTTTGCTTTGTTTTTTTTGCTTTATTATATGAAATAAGGGCAGAATCAACTATTGTATTTCCAATCTTCATTATTCTTTTCTTATTCTTATATTTATGTAAATTTTTTTCTGTTAAATCTGAAACAGCCAAAAGAACATCAGAAAACTGGTCACTAATCTTTCTTGAAATTTCTTCTGGAAAAGGTTCAAATAAAGAGCCAGACCTTAAACCAGCTTCTAAATGAATATTTTTCCATGTTTTTTTAGAGTTCAATAATTTTGAAGATGCAATAGATGCAGCAGCAGTACTCATGGTATCTCCGTGATAAATCACATATCTTGGATTTAATTTTCTTACTAATCTTCTCACTTTTGGAATCATCTGGAAAAACCAAAATAAAGACATTCTATTTATTTTAGACCAAAATTTTGTGCTTATTTGCGGCTCTTTACTTAAAATAAAATTTGGTTTTTTGATTCCAAATTCTTTACAAGCTTCGCCTAAGGGATGCTGCCCAGTATGAATAAACCAATAATCTTTTTTCTGCTTCTGTAATTCTAACATAATTGACATGCATTTGATAAGTTCTGCTTTTGTTCCGATAACAATCACTATCTTAGAATATTCTGGTTTATCCATGCTTTTCCTAAAAAATACTTGATTTTAAAGTTTATGAAGAAGTACTCTATATATTTTTATTTCACAAAATTATAAATTATCGAATTCAGCCCAATCACCTTGTTTTCTTAAAAATTCTTCTATTATTGGAATATTATCAGGAATATATGTTGTATCCCAAATTTTTATAGGACCTCTAAAACCTCTAAAGAAAACAAACTCTCCAAAATTTAATCCCTGAGCCTTTAAACTCGCAACAACAGGATCGTTCTGGATGTGTGCTAACTTTATTGTGGGGTAATTATTAAAAGGATCATCCATAAGATAAAGTTGTGCAAAAAGACTTTTTGAAGTCTTTGGTGATAAGTAAATTACAGCACCCAAATTTTCTACAGAGATTTGCCCACCTGTTTCAACTATTAAAGGAATAACGCTTATAATAGCATCTAAACCACTTCCAAAATCAGCTATTTTTTCTTGATAATATACATATCTTATTGGGAGATCATATCTTTGATTATTGTATATAAATATCCCTTTTGGCTGATTGAGTGAAATTGTCCCATCCACCACAGATGTTTCAAGAATCACACCTCCAACAAAAGAATTCCATTTAACATTACCAACCTCATCAGAGATAGGACCAGGAAGAAAAACTTGTTTGTCTTCAAGCCCGTAAATAATATCTTCATCAACCCCTACACTTCCAACAAAAAATCTTCTTATTTTATCCTGGGTTTCTTGTGTTTGCTTAGAATCATAAGGCATAACACTAATTGCGCTAAACCTATCACCATTATCATCACTTCCTATATTTGAATAGGCAGGATATTTTCCAAGATCTGTGGGATCTATAAGAAGATATGAAATGTTGTTTGTTTTCATAAAACTCAAAGCTGTTTCTGGATAAGGATTTGTAAGGAAATATCTGCCGATAAGATGGTCTCTAAATGATCCTTGAAAATGTCCCCCATCTGATAAAGTAGGTCTTTTTCCAAGATATTGGACCCAATACCCATAATCCCACCAGTGTAAAAATACCGCATTTTCAAGAGTATTTTCTCTTACCCATTTCATTGCTTGTTGCCATTGTATATGTGCAGAAGGTCCTGTAAACTTTGCTTGTGCGGTGGAACTTGTAACAAGATTGCTAAAGCTAAATAAAGACGCAATAATTACCCCAACCAATAAAATTCCAAAAAGCATTTTACCCAAATCATCTTTGCTTTTTTTGTAATAACGTGCCAAACTTAAAATAAGAATTCCTACTGAAAGACAAACAAAAGGAGTTATCACGAAAAATAATCTTATAGCACCTCTTGCAGCAATTAACATAAAAATCATCCATGAGAATATTATTAGCCATTCTGATTTAATATTCAGTTTTTCTTTTGAATAAAGTCTTATACAATATAACCCAAAGAGAATAATTCCTCCAAAATAAAAGAGTTTACTTATAAAATTAGTTCCGTTAAACATTGAAACTGCAGAAAATTTACTGAATAAAATCCCTGAAATAAGTAAAAGCCAGAAAAATATAAACCCTATTTTTCTTCCCTGTTTTCTTATAACTTTTGAAATATTAACTCCTATTGTGATTAATCCACCAAGAAAAAGCCAGAACAAAATTTTCCCTGTCTGATTTATCCATTCTTGTAAATAGGGAGCTTTGTTTTCAGCAACTGTAAGTCCAACTCTTCCTGCTCCAAAAGGATGCAAAAGCCTGTCAAATACATTTTTTACTACAGAAAAAGGATCTCCATATATAAGTACTGAAAATAAAAGTCCTAATAAAACCATGATTCCGGCACTGAAAACAAGCCTGTAATTTTTTATCCCTTTAATAGGAATTTTATCTCCAAATTTAATCATAAAAAAATCAGAAATAATAAATAATAACACAACACTATTTAGAATACTAGTTGAACTTAAAACAGTTGTATTTAAAATTCTTGATAAATCAAATCCATAACCAAGACCAAATAAAATTGTTGAAATAAAGAAGACAATATAAAATATTAGAAGAGAATTTATCTTCATTTTGTTTTTTTCCAAATCTTGTGTTTTAATCAGCCAGAACAAACCAAAACTTAAAGGAATAATCATAAAAAGAAAATTTGAAATTCCTCCCCAGCTTGCTATTGTAAAAATTGTTAAAGCCCCCATCAATATTCCAAATAAAATTACTTTGTATGAATATTTTTTATCTTTTTCCTCCTTTTCTTCTTTGTTTAGAAATTTAAGTGCAAAGGTATAACAAATTAAAATCAGGAAAAAAGAAAACATACCCAGTGTTTCGTGATCAAAAAAACCAGCCATTGATCTATAAAGATAAGGGGGTAGCACTGTTAAAAAGATAGAACTGATTAATGCGGTTATTTTTGATCTTGTTAAAAAATAAACAAGAAAAAAGAACAATATTAATCCAAGAACAAAAAATACTACGGGAAAAATAATACTGATATATTGTATGCTATAATCTCCAAGAATATTTGCAGCCTTGTAAATCAAGACACTTGCCCATGGTAAAATACTCTGATGAAATTCCACCTGTTCATTGGGAAGATATCTCATTACATCAATTTCAGGCAAACCACCTTGCTCCAGAATTGTCTCAGCTAATCTTAAAAAATAAAAAGGGTCTAGGGCAAGAGGAATATGCTCTTCTGTTGTTTGATCAATAAGAAGACCAAGGTTTTGTGTTCTTATTCCTACTCCAAAGACGATTAATGAAAGAAGTAGAATAATAATCAATATATTCTGCACTTTTTTATTTTTGAAAAGATTAATTGCAGTACCAAACCCTTTTTTTATTTCTGCAGTATTTATGCTTATTGCATCTTTTTTATCTTCTTCGTCCATATGAATCAAAAAGCAAATTCTCTTTTAAAACATTACTCTTCTTAATATATAAAAATAAAGAAAGCCAGAATTATTATGAATATTTGGAATCCGTGGATGAGATATACAACCTCTTTTTCATAGACTTTTTTGCTTGGCTTTATTTTTTTAAGAATATAAATAGCAAGATGCTCTAAACCATAGATTTTTTTGTATGGTGGTTCTAAACTCCCATCTTTATTTGGTTTAGCAAATGATTGTTTTTCAAGTTTTCCGCGGAGTTTTAAACCTGTTTCAATTATATAAGGAATAAAGACAAAAATAGCTAGCTTTTGAAAACGTCCTAGAATAGCCATACCTGCAATAAGTGCCCCAATTGTCCATGTTAGAGAATCCCCTGGAAAAACCTTTGCAGGATATTTATTATAGAACCAAAAGCCAAGCAAAGCAAAAACCATTGTCAAACCAACTATGGCAAGCCAAGAATAACCAGTGACATAAGCAACATAAGAAAAAAATCCAAGTATAAGAATTCCTTGTCCAGCTTCTAATCCATTATAACCTGCTAGAAAATTATAAGTTGTTGTTGCCCCTGCAATTCCTATAGGGATTAAAAGCAAAGGGTAAATAAGTCCAAAATCTACTAATCCGAAAAATGGAAGATTTATCGTTGATGTTCCTGCATTAATCACAACTAAAGGGATTGCAGCAACAAACGCAAGCAAAATTCTTGTTCTTTTTGATAAACCCTTGTTTTTCCAGCCTAACAAATCATCCATAATCCCAACTATTGATAAAATAAGGACAACACTTAACAAAGCAAAAATATAAAGATTTACCGAATCAAAATCTTTCATAACAAAAGTCCTTATAGCAACATAATAAAAAACCCCGATGATGAAAGCAATAACAACAACTATCCCTCCAGAACCAGCTATATTTTTCGGTTTTCTATACTTATTCATATCTTCCCAGACAAGCCCTGCTCTTTTGGCTTTGTCTATCCAGAAAGGAATTGTGATAAATGTTAAAAGAAAACTAATAATCAATGAACCAACAAGTAAACTCATAATTAATTAAGCCATTTTCCATTTTTAAATTTTATAGAAATGAATTCCATGAGATATTATTCAAAATTCATCTAGAAAAGTAAGGGGGTGAAATAAACTTCTATGACAGCAGCAAATAGAAGAATTATTAAGGCAATAAATAAAAGAATAACTGTATTTTCTAGAACATGAATAAATCTTTTACCATGTATACCATTTCTAAGAATTCCTACCCCAAAAATGCCCCCTGCCAGAGCTGTTATGAAATAGGCTGCAATTTCTGGAAATCCATGAATCATATATCTTAAAATTCCTAAGGGAATATCTGAGATTGTATTTCGTGTAAAAACAGTTATGGCAGCAGAAATAACACTGGCATTCCATGTAAGAACAAATATAGCTCCCGCACCAAAGATCAGGGATAAGAGTAAAGTAAATATCATAACATAAACATTATTTTCAATTATTGAAAGAAACCTTAGTTCTTTTGTTACAGCGCCTGTTGCTAAAGGGGTTGTTTTTGCAAAATTATATCTTTCAATACATCCAGAAATATTTCCAGGACTATTTATTCTACAATAAGTTTCTATCTGCGCATTAAAAAGATTTGAATCTCCAAGAACAATATGCCAGAATGAGAAAGCGATGATAAAACCCATAAAGAGCCACATAAGTGCAAAAATCGCGTCTTTATGAATCTTCCATACACTTAGAAATCCAACTGCCTCTTCATCTTCTGCTTCTTCTTTCTTTATTATATAATACATAAAAGGCAGGGAAAACATAACAGCAAAAGTAACCACAATCATTCCCGAGTATTGTGAAAGAACAACATCTCCTGAGAAAAACCAATTTACAAGCAAAAGAGAAAGAGAAGCATAAATAATTCCTACAAAAAACATTTTCCAAGGCCCTTTTTCAACCCTTCTTGGATTAACCATGCTTTCTAACATAAAGAGAATAAAAAAAGAGAATTTTTAAACTTTCTTAAATTTAATAATCCATGAATAAAATAGAAAATATAAGTAAAATAAAAAAGAAAAAAATATTTGAGGAAATTATCCAGGATATAAAAGATATTAAAATTCAGGGAGCAAGAAATATTGCAAAAGAGGCTCTTTATGCGTATTTTCTGATTCCTACAAAAAGATCAAAGAAAAAACTTCTTTCTTTAAGGCCAACAGAACCATTGCTTAAAAATGTGCTTGACAGGACAAAAGAAAAGTCTTATGAGGAAATTATGGGGTATTTTGATAATACTCAGAAAAAAATAAACCAGCTTATGCTGAAAATAATTAAAAACAACGACGTAATTTTTACACACTGCCACTCTTCAACTGTAAGCAAAGCCTTGGTATATACAAAGAAAAAAGGAAAAAAATTCGAAATTTATGCTACTGAAACCAGGCCCTTATATCAGGGAAGAAAAACTATTATGGAGATGAGAAAAGCAGGAATAAAAGCAACTTTTTTTATTGATTCTGCAGCCCAGGTTGCTCTTACAGAAAAACAAGGAACAAAGAAAGCCACTAAATTTTTTATCGGTGCAGATGCTTTGCTGAAAGACGGAATTGTAAATAAAATAGGAAGCAGTATGTTTGTTCACATAGCTCATGAAAATAAGATTCCTGTTTATATTTTTGCAAGTTCATGGAAATTTACACCAAGGCCGGTAAAAATGGAGCAGAGGAGCTTTAAAGAGGTATGGAAAAAAGCCCCTATGCAAAGTAAAATAAAAAACCCTGCTTTTTCATTTGTTCCAAA
>DAOWJD010000037.1 GCA_030640565.1 Nanobdellota archaeon
ATTCTTTGATTGAAAATCTTTCTTGAGAGAAGACTTATTGCTAAAGCCCTTATATTAAATGCACCGACAGCATTATACACACTTAAATCAAGAATAGTGGTTGTTCCTCTTGAAATTAAATCTTTTACCTGTGTGGCTGGCTCTCCTTTTTTTGCAAAAATTCCCCAGGTGTTTGCAGATTCAAAAAGCCCTATGGCAGCATTTTTAATTTCATGAGTTGTTCTTTCTTCTCTTTCTAGTTTCCTAATTATATCATCAATATCAAAATTTCCTTGCTCTTTCATTTTTGTCAAAGTTCTTTGGATTAATACTGAAACAGGATTGATTATATCTAACCCAAAAGTTAAAATCCAATCTTCTGGATTCATTTCACCCACATCAAGGGCAAATTTTTCATCTATAAGAATTCCTTTTTCAAGATAAGAATCATAATGGCCAAATGGAACAAAAACTTTTACAGGAAGATTTTTTGGTTCAAGTCCCCATTCTCTTAAAAGTTCTTTATCTTTTTCATTTTTGAATTTCATTGTCCAGTAAATCCCCATAGTATCAAAAATCAGAGAGCCGATGTTTTGGCTTACTTCTTTTGGGAGATTTGAAAGCTCTTCTGCAATAACTCCAAGAGTGTAGCTCTTGCCGCTGCCTCTTTTTCCTGCCACGAGGATTACGTGAGATCGCGCAATGTCCATAAGAATTCTATTACTTAAAGAAGTGTATTGGCCCATTTTTATATAGCCTTTCCCTAAAAAAACCAAACCTCTGTCAGCAAATGCTTTTTTATCAGCAGCACCTCTTCCTGTTATTATGTCATACGGCATGGTATATAATACAAAAAGAGCTTTTTATATTTTAACTTGAGAATTGGTCTTCTTTTATTTGGAAATATTGGATTACATAATTTAAATCAGACAATCTCAGATTAGAAACATGGAATGCATTTGCATTGGGTGCATGGAAACTCCGATTTATTACTTGAGTCGATATACTTCTTGCAATTTCCTCTGCTGTAGAATTAGCTCCCACTCCAGCCTCATAAGTTGTCGCTGAATATATATGTGATATTTTTGGCCTTCTACCATCATAAGTTATTAATTCATAATAATCCAAACCACCTTTTCCTTTAGCATGAACTAACTTAATTAATCCATTTGGTTGAGATTCTATCCTCTTTAACACCTCATCCAGAACTTCTTGTTCTGCTTGTCTTTTCTTTTCTTTAAGACTTAATCCCATAAGAATTTCATATAATTCCTATTTATAAGGATTATTGTTCTATTTTATTCAAATATTCAACTTCTTCTTCTGATAATCTGAGTTCTTTCTGCACTTCTGGTTTTATAAGAAATTGTTTTATTGTTGGAAATTCTCTAAGTGCACGTTTTTCCCCTACATGAACATATCGGGCATATTTTTTTGCAATTGATTTTTTCTTTTCTATTCTTCTATTGTTGAGCCAAATTTTTAATATTCTTGTTGGTTTTTTATAACTTGTAAAGCCTGTTTTTTCATTAGTTTTTGCACTTGATACCCCATAACTTAAAAGAGCATTTTCATAAACTAAAAATCTCCAGTATTGCTGTCTGTAAATTCTTCTTTTGAATATATCAACTTTGCTTAACATATCATAGGCTTTTGCAAGTTCTTCTCCTTGATATTCTGCAGGAATATTTTCTTCAATCCATAGTAGAATCTGGTCAATTGGCATATTTATAGAATCAAAAAGCCTTAAAGTAGATTTGTCTGGTTTTCCTTTGAATATCAGCCTTAAAGCGGTGAATATGTCCATCTCTTTATTTCTCTCGTCGAATAGAATCTGAGAAGGATCTTCAAGACTTGCTGCTGTCTGCAAGTCATTTATTGCAGCCCTCAAATCTCCTTTTGCTCTTATTGCAATATTTGTTAAGATATCATTATCTATGAATTTTCTTTCTTTTCTGAGGATTTCAATCATAACATTTTTTATTGTTCTGTAATCAATCTCCTTTAACTGAACAAGCTCTGCTTTTTTTCTCAGTTCACTGAATTTTTTACCCCAGATATCATTTGCAGTTATAATTATCGGATGAGATGTTGATTCAATTAATCTTATTAATTCTGTAACTCCTCCCCTATCTACTTCTGAAATCCCGTCAACTTCATCGACAAGAATGATTTTACCTTTTTTTGTTAATGACTTTTGTTTTGTTGCAGGACTTAGAATTTCTCTAAGTTTTTGACTATTTCTTAAATCTGATGCATTTAATTCAAAAAGCTCAGAATGTATTTCTTTTGCTGCAACATAGGCCATAGCTGTCTTTCCTGTTCCAGAGGGGCCATGTAAAATTATAGCTTTCTCTCCTTTTCTAAATTTTCTGATAAATTCCTTTATCTTTTCAACTGCTAATTCTTGTCCCCTTATATCTATAAAATATGTCGGCCGATATTTTTCAGTCCAGTTTGTTGTGGTCATTTTTCTTCTTTTTTATTATAAGATATTTGAGCTTCTTTTTCTATATATTTTTGTAAATCATATACTTTATTATATCTATTAATTGTGTTAACAAATTTTATTTGAATTTCTTCACTTGGATTCACTTCTAAGTCAACTAATAAATTCTCTAGATATCTTTCTACTACTTTTTTTGACATAATTACCATTTTATCTCCCCAAACCAGCCAGAACAAAACTTGCAATAAGAGATTGTAGCTGGATGAAGGGATCAGAACCCTCTACAATTCTGAATTCTGTCTCACCTGTTTTTTCTGTCAGTTTAACTTTGATATCTGGCTCTACAGGAAGATTCCAGATTTCTTTTTGAACTGCCTTAATAACATCTTGCCCAGAAATACTTTCTTTTAACATGATATCTAGTAATTTTTCTCTTGATTTTTGAAAATCTCCTGAAAGGGCGTAATCTAAAACCACACGAATGTCTTTTGGTTTTGCACTTGAAATAATTGTAGATATTAACTCTGTATTTATCACAGGAGAAATAGATGCTGTTGATTGTAATAAATTGATAACCCTTCTACAATCTCCTTCACTTCCTTCATAAAGCATTTCTATTGCTTCTGGATTTATCTGCAATCTTTCTCCTTCTTCTATTTTTTTAATCACTTTCTCAATGTCTTTTTTCTCCAGAAGCTTGAATCTAAAAATTGCGCATCTGGATTGAATAGGATCTATGATTTTGCTTGAATAATTGCATGAGAGAATAAATCTGCACGTGGCGGAATAGTTTTCCATAGTTCTTCTCAATGCCTGTTGTGCTTCAGGGGTAAGTGCGTCTGCTTCATCCAGGAAGATTATTTTGAATGGAATATTTCCTAGAGATTTGGTTCTTGCAAAGTTTTTTACCTTATCTCTTATTACATTAATTCCCCTTTCATCAGAAGCGTTCAGTTCCAAATAATTATCTTTCCAGTTTTTTTCAAATAACTCTTTTACAATTATTAGTGCTAATGTGGATTTTCCAGTTCCTGCAGGACCTGTAAAAAGAAGATGCGGAATGTTCAAGGAGTTTGTCAGTGACTCAATTTTTTTTATTATGTCATCCTGTCCCACAA
The DNA here is from genome assembly GCA_030640565.1 of Nanobdellota archaeon. GTDB lineage: Archaea > Nanobdellota > Nanobdellia > Pacearchaeales > GW2011-AR1 > ASMP01. Next base: position 3,547 of record DAOWJD010000037.1, read on the forward strand.
TTCCAGGAAATTTAGAAGGTCTATATTTTTCTGTCCAGATTTCACTTACCATTATAATCTATTTCAAATCCTGTTAATAAACATTATGGGGATAGAGAAGAATTATTTGCTTCTAGCTCTTCGAAGCTTTCGCTTATGCTTTTCCTTTCTGAGACGCTTTCTTTGCCATTTCCATCTCATTTGTCTTTTTTTCTTCCACCTTCTTGATGAGCGTTTCATAATATGTTTTGGAGAAATTTACTTTTAAAGTTATCTGAAGAGAAACGCCCCCGCCGAGATTCGAACTCGGGTCACTGCCGTGAGAGGGCAGCATACTTGTCCACTATACTACAGGGGCATAAAGACAACCAAAGGTTTTCTTTATCAAACTTTCCTTTAAGTTTGGGTCAGACCTGATTAAATTTCAATAAGTTTAGTCTATTTAAGCTTTATTAGTTATAAAAATCCTTTTTAGAAATATTCAAATCATTGCATATCTTAAACTTTAAAATTCTTACTTAGCTAGAAAAACTGCATCGTTAGGTCTTACTTTGTCAGGAACTTTTATTCCAATATGGTCTCCTTTCTTCGCTTCCTTTACATCTTTTCTTTCTATTTGTATTCCGTCAACACTTACTTCGAAATCAGTAGTGTGACCTTTTATATGTACTTTGTCCCCTACTTTCAATTTTCCTGAAAGTTGTATAGCAGCTACTTCAACATGACTGAAATAGCTCGAAACCCTTCCGATTTCTTTTTCTTTCTTTTCTTTCTTTTCTGCCATGATTTTCTTAGGAATCCTCTATATTTAAATTTAGTGATAATGTGTGATAGAGCAGCTGCAATGTTTGTTAGGATAAAATTTTGTTTATAACTTCGATATCTTTTTTATCTTTTTATTATTTTTGCCTCTTCCTTTAAATTTTTTAATTATCTTTATCATCCTAGTTTCTAATTTGTTTCTATTTAAATAAATAATAATTGAGAAAACCATCATAACTATAAATAGTACAATTGAAAAAAGTGTATTTTTAGATGCTAAACCAGCACCAACGACACTCAAAACTAAAAAGCCTGGAAATCTTCCAATTGCAGAAATTATCATAAGAGTTCTTATTTTTATGTTTGTTAATCCTGCAATATAACAAACTGCATCATCTGGTAATATTGGAAGAAGCCATATTAAAAATAAAATATGTAAACCATTCTTTGAGATTATTTTATCATATTTGTTAAGAGTTTTTTTATTGATCATTTTTTCAACAAAAGGTCTTCCGAATTTCCGAGATAGAAGGAAAACGATGGAAGATCCCAAGATTAAGCCAATCATACTATAAACTGTTCCAAGAATTGCTCCAAAAACATATCCACCAGCTAATCCTGCTATCTGACCAGGGATTGGTGCTAATAAAACCTGTAAAATAACAATTACAATAAAAATTATTGGGGCTAAAATACCAAAACCACGAATAAATTCACCAATATCATCTACATTTGATAATAACTGTACTAAAGGTTTCCAAAAGAGAAGTACTGCTCCAATTAAAATTATAAAGAAAAAGATAAATTGTAAAATTGTTTTAGTACTTTTTTTCATATTTATCTTAATCTTAAAAGTTTTCCTTATTTATCTAATAGCCCTGTCAGGAAGAAGAACCAAGGTTCTTCCACACCATCTCCTTTTTCATGCTGTCAGTGCTAATAGCCCTGCCAGGATTCGAACCTGGGTCACGAGGTATTCCCAAGCTCGCTCGCGTTATTGATGGGACAGATTGTCCTTCGCGAACTTGCTCACCAGAACCTCGCATACTTGACCGCTGTACTACAGGGCTATATCAAATATCTGCAAAAAGAGTATTAAAATATTGTCATTTGTGGTTTTTGGATTAATATAGAAAAGCTTAAATATCTTAAGTATCCCTTTATTTTAAGAGGTGTTGGTACCTCAGAAGCCTAATTCTGGGAAAATTAAGATGAAAAAAGATCAAGCCATACATCCAAAGGATTTAGAAAAGATATTAAAAATTCTTCCAGAACCAACTGCGGTAAGGATTTGTTTAAAGGGAAGATTTGATTATTCAGATATTTCTCGGCAAGTAAGAAGTTTAATCCCAACAATAAATTTAGATTTAAATCCAAATGATAGTTTGACAGCTGATATAAAAAACCCCTCAAGAAAAAAATATTGAAAGTTTATAATAAAAATTATGAAGCAGAATTACAATCAATATTCCCTAAGAAAAGAGTAAATTTATTAGAGGTTATTTGGTGGGAGGAGAATCCTCCAATTTATCTTACACTATCTCCTTTTCCTCTAGAGATTGATGTGAACTATAAGGGTAAAGAACCAGAATATATATCAAATTTAAGAAAATTTTTGGAAGATAAAAAAATACGATTACAAATTAATATTAATAAAGATTTTTCAGTTAAATATAAGTATTAGCCTTCTTCTAAGTGTAAACAAGACTCATTTATCCTATTCTACAATTAAAGGATAAATTTAAATTCACGAAATCTCTTTTATATTTATGTTTAACAAAACACATCTTATAATCGGATTTTTCGTAGCTATTTTTTTCATTCCTGATGTAAAGAATAAACTTATATTTTTTCCTGTTGTTATGATTGCAAGCTTGATTCCAGATATTGATTCTGTAATTGCTCCTAAAAAAGATTTTAAAATGCTTAAACCACTTAAATCTAAATCATATAAGGATTTTATGCATAGCTATACTTTATGTATTATTTTGTCAGCATTACTGGCTTTTTTTTATCCTCTTTTAGCTCTTCCTTTTTTCATTGGTTATTCTTTCCATTTGTTTTTTGATAGCCTTACAGTTCCTGGAACTACCCCATTTTGGCCTCTTAAGATAAAATCTAAAGGATTTATTGTTCCTGGAGGAAAAACAGAAAAAATAATTACATTAGTTCTTAGTTTTTTGAGTATATTGCTTATTTTTAGGTATCTTTTTTAAACTAAAGTTAGAAAGGTTTTTATATATCTTCTGTTTAATATAACAAGGTGAACTAAGTAAAATGGTGAACTTTTTGATAGTTATAATATTTGTTGTAGTGGTTGTTTTTTTCGCATTTAAAATGAATAATCTTAGGACAAAAACAGCATACATCTTTATTTTTTTAGGAGCATCATTCCTTCTTTTGACAATATATTTAGTTTTATCTGGCAGTGCGATTAATTTTTCAACTATTGGGAATGTGTCTTCTGCTGTAAAAACTTATGTTTCATGGATTGGTAATGCTGGGTCAAATATTGTTAAAGTTTCAAGTTATGCATTCAATCAGGAATGGAAATCAGACGATATAGTAAATAAAACAGGTTTAGGATGAAAGTCGTTATCTTGATACTTATAAAATTCTTTTTTATATCAGCTTTGTTTATAATCACTAATGAAGATTTGTATTTAAGAGACCCTGTGGATAGAGAACTATTTTTTAACACTTATTCTACCTGGCTTAAAGGCTTATTTGATCAAAGTACAGATGTTGTAGGTTCTGTAATAAATCTAAAGTGGCTTCCAGAAGATAATCTTAGCCAAAGTTGACCTATTCCAACATAAGTTTTAAAAACTATATATCCTAAATTATATTAAATGGTAAGAAAAAAAAGAGCTGGTAAAAAGTCAGCTAGTCTTAAAAACAGAATTCATCTTGCATGGAGAAATCTTCTTCTATTTTTAATAATCTTTATATGTTCCTTTATTTTATATTCTTTTTCTACAAATGATTTACTTAAAAATCTCTTTGGCATACTTGCAGTAATTTTTGGATTTTTAACTTTTGCATTTTTACTTGCTTTTATAGTTCTACTTATTCTTAGAACAGGAAAAAAATAACTTAAACTTTTTATACTCTGATTCTGATTTTCTTATTAGGTTTTACTTTAACTTAAATAAAAGTTGCCACAGTAGCTCAGTTACCACAAATTTTATAAGTGAGGGGTTCTTTCATATTTTATGAAGATAAAGATTTCTGACGATAATATGAGAAAAAAACTTTTTTATCTGGTAAAAAATAATTTAAATAAATCTTGGAAAGAGATTGGAAAAGAATTGGATTTACCTAAATATACATTTGAAAGATATAGGTCTGGAAGTTCTCTAATTCCGAAAAAATTGTTTTTATATTTTTTGAATGTATTAAATAAGTCTGATAGAGTAGAGATACTAAAATTTAGTAAGGAATTTCCAGATAATTATGGACAGGTTAAGGGAGGAATAGCGGCGTATAAAATTAATTTTGAGAAATTCCGTGAAGGAAGAAAAAAGGCAGCCATTTCTAATAAAATTAGAATGAGGAAAACATTTACTTTTGATATAGAGCTATCTCCAGAAATTTGTGAACTTATTGGGGCATTTATTGGAGATGGTTTTTTTAATTGTTATCGCAACAAGCTTTATCAAATAGAATTTTCTGGGGACAGTAGATATGATCTAGATTATTATAATAATAGGATTATCCCCATCATAAAAGAGATAATTCCCGATATTAATCCAAGAATATACAAAAGAGAGGCAAATTCTGTAAGAATTGTTTTCTATTCTAAGAAATTATTCTGTTTTTTAAGAGATTATTTTAGTTTTACTCCAGGAAGAAAAACACATATTGTTAAGATTCCCGAAAAAATATTAAACAATATAGAGTTTATTTATCCAACAATTAGAGGAATTTTTGATACAGATGGAGGGGTTTTTTTTGACAAGAGAAGTAGATATAAGAAACCGTATCCAAGAATAATTTTTCAGACAGTTAGTGAGAATTTATATAGACAGATTGTAAAGTATTTAACAAAAGATTTTAAAATTTATTCTTTCTTTAATAAAAAAAGAAAGGTTTACGGGATAGAAATATATGGTCACAATCAACTAAAGAAATGGATGTCTTTAATTGGATTTTCAAATAGAAGACACCTTAATAAGATTGCCTCAATAGCTTAATGGTAAAGCATCACCTCGGTAAGGTGGAGAGTGTGGGTTCAAATCCCACTTGAGGCTTTTACTTTAATAATGACGAGGTCCTGGGTTCGACTCCCAGCTGTGGCTTATGCCAACATTTATAACATATAACTTTTAACTTAAATAGATTGAAATGGCTAAAGACGAGCAAAAACTTGAAAAACTGAAAAAGAATTTCGAAATTCTTAAAAAAGAACATAATCTCCCTGATTTTGAGAAACTAAATGAAGATTTTTATATTGAAAAGATTGCAGATTCTGAAACAGAAATCTTGATAAGAGAAATAAGGAAATTTATAGGAGATAAAATGATGAATTATATGAGATTTATTGAAAATCTTTTGAATCCTGTAAATGTCCCTATGTTTATCTTTTCAATTGTAAAGCTTTTAGATGCTGAAGAAAAAAAAGCACTTTCTGAAATTTATAAAGAACTTATGAAGAAAGAGATTGAATTTATTGAACTTGACCTGGAATTTAACGAGAAAAAAGAAGTAGAATTTGTTAAAGATGCTTATGAATTCTGGCAAGGAATAAAAAAAGATATGTTAAAAGTCATAGATAAAATCAATAAAAAGTGGGATAATAAGTTTGGAGTAAACGACAAAGGATATTTTGGGTAAAAATCTTATAAAAATTTTTCTAAATCTATCTCAAATAATGCAACAGGCATTTTTATTCTCCAGTTTTTCAGTGTTTTTGGATGAACCTCACTGATAAATCCTATTTTTTTGTCTTTAAAGATTATTTCTGCTGTTCTTCCTTCTATAAAATAAGGAGGAATTTCTTTTGCTTCTTTAAAAATTATTTCTTTGCCAATCATTCTGAATAAATATCCAAGAACCTGTTTAATTTTGGTGAAATTTCCAGGAGAGATTCCAGCAGCAAGCATATTTTTTTCTTTTATATTTTCTTTTCCTTTTTCCAGACAGAAAACCTTTCCGATTTCAAAAAGTTCTTGAGGATATTCTGAATCAACATTTTCTGAAAAATTTTTCAATAATAAATGGGCTAGATTTTTCCTTAAAATAGTATATTCTGTTTTTGATCCTTCGACTTCTATAACTTCTTCTTGTTTTTCAATCAGGTTCATTTTTTCTATTTGATCTCTTTTATTAGTTAGATGGTAATTGGAAACTTCAACCATTCCTAGCCCAGAAAGAATCTCTGAAAGTTTTTTCTTTATTATTTCTTTTTTATCTTCTTCCCCAACTGTTGCTATCTTAGGAATTTCTGGAACAAAATTTTCATAACCATAAGCAATTGCAACATCTTCTATAATGTCAACTTCGTGAAGTATATCTACTCTCCATGAAGCCACTTCAACAGAGCCATTATCATAATTATGGCCCATTTTTTCAACCAATTTTTTAATTTCTTTTTCTTTTAATTCAATGCCCAGAAGTTTGTTTGTGTTTTCCAAGGAAATTTTAATTTTTTTAGGAGTTAAGTCAGGAGTTATTTTCTTTTTTCCATAGTAAAGGACCATCTGGTAGATTTCACCACCCATTTCATCTAAAGTTGTTACAATCATATTAAGGCATTTTTTAAGAATTTCAAAATCATCTCCAGAACATTCAACAAAAACATCTTCGGTTTTAGATGTTAATTTTCCTGTTAGATGTGAATTGATTATTGCAGGCATACTTAGAACATGATTATTTGCATCAATAAAAACAGGGAATTTTGCTTTTCCTGCGAGAAGATGAGCATATTCTTTTCCTGCAGGATGTTTCTGAAGAATTTCAAGTCCTGAAAGTTCCCTATCCATTTCTAAAGGAGTAAATTTTATCTGGTCCGGTTCTATTGCTTTGAATTTTATTGGAAGCTTGATTTTTTCCATAGGATAAATTCCTATTGCAACTTTCTTTCTTTTCCTTCCAATAGTTGCGTGAAGTTTTTCCTGTGTTTCAATTAATTCTTTAATTTTATCATCATCCAACCGAAGTTTCTTGACAATTGCACATGCTGTGTAAGGCCTAACATCTTTTACAGAAGAATCTATAATAATGCTATAGTTTTTTTCTGGTTTATTTACTTTATATTCCTTGAGCCCTGTTTTTCTCCCAAGGAAAGAAAGGAATGCTCTTTTGAATCCGTGATAAGAAAGCAAATCAGAGCGATTAGGGAAAATTTCTAACTGGAAATCCTCTTTTTTAATTGATTCCACAGGAGTTCCAAACATTGCAATTTTGTTTTGCATGTCATCATGAAGTTTTCCGAAATCTCTTTCAAACTGTTTTTTATTAAAAGTTATAACTGCCATTTTATTTTGTGATTTTCTTTGCTGTTTCTTTTAGTTCTTCAATTGATTTTTGAGGGCCAAGTTGTGTGCTTATGTAACCCTCATATTTTTCAAAAAATATTTTATCTTTTGCCCATGTTTCTTTGAATTTTTCATTTAATCCATAAATTGGATATAATTTTATGTGAACGTGATTAATTCCAAGACCTTCCATTACAATTGCAACTCTTTTCACATTAAGTTTTTTTTCAAGAATTTTTACAAGTTTTTTTGCAGCAAGCATTAAATCAGTATATTCTTTTTCAGGCATATCTGTTGCATCACTATGAAAATGTTTTTTCGGAATCATTAAAGTCATTCCTTCAGTATTAGGATTTATATCTAATATAGCAATATGTTTCTTATCTTCCCATACTTTTTCTGAAGCAATTTCACCCTTCACAATTTTACAAAATATGCAGTTTTCCATTTTATTCTAATTCAATTTCATAAATTCCAAATTTTTTAATATCTTTAAGTGAATGGGCCTTTGTTGGATTAAACTTGAATAATTTTTTTACCTTTTTTTTAATTGTTCTTCCCGTATACCGCTTTGTTTTTGGATCATATTCTTCCAATACTAAAACATCTCCTTCTTTAAGTTTAAAATCTGCTAATCTTACTTCTATTTTTTTCTCACCAGTCATTGCTTTTTCAAAATATTCTGGCCATTTTTTCTTTTTTATTTCCATTTTATTTCATCCAAAACTTCATTTTTCTTAATTGAGTAAGATTATTTTTATACATTTCACGAAGATCTTTTATTTGATAATATTTCATAATTATTCTATCAAATCCAGGACCCCAAGCAAGAATAGGGATATGTTTTCCCAATAATGGGATTGTTATTTCTGGTCTAAATATTCCTGCACCTCCGAGTTCAAGCCAGACTTTTTTTTCAGGATGCCAGATGTCAATTTCAACACTTGGTTCTGTATAAGGAAAGTACCCTGGTCTGAACCTGACTTTTTCAAAACCCATTTTTTTGAAGAACTGTTGTAAATATCCAAGTAAATGTCTAAAATTTGCATTTTTATCGACGACAATTCCTTCTGTCTGATTAAATTCAAATCCATGACTCCAGTCAACAGTCTCATTTCTAAAACATTTTCCAATTGCGAAGAATTTTTGAGGAAAATCTTTTGATTTTAATTTGGTAAGTGTTTGAGCTGAAAGGCAAGTTGTGTGGGTTCTAAGGACAAGTTTTTTTGCTTCTTCTTCGTCCCATTCATATTGCCAGCCTGTGCTTCCTCCAACACCTGTTTCATGACTTTCTTTAACCCTTTTTATAAGCTCTTTGTCAGGAAGCTCTTCTTTTTTGTTGATGAAAAATGTATCCTGCATTTCTCTTACAGGATGATCTTGGGCTGTGAAAAGAGCATCGAAATTCCAAAAACTGCTTTGAATTAAATTTCCTGTCATTTCTTTAAATCCCATCTCTGTCCAAATTTTTCTTGCATAATCTGTTGCTTGGTTTACAAAATGGGTTTTTCCTCCACTGATTGGAGAAACAGGAAGGGTTACATCATATCTACGGAATTTTTTCCCTTTCCATAAAGAATCTTTTTCAAGAATCTCTGGAGTTATTTGTTCAATTAAATATTTTCCCTTAATATCTGTTTCAATTATTTCTTTTCCTAAAGAGGTTATTTTTATATCTATAATCTTTTTTTCAGTTATTTCTATTATTTCCTTTCTTTTTTCAAGAGAATCAAGTGCAAAAAGTTGTTCAGGAGTTAGGGAATCATAATCTAAAGGAAGAGAATCAAGAAAAATTTCTTCAATGCTTTTTTTGGAAATCTCTTCTTTATTTGCATTAAAAATTATTTTTTCCTTTTTTAGTTCAATCAAAGCCTTTTTTTTCAAAACACCTATCGAAGCTTTAAATTCATTATCTGATAATTTACTTTGATTTTGTGCTTCATCAAGTTTTAAGATTCTTTTTTCATTCAATAGATTAAGAAGCCTTCTTTCAGGCAGACCTTTTTTCTTGTAAAGTGCTCCGTTAACCCCAATTTCAACTATTTTTATTCTTTTTGCAGAAATTTCAACTATTTTTTTATTCTTTAAATATTCAAGAGCTCTTATTACAGAGACTTTGTCCAGGTTAGCCTTTTCGCAAATTTTAGTTATATCTTTTTCTTCCAGATGAGGAAGGATTTTTCTTTCATTAGGACTTAGAGCCTCCAAAATTTTTTCTATATTTTTACCCATTTTTATTAATTTGTCTCGCTTTATAGCTCGAATTTATTTTATTTTTAATATAGAGATTAAGAGGATTACAATTTATCAGTTTAACCTTATTTAAGCTGTTTTTATTTAACATTTTTCTATTATCAATTATAAATCTCTTGTCATCCATGTTGGCATTCCAAGTACAAGGCCAAGGGATTTTAAATTATATTTGTTTCTTTTTTCACTTGAGATAAATTTCATTTTTAATTTATTTTTATTACAGAGTTTTACATTCTGTTTAACTCTTGCTAGTATTTCTGATTTTTCTTTAGGTTTTGGGTTTATAATTTCATCCAAATTTATTCCAATAGTCACCCCTTTCTTTTTTGCAAGTTTTGCAAGAACCTGATTAAATCCGGAATCTCTTTGCTTCATCTTGTCTTTCCTTGAAGATAGGTTTAAGAGCAAAATATGTATGTTTTCTTTTTCAAGGATTTTTTTATTTAGTTCGTCTGTTGAGCTTGAGAATATAACCTGCTTATTCTTATTCTCTCCTATGGCTTTTCGTGCTTTATCAAAATTATCAGCTTGAATTGTTATGAATTTTTCCATTTTTTAAAGAAAACACAGGTATTTATAAAACCAACTTATCCATTAGCATATAAATGTTTAAAAACTATTAATTAACCTTAGATTTATGATTAAAACAGATATTTCTAAAGAAGAATATAGAAAACTAATACAAGCAATTAATTATCGTGGAGTAGAATTGAAGGAAACCAGACCTCTTCCTTATGATGAAAATCCAACATCATTTCAAAAAAATGTGGAAATGATGGTGACCAATGGAAGAGGTTATTTATCAATACAAAATGCTCTTGATATTGTGAACAATGAATCTCCCCAGATGAGTCTTTATGATACTTTTGATCTTGGCTTAATTCCTCTTTATTTCAAAGAACCCCAAACATCTCACATTGACCCAAATCCTTGTGGAGAAATTCTTCTTGGAGAAACAACCTTTACCGTACTTCCCTCTTTTTCAGTCAGACAGAAAACTCTTTTGGAGAAATTAAAAACACAACAAAGAATACATTGGATGGAAGATATTAAAAGAAAGCCCTTGGATATAATAAAACCCCTTGAAGTTATTTCTATTGCTGTTTAATTAACCTTCAATCAAAGTCCCTTTAAACTTTTTACCTTTTAGAACGTTTTCAAGTTGTTTTAAATCTTTTCCCAAAATATATGTTTTAATTTTGTTCTTCATGATAATTCCTGAAGCTGTCTGGTCAAGAACAAAATGCTGTCCTGGTTTAAATCCCTCCTTAATTGCCATTTTATGGAAATTTTTCCAGCTTATTTCAGGAATAAATTTTGCATTTTTGAATTTTTTAGGATTTTTATTATATAAACCTGGAACATTGGTAAGATTGATAAATATAGACTTGAAAATCTTTGCAATATCTGCAGAGGTTGAATCAGAAGTTTGTTTTGGTTTATACTCGAGAGCCCCACAAAAAACAAACCCGTGTTTTTTCATGTATTTTTTCAAGATTTCAATCGTATGGGGAACCCCATATTCATGGTCTTTATTAAAAAAATAACTCATAAATCTTGCATTCATTCTTGTTGCAGAAATTCCCGAGAAACTTTGAAGTTTTTCATTTAATCCTTCTTTTCTTAGAACAGAAATATATTTTCTTGCAATACTCCCACCCCCACACACAATTATAAATTTGTATTTTTTTATATTTTTTAAAACTATTTTTTTGAATTTCCTTAAAAATTTTATATCAACATCATCAGGAATTATCAAACTTCCACCTAGACTCAACACAACAACCTCCTTTTTCATGTTTATTGAAAGTAATCTTTATTTTTATATCTTACTTAAACAATTGAGCGTATTTTAGAAAAAGGTGTTTTATCTTTATAGTAATATATGAAATAAATCTTTATAAAGTCTATTTTATGACTAGCAAGTAGGAGATTAACATGGAACGGAAAAATCTTTTTGAAAAGAAAGAACTTGGAGGAATGGGTTATACACAGAAAAAAATAGATTTAGCTAGACAAAAGGAGCCAGAAAATTATCTTACACTTTGTCAAAAATTATTTTACGGTAAGGTTTATAGTGAACCGGTTGGTTTTTCTAATAAAGATCCAAGTATAAGTGATTTTGATAAAATGATTCTACCAACTGTAATAACAGGTTCTTTATTAGGAATGTTTGGTGGAGGGACCTCTTGTGATGAAAGTTGTTTAGGTTATACACCCATCCCAGTAGAAGAATTTTCAATAGATGGAGATGATATTAGGTGCCAAAGATGTGTTCCAAAACCAGTTTTAGATAAATTTGGTGGATGGGAAAAACTAAGAAACCATGTATTAAGTTTTAGTAAAGAAAAAAAGAAATAGACGCCAATTACATTACTTTACTGTAAATAGAGAATCATCTTTTACATCAAATATATCTAATCTAACACCTGCATCTAACCAGCCGTGAGCATAACTCAATGTAGCAAAAGCATTTACAAGATCTTTATTTTTTTCAAAATATTCAGAGTCTGAAAGATAATTAGAAACCATATCAATTATTTCCTTAGCTTCTTTTCCTTTTCCTTTGATTATAGAATTTTCTGCAATCTTTACTGCTTTAGAGGTTATGATTCTGTATTTCTGTACTTTTTCTTTTGTAACTCTGTTTTTCATACTAATTCAGGGGTTTTTTTATTTTTAAATTTATTTAGATGTTGGAAATATTTAAATATAATAAGCTTTTAGTTAAATTATAAAAATGAGGAAAATATTTTTTGGTTTAGGTGTTGTAATGATTTTACTCATTGTTGTGGGGTTGATTGTATCTGCCCAATTAGATGGTGAAACACCTTTTGAGCAAGAAGAGATTCAAGACGTTATTGAGGATGTTTCTGAAGGAAATATTTCCACACAAGTTTATGAATATGTTTCAAATTTTGTTGAGAAAAGAGACATTCTTCCCTCTGAAATTTCTTTTGTAAAGGAAGTTGATTTTGATTCTCTCCCTAAATCATCCCATATTGAAAATGTGGGAGATCATAATCTTGCAATCTATGAGATTTCTTATAAAGAAGAAAACAAAGAAGACCAAATTTATGTTATAACTTATTCTGTAGAAGAGCTTAAAGATCAGGGAGATTTAATTGTTGCTCATGACAAAAGACAATTCCTGAATTTTGGGTTTGCTGGAACCATGACTAAGTCGGGATTCATGAAGACAGCTACAGAAGTTGAGACAAGTTTAGAAAAAGGATATGTTATGGTAAGAGATGGAAGTATTACAGCTGTTTCAACAAACCTTGAAGTTTCTGAGAGCAATCTAGGAGACATAGAAATAATAATTTATAGAAACGGAGAAACAATTGGATTTGGAAATATTTTTAGTACAAAATCTCCAGGAGTAAAAAAAGACCATAATGTTCAGTCAAAAGATATAGTCTCATTTAATGCAGGAGATGTTATTTCTGTTTATCTAAAGGTAAACGGTGCAGAGATTGTTTGGAGAGATGTTATAACAATGGTTGAAATTACAACTACAAGTTAAGTATATAAAAAGATTCTATGGATTAAACTGACAAAAAGTTTTTAAAGGAGATTTATTTTACCCTAACAATGGCAAATAAAAAAAATGTTCTTATAACGCTTTTGGTTGCAGTTATAGTGGTTATGGCTATTATTCTTGTGTACATTTTTTTGGTTCGACCAAGTGTTACAGGATATGCTGTTGACAAGCAAAATCAAGGTATTGAGTTTGCAATTGTTTCAATTATGCAACAGGCAGCAACATGTCAACCTGTTCCATTGACTTTTGGGAATCAAACGATTAACCTTATTGCTATAGAGTGTTTACAACAGGCTCAGCAACAACAGGTCCCACAACAGCCACAAGCATAATTTTATTTTTTATTAATTTTTATTTAATAATTAGGTATAACACTAATTTTATAAATAAGAAAATCCTTTTTTATTAATGCAAAATAAAAGGGGTCTTTCAGCTATTGTTGCAACTTTAATAATAATTCTTCTGGTGCTTGTTGCTGTTGGAATTGTGTGGGTAGTTGTTAACAATATTATCAAAAAAGGAGCAGAAGATATTGAATTAGGAAGATTCATACTTGATCTAAGTATTAAATCAGCTTATATTGATGACACTAATGTTAAGGTTAATGTAAGGAGAAGTACAGGAGAAGGTGATTTGATTGGTGTAAAATTTATTTTCTTGAATAGTACAGATAGCATTAGCGTAGATAGGGAAATCTCACTTGTGCAAACCCAAGAAAAACTTTTTAGTTTTGGTTCTAGTGAAGTAGGAGATGTTAGTGTTTTCCAAGAAGTTTCTGTAGCACCAATTTATGAATCAAGTTCTGGAAAAGAAACAGTGGGAGAGATAACAGATACAGCTACAATAGCGGGTTCAGCCTCGCCAGAAGAACCAGGACTCCCTGGAACAGGTTATTGTGGAGATGATATAATTCAAAGTCCAAATGGAGAAGATCCTGAAATAGAGGAAATTTGTGATGGAACAAGTTTGGGAGATGAAGGTTGCATTAGCCAAGGATTTGACGGAGGAACTCTGGCATGTGATGTTGATTGTTTGTCTTTTGATACCTCTTCTTGTACATCAGAAGCCCCATCTTCTTGTAATGGAACATGGGATGGTGTAGCAGAAGATCCAGGAGTTGTATGTGATGGAGGTGTAAATTGTAAGCCTGATTGTACATGTCCAACAGGATTTACTGCAGACGGAGCTGGAGCGTGTGATCTAGATTCTCCTATAAATCAAGGAGACATCTTTTTAGTTTGACCTGAAGATGGAAGTGCCCATAGATTTAAAAGTCCAGACCTTCCAAAAAATCAATCAGGACTTCAAGACTATACGTCTTATTATGTAAACTTTAGTGACTCTCCTGAAACACGTTGCTTTAGAATTCAGACAGCTAGTTATTTTGAAGATGTTAATATATCTGAAATAGGTTTATTAATAAACTTCCTATTTGACCCACTTGCAAATGTAAGCCAAGGCCAACAATATCATATCTGGGAAGCTACAGACTGCGGAGCTTGAGAAACCTTCTAAGAAAGTTTTAAATATATCTTGAATTTACCTTTAATAAGAGTTACCCTACAAAATAATCTTTTTAAAAAAGATTATACAAAACCTGAACTGGAAACAAAAATGGCATATAAAAAATATATAAAAAGAGGAGGAAAAGTTTATGGGCCATATATTTATCATAGTAGAAGAATTGGTGGAAAAGTTATTTCTGAATATCGTGGACAAGAGAAACTAAGTTATAAGAAAATCTTTTTAGCAGTTTTCGGAGTGATTTTTTTGGCTGCCTTCATTTCTATTTTAATTTTTTCTGAAAAAGAAATGACAGGAGAAGCTGTCTTTGATTTGGATGCAGATTATCGGCAAGGCAAATCACTTGAGGGAAAGCTAAGATTGTCCTTACAAGAAGGAGAACTTATTCCTGCTTCATCAAAATTGGTTTTTGAAAACAATGGAAATATTTTTGAATATGATTTAAAAGATTTGGTTTCAGAAGAATTAAATGAAGGGAGTTTTTATATTAAAGGAGCATCTATGTCAGGTTCTGGCGAAGGATATGGAATTTCAGGAGGAAAAGAAATATCTCCAACAGTATATTTTTCATTAAGTATCCTTTCTGATGAAGAACCAGATGCAGAACAAACAGATGAAACAGAAACAACTGAAACACAGATAGAAAATACAACAGAAGAAACAGAAGAGGCTCCTATAACAGGAAATGTTATTTCTAATTTCTTTCTTGGCTTAGGCATGACTGGAAATGCTGTTGTTGAATTTGAAAGAGAAATTAATGGTCAGATTTCTGCTGGTGAAACTTTCACTTACACACTACAAGAAGGAGAGAGAATCGAACTTAAACCCAGAAGTGTTAAAACAGATTCCAAGCAATTATCTGATAATGATGTTGAATTAAAAATTGAAGGTAATGAAGTTATTGTTACAACAGATTATTCTGAAATAGAAAAAGGTTTTGGAGAAGATTATTTAGGAAGCAAAAGCAAAGAACTTGTTATTGATATATCAAGCCTTGATTTAATTTTAGGGCAAGGAAATTTAAAGATTAATCTTATTGATTCTGATGAGAATGTTATTTCTTTGGAAACATCTCTTGAAGAAGGAAAAATAGATGCAAATGAGATAATTTTGGATGAGCCAATTTTAGATGAGCCAACACTAGAGGTTCCTGAAACAGATGAAGTAGATTATGAGATAGAAGAAACAGATTATGAAATAGAAACAGAAATTTATGTTCCTGAATTGGTTGTCAGTCTTACTGAACAAGAAAGAGCAATCCTTATCCAAGAGTTTGGAAATGCTTCTGTAAAAGTTAAAGAAGCACAACCTAAAAGAGGATTTATCAATATAAGATATGAATTAGGAGAGATTTGGAGTGAGTCTAATCATGATGCTAATTTAAGCAGAGAAATTTTGGAGTCGTTTATAGACAGAGACATAGTAAAATGGTTGAAAGATATTGCAAAGAGTCTTTTAGAAGAACCAGAAACAGAGACAGAACTTGAAGAGTGGAATTATCCTATTTTACAAAACTAGGAGGACCAGGCATCTTTCTGATTAGGAACTTTGAACTAACAACTTCTGAAACAATAGAAGAAAAAATTAGCTTTCCATAAACAACTTTAAAAACACCTTCATGAACAGGAATTTTTGTAGCTTTAGAAAATTTGTCTATTATATTATCTATTTCTTCTTTGGTTAATATTATTTTTGTGATTTTTCTCCCCATCCTTCCCATTACAATAATCTTTTCATTAGCTCCATTACACTCTATTACTTCCACAAGAGAATCTTTTATAAGAGGATTAAGCTTTTCTAAATCTATATCTCTTTGAGTTGGAGTTGGCCTTAAATATTGAACTGTTTCAGGAAGTCTTGATTCAGGGATTTTAAGCCGAGCTGGCATCCCATATGGAGAATGAGCTCTTGAAGGCAATCTTTTCATAGGTTTTGTAAGAGAATCAGATTTTTCAAATTCAGGCAAGGTTTCCTCTTTTTTTAACTGAAATATTTTTTCAGAATCTCTTTTTATTCTTTCTTTAACCTCTCCACGCAATACATTTCTTTTTAGTAAATTTTCTTGTGAAAGCACTGGTTTTGTTGGTTTTCTATGAATAATTCCTTTGACCTCTTTTTTTATTCTAAGTTCTTTATATGGGGGGGTGCTTCTTATTAATTCTTTTGTAAATTCTAGAACAAAAAATTTCTTGAAGTTTGCTGAAGTTTGTTTAAGCATTTTCTTTGGAAAATGATTCATACAAAATTTTTAATTTTAGTTTAAGCATCTTATAATCTTTAAAGACATTCTATTCAGATTTCCCTAGTTATTGAGCCAGAAGTTCTGGGTTCAGAATCTCTGGATGCAATTGACTTTTGATAACCTTGCATTCCTTGAATAGGTTTTCTTGGAGGAATTGGCCTTTGGGAAATTGGTTTTGGAGGAATTGATGGCATTGGTCTTTGAGTTGGCATAATAGATTGTCCTTTTTCAGAACTTATTTCATGAATAAGTGCTAGGCCTTTCCCAATTAATCCTGCGTGTTGAGAAACATTATCCAGTTTTTCAAGAACTTTCTTCATATCTTTGTTTTCTCTATCCTCTTCAAAATCTTTTCTTGCAAGAGATTTTGCAGATATTTCAAATAATTCAAGAAGTTTTGCTATTTGATTTGAGAGGTTATCAAATTTTATAGAAACATTTACCATGATTTTTTGAAGGGCAATAAAATTATCTGTAAGGGCTTTATCTATATTTGTTCTGCTTCTTTTTTTTGGAGAAGAAGTGGTTTTTTTAACCTTCTTTTTTTTCTTATGAGTGGTTTTTGCTTTTGATACTTTCTTCTTTTTTTTAGAAGTCTTAACCATATGTTATAATGGTATTTTTTATTTATAAATATTTAGAAAACATCCAAAACTTCTTCTTTACTAGGTTGTTCTTTTACCTCGCTTTCGCTCGGAATTTCATCTGGTTTTGATTCAGAGACATGTTCTTCTTGAGTTTCAGGCTGCTCTTGAGCTTTCGGCTCTGGTTGAGATTGTGTTTCATGTTGTTCTTGAACTTCAGGTTGTTCTTGCGTGAATTCTTCATCATATCTTTCTTCTTCTTCAGCTACTTCCTCAGGAACACCGCTTTTTTCAATATCTTGGATTATTTCTTTAGAAGTTTCTTGCTCTTCTTCTGGTTCTTCTTGAGTTTCATGTTGCTCTTGAACTCCTGACTCTGGTTGTGTTTCAGGCTCTGGCTGGGTTTGTGTTTCAGGAGAAGGTTCTTTTTCTTCCTCTTCTTCTAATCTCTTTCCTAATTCTGAATCATCTTGTTCTACTTCTTTAACTGGCTCTGCTCCTTTTATTGTTGGAAATTCTTCATCATCAGGTTCTGGAGTGTGTTCTTCGTGAGGTTCTTCAGGAGTTTCTTCTGGAACTTCTTCACGAGGTTCTTTATGAATTTCTTCTGGAACTTCTTCAGGGATTTTTTCACTAGCTTCTTCATGAGTTTCTTCTGGAACTTCTTCACGGGTTTCTTCAGGCTTGATATATTCTGGTTTTACAAAAGATTCTTCTGATTCTTGTTCTTCTTTTTGTCCTGTTGTTCTGTCTTCAAGTCCTGCGACATAATTTGCAATATCTGCAGCAACATCTGCATTTACACTTATACTATTGATTTTATTTTCTACAAGGAATTTAACCATTTGTTTTTGGCTTCCTGCTTGCCCGCAAATACTTGTTTCAACATCATGTTCTTGGCAGATTTTCAGGACATGTTTGATTTGGTAAAGAATAGATGGGCCGAATTCGTTGTAAAGAACTTGCACTTCTCGATTTCCTCTATCAACAGCAAGAGTGTATTGGGTAAGATCATTGGTTCCAAAAGAAATAAAATCTATTTTTTCTTCACAAAATTCTTTTATAAGTTGAACAGATGCAGGTGTTTCTATCATAACTCCTACTTTTGCCTGATCAAATCCAACTTCTTTTAGAAACTCTTTTAATTTTTTTACTTCTTCCACAGAAATTACTTGTGGAGAAAGTATTCCTATTTTTTTACCCTCATCTGACACCCTCTTCATAGCTTTTAGTTCTGCTTTAAATATTTCAGGATATTTGATTCCATATCTTATTCCATGCATACCTAACATAGGATTAGCTTCTACTTCTTTTGGCGCACCTTCTAAATTTCGAAATTCATCTGTTCTAATATCAGAAGTTCTTACCCAAATTTCTTCAAAATACTCTCCGATTTCTTTTATTCCCTTGAAGATAATTTCTTCATAATCTTGTAAAGAATCTTTCTCTAAGAAATATTTTGGATGTTTTCCAGATTCTGCAATTATCCCTTCTAATCTTGCTAAGCCAACTTCTTTTAGGTTTGTTTTTGCAGCACGTGAAGCAAAACTTGGAAGGTCTAAAATCACTTTTATCTTTGTTTTTGTCTTAGCAGTTACTGGAAGAACTTCTTTTTTAACACTTTCTGCAATTTTTCCTTTGTAAATTCTTCCGCTAAATCCATCTACAGTGATTATTTCTCCTTCTTTTAATTTAGTTGTTGCTTCCTGAGTTCCAACAACTGCAGGAATTCCCATCTCTCTTGAAACAATTGCTGCATGTGCTGTGAGTCCTCCTTCATCTGTAACTATTGCTGCAGATTTTTGCATTGTAACAACCATATCTGGATTTGTCATTTTTGTTACTAAGATATCTCCTTGGCTTATTTTTCCTAAATCTTCCATGGTTTCAACAATTTTTATCTTTCCAGAACCAATCCCTGGAGAAGCTGCAAGTCCTTTTAGTATTAACTCCCCTTTTAATTCTAAACCAGAGCCTGCATTAGTTCCGGCTTTTTTTTCTAAAGTAGTAATTGGCCTTGTCTGGACAATGTAAAGATTTTCGTTTTCAATCGCAAACTCAACATCCTGTGGTTTTTGATAATGTTTTTCAAGCTTTAATGTAATTTCTGCTAGTTTCATAATTTCGTGTTCCTTAAGAACCTGTCTTTTAGAGATTTCTTCTTTAAGCTTTACAATTTCTTTTTTTCCAGATGAATCCCGTGTAATTGCGATTTTCTTTTTTGCTATTTCTTTTTTCTGGAGCTGAAGTTCTCCTGATTTCTCTGAAACAGTATATCTGTCAGGAGAAATTCGTCCTGAAACAATTCCTTCACCAAGACCCCACACAGCCTCAATTATTACATTCTCTTTTTTTAAAGAAGGGTCTTTAGAAAAAACAACTCCTGATTTATCAGCATCAACCATTTTTTGTACTATGACTGAAAGACTTGACTGTTCGTGTTTGAATCCTTTTTTCTTTCTGTAATAAGTTGCACGCGGAGTAAAAAG
>DAOWJD010000057.1 GCA_030640565.1 Nanobdellota archaeon
CTCATAAATCTTTTTTCTGGTTTAAACAAATTTTTCAAAGCATTATCTATTTGTTTCTGAAGATTATCACAATCTTTCATGTGCAACCAAACAATTCTTATAAATCCCTCAGAAAAAACCCCTATTTCAGCAATCTCTGTTCTAAATTTTTCAATTTTAATCTCTCTTAATTTTTCTTTTACTTCTCCCACAACCTGTTCTCTAATTTCTCCGAGAAACTTCAAGGTAAGATGCAGATTCTCCACTTCTGTTTTTTTGCCAAAAAATTCAGGCAAACTATCTTGAATTTTTTTAATCTCTTTTCTAATTTCTTCAGGAATATTAATTGAAATAAATGTCCTCATATCAACTCAGCTAAAATTTTAGCTCCAAGTTTAACAGTTAAATCATTAGCATCTTTATCAGGATTTATCTCAACAATATCTACTGCTCTGAGATTTTTAACGAGATTTAATCTCTGAATTAAATAAAGAAATTGTCTAGTTGTAAAACCCCCTGGTTCTTTATACCCTATTCCAGGAGCAAAAGCAGGATCAATAACATCTATATCAATCGAGATATAAAGTTCTTTATTATTTGAAAATTCCATAATTGTATCACAAGAATCCTCAAGATTTTCCAAAATTTGATTCATACCCATCATCTTCACACCTTGTTTTTTTAGAAAAACAGTTTCTAAAGGATCTGGATTTCTCACACCAATTAAAAATATATTTTCTGCAGGAAAACCAGATTCAATCAAACCACGAAGCCATTCTTCATGTGTTGGAAATTTAGAATCCACAGAATCCATACAATCTGGATGTGCATCAAACACAATTAAACAAGGCTCTTTATCTCTTTGCTTACAAGATTCAAAAAAAGCTTTTGTTGTAGAATAAGAAATTGAATGGTCTCCACCAATAAAAATTGTTTTTGGTTTCTCTTCAAAAAATTCTAGAGAATTTTTATAAATCAATTCATTACTCATTTCTAAATCAGAATTGTCCAGATGAATTTCTTCTAAATCCAAAAGCCTAGCATCAATAGGAACTCCTTGTTCATTGCTATAAATCTCCTTTAAAGATTCAAGTATGGCATTTCCTGCTTTTTCACAGCCTTTTGTTTCTCCTAATCCATTAATTCCAGGCACTTTAACAATTAACATGAAAATTCAGGGAAAAAAGAGTTTTTAAATTTTAATATTTTCGTGGTGGGGGGCTTCTTGGTGGAGGGCTTCTTGGCGGAGGACCTCTTGGTAAGGAACTTCTTTGTGGGGGACCTTTTATTGGCCTGTTAGTAGGTCCTGACATTTTAGAAAGTCTTTTCTTCATAAAGAATATAGCTACAATAACAAGTAATAAGAAAATAATTATTATTAAAACATATATCCAGATATTACCTCCATCTTCTCCTGCATCTGGACCAGTATCTAACACATCATCAGAGCCTCCTACACTATCATAACTACATACAGACCATACATTATTTGCACAAAATTGCCTTCCGTCATAATTAGTTCCACAAGCCCGTATAACGCCTTCATCACATTCATCAGAAGTTTCCAAAGCTTCTATATCTAATATAGTTTTTCCATCAATAATACTAATAAGTGTTATTTCAATATCTTCTATACCATCTCCATTAATATCCACTTCTACGCTATTTCCTGTATTAAGAGTTACATTAATAGGATCAGAACTTATTGTCAGTTTAATAGAACTCGAGAATACCAAAAGAATTTCTAATGTGTGTGTAGCTCCTCCTTCCAGAGCAAATTTCTTAATCTCTCCTAAAAGACCTGTAACCTGGTGTTTTTTTTGCTCACCAAAATCAAAGTCCACTGTTGTTACAGTTATCTTTGCCTTCTCAGAAGAAGGATGTCCACCAGAAGAAACAGGTAAAGCAGAACAAACAAGTGTATTAACAGCACATCTCACTGACTTATCAACTGCTGATACTGCTCCAACATGACATTTAAATGCCCTATAATATAATCCTTCGTTATTTTGATCATCTAGAATAAACTCACACTTTGAAAAATTTGCATTTATAGAAGCCCTAATACAAGATTCACTAACATCTACTTCTGAAACTCGTGAGCCACTTGTAGCAGAATCTTTTATCTCAAAAAAGCAGCCAACAGATATTTCTGAATTTTGAGCTACCTTGCTTGTAGAAACTATTAATTCATCTATAGAATAATAATGAAAAACACATCCATTAAAAGATTCTCCATCACAATCATAATCTACCTCAGATGTACAATTCTCATCTGCACCAGGATGTATGTTTGGATTAGAATCATCGCAGTCAGAACCCCCACAAGTCTCATTACTATAACCATCAGAATCTGCATCAAGACAATCAGGATCACAATCTCCGTCATCTGTATCAACCATGCCATCACAATCATTATCTATTTCATCCTCACAATATTCAGATTCAGAAATGCCAGGATTTATGTTTGAATCAGTATCATCACAATCATCACCAGAAAGCGAGGCACAAGTTGTTGAAGTTGAATCATGTCCATCTCCATCAACATCACAATCAGTACATGATACATTAACAGTAGGACAAACATAATGGTTTTCAAGGCTACATGCAGAAGAACATCCATCTCCACTTGCATCATTTCCATCATCGCACTCTTCAGCACCATTAATTACCCCATTACCACAAAGCTCTGTACAAACATTTGGAGTTGCTTCATCACATTCCCATCCAGCTTCAAGTCCACATATAGAAGAACATCCATCTCCACTAACTTTACCTCCATCATCACATTGTTCTCCAGTATCACGCACGTCATTACCACAAAGCTCTGTACAAACACTTGGTGGTGCTAAATTATTACACTCCCATCCACTTTCAACACTACATGAAGAACAGCCGTCTCCACTTACATCATTTCCATCATCGCAAGCTTCTTCACCATCAATTACGCCATTACCACAAAGCTCTGTACAAACACTTGGGATCCCTTCACAACCCCATCCAGCTTCAACACCACAGGTGGAATTGCATCCATCTCCATCTACAGGAGTGCCTGGTCCATCATCACACTCTTCTCCACTATCAACTACCCCATTACCACAAACTAAACAAGCATCATCATCCCAACAATGATATTTTATATCTGCAGTTTCAACATAGGTACACTTTTGAAATTCACCACATGATTCATTTAACTCCCATTCACCCCAATACTCTATATAACCTCCATTTGGGGTTGTTGGACAAACTTCACTAATTCCTGAACACTCTCTTCTCTTAGTACCATTCCTCTGCATAATAGAAGAACCACAAGCCCCATTAGTTTCTGGATCAACACCACCACATGTATATTCAGGACCAATTGGTTCTACCTCAGTGTTATAACAAATGCGTCCTGCAAGAACCAAAGTTCCATACGAGGGATGACAAGGCTCTTCTAAATGACAACAATCACCAAAACCACAGTCAAGGATTTTACAATCACAAAAACCACAACCCTCCTCACAACCAAAAGGAGAATAACCTTCATCGCAATCATCAGTTAGCACCTGTTCATTAAAACATTCACAAAAACCACCCTCTACTGGTCTCCCAGTAATCTCTGCTTCACCACCAAAAAGCTTATTAAAAAAATCAGTAAACCAACTAGCTGAAACAAATGACATAGATAATATTAAAATTAAAGATACACTAATAAAGATTAACTTCGCCTCTTTTCGCATGAAGAATCTAAGAGAAAAGAGTTTATAAAATTTATCAGGCTTGACCCAAACTTAAAGGAGGGTTTGATAAAGGAGAGGGTTGTTTATCAGGCTTGACCCAAACTTAAAGGAGGGGTTGATAAGGGGAAACTTAGTTATCTATCAGCCTTGAGCAGTAACTTAAAGGAGGGGTTGATAAGGGGAACTTGGTTCCCTTTATTCTGGAATTAAAGCAAAAAAACTGTATTTTTTTATCTTAGCCAGATTCTTAACATCATCTAACTTAACAGCCCTGATATTTTTTTCAAATTCATAAACTTTTTTTGCATTGCCATTTATCTCATTATAAAGAAGATTAACCATTTGACTCTGGGAATCTTCTATTGAAATCTGATGGTTCCCAATTACTTGTTCTTTAACTTGTGAAAGTTCTTTTTCATTTAATTCTTTTGAAACTTTCTTAAACTCATCTAGAATAATTTTTTTTACTTTTCCCACATTTTGTTTAGAAGTTCCAACATAGATTAAACTATAAGCAAAATCCCTATTTATGTCTGATTCTCCTTTAATAGCATAAGCCAGGTTTCTTTTTTCTCTTATTTCCTGGAAAAGTCTTGAAGACATTCCTCCTGCCATTAAAACATTAAGGACAAAAGCAGCATAATTTCTTTTTTCTTTTGAAGTGGGAATATGGTGGGCAAAAATAAGATTTGCCTGATTAATACCTTTTCTTTTTTCAGTTCTTGACTCGTTTTTCTTTACAATTTTAAATTTAGGTAAATTACCCTTTACATTTCCAAAGTTCTTTTTTGCAAATTCAACAATATTATTAAAATCTGCGTCACCAACAACGCACAGAATCATATTGTTTGCCTGATAAATCTGTTTAAATCTTTTACTTATTTTTTCTTTTGTCAAAGAACTTAGAATTTTATTTGTTCCAATTAAAGGCATTCCAAAAGGTTTTTTGTAAAGAGAACTCTGTATCTCTTCAAAAACATAGTGTATCGGATTATCCTTATGCATTTTAATCTCTTCCAAAATAACATGCCTTTGTTTTTCAATTTCTTTTTCATCAAATAAAGGATTTTTTATTAAATCACTTAAAACTTCTAACGCAATACCAATGTGCTTACTTGGAATTTTGCAGTGGTAAGCAGTTAGTGCTTCACCTGTAAATCCGTTTAAATCTCCACCGTTCTTTTCAATCTCTTCTGCAATTTGTTTTGAATTTCTCGTCGGTGTCCCTTTGTAAAGCATATGTTCTATAAAATGTGAGATTCCTCGTTCAGAAGCAGCTTCATTAATTCCTCCACTCCTAACTGCAAAGGCAACACTCACGACAGGAAGGCTTCGTTTTTCAAAAATAAGAGTCATTCCGTTTTTAAGAATTTTTCTGTAAAATTTTGGTTTCATGGATAAGTTAACACTCCATTCTAAGAAATTTAATTAATTAAAAAACAAAGAAATACAATACAGCGGCAATTGCTAGAATCACAATTCCAACAATCAACCAAATCCACCATTTAGATTTCTTTTTTACTGGTTGTGGCTGTGCAACAGTCTGTACTGGTTGGGCTTTCGGCTGAACAGGCTGAGCTGTTTGAGCTATCTGAGGTGTTTGAGACGTTCCTGCTGGCTGTGTTCCTTGTTGTGCTGGTTGTTTTATTTCTTGTACCATTTTTAATTAAAGGAATTCTGTATTATAAACTTTACTCATTTATACTCTTTCATCAGATTTTTTAAGTCATCTAACATTTTTTTTGGTTTGCCTTTTGAAAAATGTTTACGCGCAGGTTTTAAAATTTCTATTAAAGATTCTATAACAGCGTCTTTTAAATCTAAAGGATGCAAATCCCCTTTAGAAAAATCCCTCTTAAGAACCTCTAAGGACTTATATAACTTATTTCCACCAAATTCTTTTTTTCTTTTAATTTCTAATTTTTGTTTTATAGGAAAGATTAATTTCTCTGTCCAATCAATTACAGGGTTAAAATTTATTTCTTCTTTAGGACAAAATGCATCTGTGATTTTTTTTCTAATCTCTTCTGGAGAATCATGAATAAAAATAGCAGTGCTTGGTTTAGATTTAGACATTTTTAAAGAGCTCAAAAAATCCTTCATTTTATTTTTTGGGATTGGCCAGACAGGAGGTTTTCCCAAACCCAAAATTAAAGGATGATGCACTGCAATTGGCTTTGTTTGTTTTCCATCTTTCTTCAAAAGAGGTGAAAAAGAAAGTTTCATTGCAACATCTCTTGCAATAACATGCGCTTTTCTCTGGTCTATTCCTGCATGAGCTAGATTTAACTTCTGAATAAAAATATCTGCAACCTGCATTGGGGCATAAATTAATTTTGCAAAATCCACAGAGCCCCCTTCTTCTCTTCCCAAAATAGTGATGCTCCTTTTAATCCTCGAAAGTGTTGTGTATTTACAAACATCAATAAGTGTTGCCCAATATAAATCATTTTTATGATACAAATCAGTCCCAAGAACAAATTTTACTTTTTTAGGATTTCCTCCAATACACTTCATACTTGCTTTCATCCCTTCTTTAAAATAACCAACAGCAACCTTTTTTATTACGTCAGGATTTCCCCCTAATTTATCATTAATCCATGTATGCCAATCAGCTAGAAAAATTCTACAATCTACTCCTGCTTTTAAAAAATCCCTAATCTTTAGCATAGATACTAAACCATTTCCAAGGTGTATTTTTCCAGAAATTTCAAATCCAATATAATGCCTTAATTTCTCATTTCTTTTTAATAAATCTTTTAATTCTTTTTCTCCGATTATCTCTTCTGTATTTCTCGTAATCAACTTAAATCTTTCTTCAGCAGTTCTTTTTGCCATAACCACACAAATAAATATTAATTCTTAAATGTTTCTTTACTGAAATACTAATTAAAATCATTCTTTTTTTTCTTTCATTATATTTTTAAAAGTTGCTGAACTTAAAAGATTATGGCGTCCACAAATCAATCCCCCCAATATAAAAAAACAGAGGCTAATTTTCTAGCAGCTAAAACAAATAAAGATAAAATATACTGGCTAGAGGAAATGATAAAAGAGTGCCCCAAACATAAAAGTTCTGAAAAAATGTTGGCAAATTTAAAGACAAGAAGGAAAAAATTATTAGAAAAAATAGAAGGCACTAAAAAAATGCGAAGGAGTTCTGGTAGGGTAGGTATTAAAAAAGAAGATATGCAGGCAATAATTCTAGGAAAAACAAACTCGGGAAAATCTTCTCTTCTTTCTTTATTAACTAATGCACAGGTAGTAGTTTCCCCAATCGTTTTTTCAACAAAACAACCTGTGATTGGAATGATGGATTATAATGGTGTTTTAATTCAGCTTATAGAAGTTCCTGCAATAGAATCAGAATATTATGATAAAGGACTTGTAAATACTGCAGATACAATTTTGATTTTAATTAATGAAATTAAAGATTTGAATGATATAGAAAAAAGTCTACAGAATGTTCATGGGAATAAAATAGTTCTATTTAATATTAAAGATAACATTGATAAAAGAAAACTTGAAGCCACATTAAAAAGCAAAAAAATAAATTTTGTAATAATAAACACAAAAACAAAAGAAAACATGGAACAATTAAAAGAAACTATATTTTCAAGTTTTGAAAAAATAAGAATATTTACAAAAGAACCTGGTAAAGAAAAATCAAAAAAACCCATGATTTTTAATCCTGATTCAACAATAGGTGATGTTGCGAAAAAAGTCCTGAAAAATATTTCGACAATAAAACAAACAAAAATCTGGGGCCCAAGTTCAAAATTCCCAGGCCAGATTGTAGGTCTCCAACATAAACTAAAAGATCTTTGTGTTGTTGAATTTAAAACGCGTTAAAGAGATTCACTCCTGCTTTTCCTTTATTTATTACTAATTGCTAAAGATATAACATCAAAAGCAAAAATTTATAGATAAGAACGAACTAAAAATAAAATGAAAAAAACATTTATTATTGGTATCACAGGGGTAAGTGGTTCTGGAAAAACAACAATAGGAATGAATCTTAAAAAAATATTAAAAAATACAAAAATTGTATGTGTTGACGATTATTGGAAAGAAAGAAAAAGAATTCCGAAATCATTTGAAAAGTGGAGAGAATGGGAATGGCCTTCAAGTATAAATTTTGGAAAACTTCATAAAAATTTGATTCAATTAAGAGGTAAGAAAAAATATAAATTTATTATAGTTGAAGGAAATCTTTTATTTTATTATAAAAAAATCAGAGACATTATAGATTTGAAAGTTTATTTAAAAATCCCTAATAAATTGATTATAGAGAGGAGAATAAAAAAATTTGGTGTTGAAGATAATCAAGAAAAGTATAGCAAAGAGATAGTGGTGAAAGAATATAAAAAATATGGCGAATTAG
Organism: Nanobdellota archaeon; assembly: GCA_030640565.1. Lineage (GTDB taxonomy): Archaea > Nanobdellota > Nanobdellia > Pacearchaeales > GW2011-AR1 > ASMP01. The sequence goes on from DAOWJD010000057.1 coordinate 8,086, forward strand.
CTAAAAAATATGCTGATTTAAGTTTTAAAGGAACAGAACCATCAAATTGCATAACTAAAAAAATAATAAAGAAGTTAAAAACAAAAAATATTATCTAACTTATGCTCGCTGAAATCATCTTATTTCTTTTTGCAGGAATCCTCTTCGGAACCCTTACAGGTTTAATCCCAGGAATCCACATAAATCTTGTAGGTGTTTCTCTTGTAGCTCTTTCTGCTTCGCTTTTAAGTTCTATAAATCCAATCTACTTTGTGGTTTTTATCTCGTCTATGGCAATCACACATACATTCATAGATTTTATTCCTTCAATATTTTTGGGTTGTCCTGACACAGACACAGAACTCTCTGTTTTACCTGGCCATGAATTACTAAAAAAAGGGCAAGGATATCAAGCAATCATTCTAACTTGTTACGGAAGTCTTGCTGCAATTCTTATTCTTGTTTTAATTGCCTTTCCTTCCATTCTCTTAATTTCAAAAACATATGGTTTTTTACAGAAAATAATTCCTTATCTATTGATTCTTGTATCTTTTCTTTTAATCGCTTTAGAGAAAAAAAAGTTTAAAGCAATAGTTGTTTTTCTACTTGCAGGTTTACTTGGATTAATTGTTTTAAATTTAGATTCTGGTGCTTCTTTTTTTGTCCTTAAAGAACCTCTTTTACCTTTACTCACAGGTTTGTTCGGAGCATCTATGTTGGTAACAAGCATTCAAACCAAAACCAAAATCCCCAAACAAAAAATTACAAAACCTAAAATAAAAAACAAACTCTTATCTCCTTTACTTGGTGCAGTAATCGCTTCTCCTTTTTCTAGCTTTCTTCCTGGTTTAGGAAGTGGGCAAGCTGCAATAATAGGAAACACAATTTCAAAAACAGATAGGAAAGGTTTTCTCATCTTACTTGGTGCAACAAACACTCTTGTAATGGGATTTTCTTTTGTTTCTCTCTATATTATTTCCAGAACAAGAACAGGGGCAGCTGTTGCAATTCAAAAGATAATTGGAGAATTCTCCTGGAAGATTCTGGTTTTAATCTTATCAACAGTTTTGATTAGCGGACTAGTTGCTTTTTTCCTTACTATTTTTCTTGCAAAATTTTTCTCAAAAAGAATCGACAAGATGAATTATTCAAAACTATCATTAATAACTCTTGTCATTTTAACAATTCTCATACTCTTAGTTTCAAACATTCTCGGCCTCATCGTCTTAATAATCTCAACTCTCACAGGGATCTACTGCATCTCCCTCGGTGTAAGAAGAACAAATATGATGGGTTGTTTACTCATCCCAACAATTGTTTTTTACCTGATACCCTAACCCCAACAACTTAGACAAAGTTTCTCACGAGAATAGCCAATCGCTTCTTCCAACATCTCAACAGTCGCATACTTCAAACTATCTAAACCCAATTTCCCTTGTATCTCAGAGACAGGCATTCTTCTCGCAAGACAATCCATATCCTTTTTAGTAGTTTTTCCATATTTGCAAGCATACATTAACGGAGGACAAGCAATCCTTGCATGAACTTCTTCTGCACCTAATTTTTTTAATCTCTCAGATTGGTTTAATATTTGTGTACCTCTAACAATACTATCATCAATCAAAACTATTCTCTTGCCTTTAATAATCTCTTCTATAGGAATCAACTTGGTCTTTGCCTCAAAATCTCGTAAAGCTTGGTCTCTTGGAGTAAAACTTCTATCTGAATAATCATATCTTGAAAAAACTTCTTCATAAGGAATTCCTGATTCTTGAGCATAACCAATAGCATGCCATCTTCCAGAGTTTGGAACAGGAGAAACAATATCTGCATCAATAGGATAATTTTTGGCAAGAAGTTTTCCAATACTCATTCTAACTTGAGCAACACTTTTTCCGTCAATAACACTAGTAGGATAAGCTGTATAAATCCACTCAAAAGTTCCGTATTTAATAGGTTTTAAATCAAATTTTTTTACACTATGAATTCCTTCTTTATTTAATAAAACAATTTCGCCAGGCTCAACATCTCCAACAATTTTCATATTAGTATTAATAAAAGAATTACTCTCAGAAGAAACAGCATAAACATTTTCTTTTTCGCCCAAAATCAAAGGTTTTCTTCCCCAACCTCTTGCAGCATAAACACCTTGTTTAGTTAAACTAACAATTGCGAAATCTCCTTCAATTTTTTCAATAAGCTTCTCAATCCCTTGTTCAAAACTTGTTTCACTAGCAATTATTTTTGAAATCAAAGCAGTATCTTTAACATCACCTGGATTACAATAATCTGTAAAAGTTTTTCCCTTTCTCATAAATCCCTTCATTAATTTTCTATGATTAATTACATTACCATCATAACCCAAAATCAACCCTCCTTGTTGTGAAACTTCTGGAAGAGGTTGTCTATCTGTTGCAACAGACCCAATAAAAAAATTTCCTTTTAGTCCTTGTAATCTTTCCATGGGAAATTTTTCCCTTACAAAACCCTTATGAATTAAGGGCTGATTTAATCTTTTCTCATCACCCCACCCAACACCACAAAAATCCTGTGCTCTATGCTGGAGATAATACATTCCTAAATATAAATCTCTCCCTCTTAATTTTCTCCCACTTCTTTTTTTTGAAACAAGACCAAACATTCCAGTCATAATAAAAAAAATAAAAAGTAGTTTTTAAAATAAGTTATTGTGAAAAGGACATATTCAACAAGCCTTTTTAGCTCACTTTATCTCTTTTGTCAACCCATATTTTTTCCAGATATACATAAATTTTGGATTTTTCTTTATCTCTTCCAAGGGTCCTTCTGCAACTATTTTTCCTTTTTCAAACATATAAATATAATCAAACATTTTCAAAAGATGCAGTCTATGCACAGACGAGAGAATTGTTCTATATTTAAACTCTTTAAAGACCTCGCTATAAATATTCATCTCATTTAAATTATCTACACTACTTGTTGGTTCATCTAATAAAATAATTTCACTCTTTCTTGCAGCAAGCAAACCACGGGCTAATGCTAATCTTTGTTTTTCCCCGCCACTTAAAGAAACTCCTTTTTCCAAAACATTTGTTTCTAATCCTTTTTTCAATCTTTCAACAACATTTCCAAACTGGGCCATAGATACAACATCATCAATATCTTCTTTTTTAACAGGAATATCCATTGCAATATTATATCTCAAAGTGTTATTGAAAATTTCAGGGTCTTGCGGAATTAGAGTAATATGAGATTTTAATTTTTCAAAACCATTTTTTAGCTCTTCTCTATTACAATAAATTTTTCCTTTTTCAGGTGTATAAAGTCCCCGCATTAATGCAAGGATAGTACTTTTACCAGAACCACTCTCACCAATTAAAGCTATTTTTTGCCCTTTTCTAAATTTAAGCCCAACATTCTTTATGTGTTGAATTTCTCCTTCTTTATCATAAGTAAAATCAATATCTTTTAGTTCAATTTCTTCCCAATTAGCAGGAAGTTTTCCTCCGACAGTTGTTTTTATCTCATCAAAAGCCATATCAATCGGATATGCTCCTGAAACTCTTACATTTTTATAAACCATATTTCCATACAGATATGCGAATTGGTAAAACGTATTTCCAACTTTACTTAAATAACCATAAAGAATGTAAAGAGTTCCTATCATAATTATCCCTGTAGCATAATAATCAGTGTATGCTTTATAACTTAAAACAAGAACAGTCATCAAACTTATGGCAATACTTGCAAACCCCCATTTAAATCCCCCTAATAAAACTATTTTTTTATGTGTTTTAGAACCAGCCATTAATCTACGGTCAACCTCAACAGAAACAGTTTTTTTCAATCTAAGCGTTATAATAGTTATAATGTTACTTAGATAATCATAAACAGCTGAAGATAATTTATTGCTAAATTTATTCATTTCCTGATGATATTTACCAAGTTTAACGTCAACCTTCATAAGTATAAAAAGAGTTATTATTGCAAATCCAAAAGTAAAAGATGCTATTTTTACATCTACAAAAAATAATATAATTAAAGAACCAAAAATATTCAAGATAGCGTAAACTACGTCATAAGTCATGTCTTGAGAAAAACTAGAAAGAGCATTTCTTCCCCTATTCACTTTATCAATAGTGTCTCCTGAATGGTGGTCTTTATGCCATTTAACAGGAAGCTCTAATACTTTTCTCATCTTAGAATTAGCATAATTTCTATGAACAAAAAAACCTGTTCTTTGTTCTAAAAATCGACCTATCCCATGGAAAACCTGAAAGCCTATAGTAATTGCTAAAAGCAAAAAAATCATAAAAATTAAGTTATTCAATTCTGCTGAAGAGGTAATTGTTTGTTGAATTGAATTAAAAATAAGCCCAATCACAAGAGGTGTTAACAACCCAATAAGCCCTGCTATTGTAAAAATCACTAATTGAGCAAAGAAAATTCTTCTACGCCCCCCTAAATGAATCCATTCTAACCTAATAAGATTCAATAAAGGATTTTTATATGCTTTAGGATCTTTCTCTCTTTCCTTCTCTTTCTCTTTTTCTTCTTCCATTTTTACTTCTCAAAGAGGATAAAATCACACAAATTTATAAAACTTAGCAAAAAAATTATTTTTTATTTATTCGGACGGCCTCTGGTCTTAATTGTTAAAAGATTTTTCAAGAATTTTCCTTTCTTTTTGAAGAATCTTGGTTTTCCAATCGCATCTAAAACTCTCTCATAAGGTTCTATAGCAATAGCACTTTCTCCAAAATTCAAATTATTTAAATCTTTTACAACAAATAACAAAATAAGAATTGCAGAAGAGAGTGCTCCTGTAAAAATTATAGAAGTCATTGTTGTATCTTTAGTATAAAATAAAGAACCAAGCAAAAGAACGCCTAAAAGTAAAATTACTAACCACTCCCCCCAAGAAAGTTTATCTTTTCCATACATAATTAATTTTTCTCTTGCATCAGAATGACCTGAAAAAACCCCTAAAATATTTGAAAAAGTTTCATTTTCTTTATCTGTGTCATACCTAATTTCTTTTAAAGAATCTGTAATCGCACTAAATTCTGGTTCTGTTTCAGAATATCTATCCCAAGGCAAAGGCATAAATTTTTTAATATAATTATTTATTAGGGTCTTTTGTTTTTCTAACCATTTCTTATTTTTTTTATTTTCTCCAAGTATCTTTGCAAAAGTATAAAAAGTCGTTAAGGCACTTGAATCAAGAGCCGCATTATTTCTTATACCCTGGTATCTTGCATATAAGTCTGTGATAAAAAATCCTAAAATAATTCCAAATAAAATTCCAATAAATGTTATAGAAGATTTAACAGCTTCGTTTTCCTTTACTCCGGGAAAAAAATAAGCTGCTAAAAAAGAGATTACTATTAAAAAGATTAATACGTGCCTTACAGTCAGTTTCATAATAAAATAAAAGAAAGAGGTTATTTAAATTTTCTTAAATTTTAAGTGAGAAAATCTTTTTAAAATTAATTACAAGAAAGATTTATAAATTTCTTCCAATTAAATTAATTATGAGGAGTAATGCATTCAACACAATAATTTTTTTCATTTATCTTATTGGTGGCCTTTATTTTCTTAATGCGCCATTTAATCTTCTTCCTCTTCCAACCATTAGCAACTGGGTTATTTTTGTAGGAGGACTTTTTCTTATTTTTGGGGGCATCAAATATCTGCGTTCACGCCGTATGAGGGGTTATTAATCTGCTTACTAAACATTATCACTTAAAGTTATAATTTTCTTAAAACCACTTCTCAATCGTCTCCTGTGTTTCAGGTTCTTTTCCAAAAACAGAATCAATATGTCTTTTTGTAAGTTCAAGAGTTTGCTTTATATAAGGTGAAAGATTATATCTTTTTGCAAGCTCTAATGCAGGCCCAAGATATTTCTTTACACCCCCTTCATGTGTTGTAAAGATAATCTTCCCGTGACATTTTGAACAATCTCCTGATAAAGGTGGTCTTCTCATTTTCTCATTGCATTTCACACAACGAAATTGCTGGGTTGAGAATTTTCTAAGATTCCCCCTCATATCTTTTATAAAATGTCTTTCAATTACAAGCCGTGCTGTTTCAGATGTGTTTGCAGCACGAATTTTTTCTACAAGTTCCATCTGGTGCCTAACTTTCTCCTGCATCGTGGCAAGAAGTTTATAATTTGAACAAAAAACACCTTCGTTTATATTTGATGTATCATGAGTATATCCCAAATTCGTAAAAGCATCTTTTCCCTCTTTCAAAGCTTTTCTTACATCATAAACTCTTATTGAAGAAGAATGTTTTCTTTGCTCAGCTTTTTTATAAAGTTCAAGAGGGTACTCATCGACAAGTTCAAAATCAAAAAGCTCAGCATCAACTTCCCCTGCATTAATCTTTGCATTTAAAACCAAAGGAGCATCCTGGGTTCCTCCCCTATGACTTGGCAAAAACTCTTTAGAAAAATTCAAAAGAACATCTCCTAAAAGCATGATTGCAGCTTCATCACCATCACAGTCTCGTCTAATCGCTGCATGCATAAACGGACTTGCAAACAATCCTAAAGTATTTGAAAAACCAATAATTCTGCAAACAACTCCTGCACAATTATGAGGAGCTATACAAACCCCTAATTTCCCTACAAGATCTTCTCTTTTTTTAACATTATACAAGGGTTTCATACCATAAAATCTTACTAGCAATTCATCAATAAAATTACAAATACTCATAAAAATCTCGTCGGCTCTTTCAGGAGAATCTGGAGAACTTGGAAGAAGAATATCATGGGGTTTTAATTCTAAAATTTGGTTATCTCCAATAAGTTCTTTTCCAAGAGCATCTTTGGTATAACCAAGTTCTTTCAACTTTTCAAAACTTACAGAAATTTCTTTTGGTTTAAAAGATACTAAAGGCATTTCTGTTGCATCAAATCTTATTGTTCCGTCTTTGTTTACTTGCAAATCAAACAAAGCTCTTAAAATTCCTTTTGCAAGAGGTTCAATTGTGTGGTTTTCAGAACTTGTTCCCCTTACTCCTTTGATTAAAGGTGGAATTTCACCATCAGAAAGTCTAAGTTTTTCTTTTGCTTTTTCCATATAATGAGATATATCTATAGATCTGTTATAATATTGCTTAGAATCCTGATGTTCTTCACAAGCCTCAAAGCTAGTTTCTCCACATTCAAAACAATAAAACATTTTTTTACATTGTTTTTCACAGTTTTCACATATAGGAAAAATTGTCTCCTGCTTACAATCCTCACAATAGTAAATTGGGAAGTCTCCCACCACATTTCCAACTTCACAAGCTGCCTGAACACTTCTTAATCTTCCACCCTCTCTTCCAACAGGAAATAAAACATTAGGACTTCCCGTATGTTTTCTTAACTTTGCTTTTTCAGGCCTCCCCATTCTTGCTCCGATAAAATCTCCTGCTTTATCTCTTATCTCAAATTC
>DAOWJD010000017.1 GCA_030640565.1 Nanobdellota archaeon
CTCATCCCTTGTTATAATATTTTCTTGCAACATACGTAGCATAATGCCGGCTGGCTTAAAATAATCTGTTCTTGGCTCAAAAAAAACTCTTCTAACTCTCCTTGGTCTTGGCATTATTTATTAATTATTTTAACTCTTTTAATCTTTTCTGTATTTCATCTATTTCTGTTTTTAAGGCTTTTAATTCTTCTCGTAAAATTTCTTTTTCTTGTTGCTCAGTTATTACTTGTGGCTGAATTTGTTGAATTGGAACTACTTGTTGCTGAATAGGCATCATTTCCCTTCTCCAGCCAAATCCTCTGCCAAAGCCCCTGCCAAATCCGAAATTCATAAAGCCAGGTATATTAAAACCTGCACAATAACCCATTCTCCTTCCAGTCATTGGTCCTTGACCTGCTGGACCAGTTTTATCTCCTTTAGGCATTTTAATTTCCTCCTTACTCTTTCAAGAGCAATTTAATTATGAATACTTATTCATAATACTATTTAAATGTTTCTATTTTGCATAGACATTCATAATAAAATCACTTCTCAACAATCTTAACCTTTAGCTCGTCCACGCTTGGACGAACTTACAGAAATCACTTCTCAACAATCTCTGCTTTATTATCTTCAATAAGAATTTTTGCAATTTCTTTTGGAATATTTGCAATCTGGCTTTTTTGAAAAGGCCCTATTTTTTCCCCTTCCATATCCAAGAATTCCTCAACATCTGTCTTAAAAGTAACCAATTCATTTTTTAATTCATCAATTTTTTCCTCATTCAAAAGCTTGTTAATTTCTTTGTCAACGTTTTCTATATTTTTTATTAATTCCTCAAATAAAGATTTCTCAAAAGCAAGCATATTTTCAAAATCTTGTTTTGAAATTCCTGTTTCAGCTGCAATTAAAACAAGGTTAAGTATCTTTTTTCTCCGGCGTATCATCAATTCTCTAAAAAGAGTTGTTGCATTTTCCAGCTGTTTTTTTGTCTTTGCAATCATATCTGAAAAAATATCATCTTCTTTCAGAGAAAGCTGTTTTTTTTCCTTAAGATATTTTGCCACTTCTGTAACAAAATTCTTTTGTAAAGGCTGTAATTGCTCAGAATATCTTTCTTTTCTCGCAGCTTCATAAAGGTCACTATATGTTATCATAAAAATATGAATAGTAAGCGATTTTTAATAATTGCTGTAATCAAATATAATAAATTATCTCAAAAATCCTACTTTTTCAAATAATTCCTTCCCCATAATCATTCCTAAACCACCTTTTCTCGCATTCTTCTCACAAAATTTTTCTCCTTTTGTTTCTTCATCAGGTTTTTTTCGTGAACGAAGCGGGATTTTCCGACTTGCTGTTTTAAAAAATGTTGTGATTCTTTTTCTTCTTCCTGGGGGCTTATCATTATAAAGCAAAACAGGAACAGGATCTGAAGAATGTGCTTTAAGTTTTGAAGGAGTTGAATGGTTTGATGTAACAACAATTTTTATTCTACGAGGAGGTGCAAATTCTCTTAAAAATTTAAACAAAGTTTTATCTACATATTCAATCATATGTTTTTTTTCAATAGGTTTGTTATCATATCCTGGAAGATTTGTTTCTTTTATATGCACATATGCGTAATCAGCATTTTTGTGATTTTTCTTTAAAACTTTAATTGAAAAATGGCAAGCTTTTTTAAGACCATCACGAAGATTTTCATATGAATCAAGACTCTTTAACTTTGGATAATCAAAAGAGAAAATATTCATTCCACTAACTTTTGAAAAACCAAGTTCTAAAGGCATATATGCTACAGAAAGCCATTTTTTATAGAACTTTAATTTAGGGGGTTCAATTCCTGCACCCCTTAAAAGAAGGTAATTCGCTGGCAGCAAACCTTTTCTTTTTCTTTCTTCATTAACAGGATGAGTATCAAGAACTTCGAAAGCCTTGTTAACAAATTCTCTAAGTATGTTTACTGTATATTGTGTATTTTCTTCTTCATCCAAAACTTCAAAAGCCCCTATTTTTTCTGCTTCTTTTGCTACACCTTTTGAATAAGTTGAATCATTTCCAGTTATATTATCGGAAAATCCTCCTCTAAAAATCAAAACCCCTCTATGTTGAATTGTTGGTTTAAAAACAAATTTACACGGAATTTTTATCTTGTTTAAAGCTCTGGAAAGTTCTTCTGCTTCTGCTGTTGTAAGGGTTCTTCCAGCTCTTCTGTCAATAATGTTTCCTTCTTTTAGAGAATCTATTGTTGCGAAATTAGCCCTTAAAGCAAGGTCTCCTCTTGTAAGTTTTATATCTGTTCCTCTTGCTTCAAGTTGTCCCTGAGTACTATCAATAAGTTCATTCCCAAAAATAGAAATAACTGCTTCGTCAGATTCAGGAATAAATCCAGGTCTTACAGGATACATATATCCCATTTCTCCTCTTGTAGCAAGAAAATCAAGATTAGGTGTGTTTGCTGCTTCTAAAGGAGTTTTGCCGTCAAGTTGCCTGCAAGGGAGATCCCCAATACCGTCAAGGATAACCAATATGCCCTTCATAAAGTAATTAGAACCTTATTCTTTATAAGTATTTTTAGTCAACAGCATATCTTTTATTTTAGCTATAATTAAACATCTAAAGAATACTCATAATAATCATCATAAGGAATAACCCATTTTATTGTTTCTTTTTTAGAAGCATTTTCCATAATTTTTCTGAATAATCGAATGGAATTTCCATGAGCAGAAATAGCTACATTGACTTCCTCTTTTTTCATGAATTTTTTTAGATATTCAATGAACTTCTTGACTCTTTTTTCAACATCAGCAAAACTTTCTCCTTTTGGAACTTTAACGTCATATCCCCTATGAATTGCGTGATACTCCTTCTCTCCTAAAAACTTTTCAATTTTTTTTCTTTTCTTAAGACTTAGATTCTCAATAGCATCTCCTTGTATTCTTAAATCGTACGCCTTTTTTCCGATCTTTTTTATAAAATCTTCATGACTAGTTCCTTCTAGTATCCCATAACCTCTCTCAATCATTCTATCGTCTTTTATTAATTTTTTACATTCTAGGTGATATTTTAACACATATTTCAGAGTTTTCATAGAACGGGGCAATCTAGTATAAAAAGCAATTTGAAATTTTTTATTTTTTAATTTCTGAGCTACTTTTTTTGCATCATTTATCCCTTTAGAAGTAAGTCTAGAGTGTTTCCATCCTGTAAAAATTCCATTCTTATTATAATATGTTTGACCATGTCTAAACAGATAAATTTTCAATTTCTTCCTCTTTTTCCTAAGCATAAAAAAAATAGGGAAGGGGTCTTTAAAAATTTATATTCTACTAAATAGCGTATTCACTAATAAAGAAAAACAAAAAATAATAATTAAAAATTAAAAAAACAAAACTACAATTCCCCAGATTAACAGAACAATCCAGATAAGAGTATAAAACCAGTTCTCTTTCCAAAGATTTCCTCTTCTAATTTGTGTCTCATATTTTTTAAGAAGAGATCCAACATTTCTTGCAAGTCCTATCATTACCAAAAGGGCTACAAATGCTGTTACTGCCAATATATCTATAATTGTAAATCCTGCCTGTATCAGATAATAAAGCACAACTGCTCCTAATATTAAACCAATAATCTGACCTAATAAACCATTTTTACCTAAAAGACTCTTTGCAAAATCCATCCAAGATTTCGGATTGATTAAAAGAACGATCATCTTTATTACTGCAAAAATAATCATAACCAGAGCAATTATCTCTACTGATGTAAATGCCATATAATTTTACCTCCTTTTAAATACCAAAGAAAAAGTATTTATAAAGATCTTTCTTTGCTCAAGCATGTTTAAATTTTTAAAAGAAAAAATAGGGAACTGGGCAAAGAAAATCTCTAAAGAAGGGGGAAAATCTGAAAAAGTTAAAGAGTTAGAGTTACCTCAAAAATTTGAAGTTGGAAAGCAGAAATTTGAGCCTGATTTAGAAAAACTAAAAGATAAAACTTTTCTGGAGAGAATAAAAACAAAAGTACAAAGAATAACAATCTCAGAAAAAGCATTTGAAGTTTATAATGAAGAATTGAAAATGCTTCTTTTAGAAAACAATGTTGCCCTTGAAGTTGCTGAGAAAGTAATTGAAGAGCTTAAGGAAGAAATAATTGGAAAAAAACTTTTGAAAAAAGAAGTAGAATCTGAGATAAAAGATGCATTAAAAAAAATAATTGAAAATATTCTCATAGAACCTTTTGATATTATGGAAAAAATAAAAGAAAAAATTGCAGACCAGCCAAAAGAACCATATGTAATTCTTTTTATGGGGATTAATGGAACAGGAAAAACAACAACAATTGCAAAGATTACTGATTTTTTAAAGAAAAAAGGGTTCTCATGTGTCCTTGCTGCTTCAGATACTTTCCGTGCAGCAGGGATAGAACAGCTAAAAAAACATGGAGAAAAAATAGGGGTTAAAGTTATTTCACAACAATATGGTACAGATCCTGCTGCAGTTGGTTTTGATGCCATAAGTTATGCGAAAAAGAATTTTATAAATTGTGTTTTAATTGACACTGCAGGAAGAATGCACACATCAAAAAATCTTCTTAAAGAAATAGAAAAAATCTCAAAGGTTTGCAAACCTGATTTAAAGTTATTTGTAGGAGAATCAATAACAGGGAATGATTCGATAGAACAGGCCAAGTCGTTTGACTGGGCAGTAGGAATTGATGGAATTGTTCTAACAAAAGCCGATGTTGATGAAAGAGGAGGCACAGCTCTTTCAGTTGGTTATATCACAAAAAAACCTATTCTCTTCCTTGGCATTGGTCAAGAATACAACAACATAGAGGTCTTTGACAAGAAGAAGTTTCTGAAAGAGTTGGGATTGTGAAGTATATTCTATAGTAAAGAAATAATTATAAGATATCTTATATTGATACTAAAATGAAAGAAGTTACATTGTCTACAGATGAAAAATATTTGATACTTGGAGAGATTACATTTAAAAGACCAATCATTCCTTTAAAAACAATAGAAGTAAAAGTTAGTACTGCTAACTCGCAGCCTGGAATTAGCTCTAAAGTAGATTTTGTGGATGCAATAAAAAATCTTCCTCAGGTAAATGCATATTTAAATCTTGGAATAATTCCAGAAAAATCAAAGGTAGAAAGAATAACATTTTCTGATAATTCTGAAGGCATTGCTCATTGGGTGTTCTATAAGGTAGAATTATATCATCTTGGAGAATAAAAACCAAAAACCCTATAAATCTCAGCTATTTCTTTAAAACATGCTTGAAAAACTAGGAGAAGTATTAAGAAAAGCAACAGACAAAATAGCTAATGCTATATTCCTTGATAAAAATCTTGTAAACTCAATTATCAAAGATTTGCAAAGAGCACTAATTGAAGCAGATGTAAGTATTGTTCTCGTGAAAGAATTAAGTGATAAAATAAAAAAATCAGCTCTTGATGAAAGACTTAAAGGAGTTGAAAAGAAAGAGCACATTATCAAGCTCTTGCACGATGAATTAACAGCAATACTTGGAGAGCACAAGCAACTGGAACTAAAAAAAGGAAAAAAAGAACAAAATAGGATAATGCTTTTAGGGCTTTATGGCGCTGGAAAAACAACAACAACTGCAAAACTTGGAAACTATTTTTCTAAAAGAGGGAATAAGGTTGCCCTTGTTGGTCTTGATACCCATAGACATGCTGCAGCAGAACAACTGCAACAGTTAGCAGAAAAACATAAACTTCCTTATTTTATAGATACTAAAGAAAAAAATCCTGTAAAAATATGGAAAAAATATGGAAAAGAGCTCAAAGAGTATAATGTTGTTCTTATAGATACAGCTGGAAGGCATTCTTTTGATAAGTCCCTGGTAAATGAAATAAAATCTCTTGATAAAACAATAAAACCAACAGAAACAATTCTTGTGATGCCTGCAGATATTGGCCAAGCAGCGAAAAAACAATCTCAAGAATTCAAAGAAATCCTTGATATTTTAGGAGTAATAATTACAAGAATGGATTCTACAGCAAAAGGGGGTGGTGCATTAACAGCTTGCGCTGAAACAAAAGCACCTGTTTATTTTATAACAACAGGAGAAAAAATAAATGACCTAGAAGAGTTTAATCCAAAATCTTTCTTATCAAGACTCCTTGGTATGGGAGATATTGAAACTTTAATTGAAAAAATAAAATCTGTAACAGATGAGGGCAAACAGAAAAAAATCCAGGAAAAAATAAAAGATGGAAATATCTCTCTTGAAGATGTTATAGAACAAGTAAAATCAATGGGCTCTATGGGTGGTTTTGATAAAATAAAATCAATGATTCCTGGTTTTTCAAACGTGGAGAAAAAGATTCCTGAAAACCTTATAGAAAATCAAGAAGAAAAAATCAAAAAATGGGAACACATAATGAAATCAATGACCAAGGAAGAAAGGGAAAACCCAGAATTACTGGAAAAACAAACTTCCAGGATTTCAAGAGTCGCGCAAGGAGCAGGAGTTCATAACAGTGATGTTCGTTCTCTTCTTAAACAATACAAACTTTTGAATGATATGATACAATCTGGAAGCGATTTGGACATGTCTCAAGGAATGAGCCAGAAACAATTACAAAAACTCGCTAAAAAATTCGGAAAAAAAATGAGGTTTTAGGATGAAAAAAGAATCATGGAGAATGATAAGAATATTCATTGGAATACTTCTTTTAGTTATATTAGGGGCTTCTGTTATATTTGATATAATTTTTTATATAACTAAATGGTATCCTCACTTAATTTTAAGGATAATAATAATCTATTTATTTCTGGAAATACTTTTAAGATTCACCTGGTTCGGTAAAGAATTTAAGAGTTTTATAAAAAACAAATTAAAAAAGAAAAAAAAGAAAAAATGAACCACAAAAAAAAATATATTATACTACTGATAATTTTTATTCTGTGCTTTATAGCTTCTGCAATACTTTCTTTTATTCCGCCAGAAGAAGCATGCGGGGGAAGTGAGACTGGTTGTTACATTGTCAGCCAGTCAGAATACGCTCAAACAATTGGGATAAATAACTGCTATTTTGGATTAATTGCATTTTCTGTTTTAATAATTCTTACAATATGCCACGTCTTGAAACCAAAAAAATACAAAAAACAACTGATTTTACTCGGACTAATCATTGGTTCTATCTTTGCACTTTATTTCATCTATCTTCAGCTAATCGTAATTAAAGCGTGCTGTCAGTTTTGTATGGTTGTTGACATTGGAACTTTATTAGGATTAGCAGTATTTTTATTCTGGAAAGAAAAATGACAAAATTAAACATAATTCAGAAAGGTGCAGAAGCAAATATAATTAAGAGAAGGAACACTATTGAGAAAAGAAATTGGATAATAAAAGATAGGGTAAAAAAAGGCTACAGGATTCCTGAATTAGATATGAAAATAAGATGGAAAAGAACAAAGTCAGAAGCAAAACTTCTAGAAAAAGCATCTAAAGTAATCAACTGTCCCACTCCTTTTCTTCAACCATTAATAAAAAATTCTTCTAAATTAAAAATGCCTTTTATAGACGGAAAAAAGCTTTCTGATTATCTCGATAAATTTCCACTAAAAAAACAAAAAGAAGTTTGTAAACTAATTGGAGAGAGCACTGCAAAACTTCATGATGCAGATATAATCCACGGAGACCTCACAACATCTAATATGATTTTGAAAAACAACAAAATCTATTTCATAGATTTTGGTCTTGGATTCATCAGCCATAAGTTTGAAGACAAAGCAGTTGACCTGCACTTATTAAAACAAGCTCTTGAAGCAAAACACTTCAAAAACTGGCAAACACTTTTCAAAGAAGTTCTTAAAGGATATTCGAAATCCAAGAGTCATAAAACTGTTCTTGAAAGATTAAACAAGGTAGAAAAAAGAGGGAGATATAAAAAGAAACCCTTATAAATCGTTAGTCGCTTTTTTTCTTGTTGTCTTACAGCCCTGTAGTACAGCGGTCAAGTATGCAAGGTTTTGGACCTTGTGACCCAGGTTCGAATCCTGGCAGGGCTATTTTTATAAAACACCCATATCTTTAAAAAGAAGATTAATAAAAGAAAATCATGGAAAGATACTTTTTACTTAAATCTCTGAAAGGACCAAAAGATCAAGCAGGTATAGTTTTAAGATCTACTTCACAAGGGCTTCTTGAAGATTTAACAGGAATGACGTCCTTAAAAAAAACAAAAGAAAATCAATATAGCATAAATATAGATATGATTATATATGGTCAAGAGAAAAGACAAAAAGAAATTGTTATATTAACAGTTTTGGATGATGCTGAAATTAAAATCCATAAACAAAAAGATTATTCAATACTCTTAGAAAAAATAAATAAAACAAAGGCTGAAGAGATTAAAGATGAATTTGACCTATTAAGAATGAAACCGCAAGGAAGAATAAGGGCCTCAATACCTAAGCATTTAGATATAGGCTATTTCTTATAAATTTAATCATCAAGAACCCTTTTATAAAAAATCTCTCTATTAATCTCTTGTCTTTTTGGTGTGATTTTTCTAGAGAGTTTTGCAAATTTTGTTTGTTTGTATTTTTGGCCAACTAAAACACCTGCTAATTTTTTATATTCAGTACTTCCTTTTGATTTTGGCTTATGACTTGTATAAGGCTTCATATTTGAAAGAGATTTTAAAACACCTGTATCATAAGGAATAACTGCAAGCACAGGCACGTCCAGGGTTTCTTCAACATCTTCCAAAGAAATTTCAAAATTTTTATTGTGAACTTTGTTAAGAATCAATCCAGATATAGGGGTTCCTCTTTGTTTTGCAAGTTTTATAGCTTTGATTGTTGCGCTTAATGTCGGGTGGTCAGGTGTTGTAACAACAAAAATCTCATCAGATGCAAGCATAACTGCAAGAGTTTCCTCATTTAATGAAGGAGAGGAATCAATTAAAATAATATCATAAGATCTTTTCAAACCCTTAATTTTATCTTTTAATTTTAAAGGGTTAACTTCTATTCTTTCAAAAATAGAGGCTGGCATTACATGAAATCCCTCTTCATATTCATAAATTGCTTCTTTTGTATTCGCTGTTCTATTAAGAACATGATGAAGTGTTTTTTCCATATCCACTATATTCAGGTGAAGACCAAGACTTGGAGAAGAAAGATTTCCATCAATTAAAAGAACTTTTTTTCCAAATTCTGAAAGTGCAGAACCCAAGGATGCGACAACACTTGTTTTTCCAACACCTCCCTTTAAACTTACTATGCCTATGGTTTTGCCCATAAGAAATATAAAACTTTGATGTTTAAAATCTTTTAGTTACACATAAAGTTTAAAAACAAACCTCTTCATTTAATAAAATGCCAAAAAAATCAGAAGCAGAATCTTCTAAAAAACTTTCTCAAGAAGAATTTGAGAAAAAAGTCATAGAACTTGCAGGTAAGGGTTTTACAAGTGAGAAAATCGGTGAAAAACTCAGAAAGCAAGGAATCCATCCAAAAGAATATAATAAAAAAATCTCAAAAATACTTAATGAAAAAAATAAGTACATAAATCCTGATATGAAAAATATTGAAGAAAAACTTGAAAAAATAAAAAAGCATTATGCAAAACATAAACAAGATAAAAGAGCAATGAGAGAAAAAGACAGAATATTTGCAAAGTTGAGAAAAACCAAAAAGTATCATAAAGTAATTTAATTGAATTTAAAATGGAAAAAAAAGAGGATTCTTTAGAAAAAGAAATAAAAGCTAAGACAAAAGAGTTTCTCAAAAAATCAGAAAATAAAGAAATACTCTTGATTAGTCACTTTGATACCGACGGAATAACTTCTGCCGCAATAATGATTCAGGCTCTGGAGAAATTAGATAAAAGATTCTCTGTAAAAATTGTGAAATATTTAGAAGAAGAAATGATTTATGATTTACCAAAAAACAAACTCATTCTTTTTTTAGATCTTGCTTCAGGAAGTCTTGATTATATTAAAAAAGCTGGTCTAAAGAATGTTTTCATAATAGACCATCATGAAATTGTTCAAAAAATACCAGATAATGTAGCCATCTTAAATCCAATACTTACCAGCAAGGAAAAAATAAGCAGTGCAGGACTTGTATACTTATTTTGTAAGGAAATTAATCCTGAAAATAAAAGATTTGCAAAACTAGCTGTTTTAGGAATGATTGGAGATATTATGGAAGAGTCTATAGAAAATCTTGGTGTGATAGAAGAAGGAGATATAAAAAAGAAAAAAGGTATTATGATTTATTCTTCAACAAGACCAATCAATAGGGCTCTTGAATATTGCTCACAACCATATATCCCGGGAGTTACAGGTAATTTTAAAGGGGTTCTGGAAATTTTAAGGGAAATTGGAATCGAACCATCAAATGGGAAATATAAGAGTTTAATAGAATTAAATGACGAAGAAACAAAAAAACTTGTGACCGCGATAATGTTAAGAAATCCTCAAGCGAAAAACAAAGATTTGATAGGAAATATATTTCTTTTGAAATTTTTTAATAAATTAGAAGATGCAAGGGAATTAAGTGCGATGATTAATGCATGCTCAAGATTTGGTGAAAGTGGTACAGCTTTGCGATTTTGTATGGAAGTTCTCGGTTCAAGAAAAGAAGCTGAAGAAATTCATGTAAAACATAAACAACACCTTATATCTGGACTTAAATTCGTTTCAAAGGCAGAAAAAATCCAGGGCAAGGGTTTTGTAATTATCAACACAAGAGATAATATAAAAGACACAATAATCGGAACAATCACAAGCATTCTTTCAAAATCACCTCTTTACGAAGAAGGCACAATTATAACAACCATGGCTTATTACGAAGATAAGATAAAAGTTTCTTCAAGAAATGTAGGGATGAATAAAAGAAATGTCAGAGAAATATTAGATTTAGTAATTAAAGAAATAGGTGGAGAGGTTGGGGGTCACGAGTCTGCTGCAGGATGCATGATAGCCAGAGATAAAGAAAAAAGATTCATTGATCTTTTAAAGAAGAATTTTGAAATTGAATTAGTGAAGATTTAATTATATTCAAGTATAATTATTATTAAAAACTCTGTTTTTATAGGAAATTTATGGCTAAAATAGAAGATATCGCTCTTTTTGATTTGGATGGAACTTTGTGCGATTATGATAAGGATCTATTAGAAAAACTTGAAGAATTAAGGTCTCCTAAAGAACCACACCTTTCTTCCATGAGGAATGCTCCACCCTACATAAAAAAAAGAGTAGATATGATTAGAGCATCAGAAGAATGGTGGAAAAATCTCCCAAGGTTTCAATTAGGATGGGATATTTTAAATGTAGCAAAAAATTTTAATTACAGAATAATGATCCTAACCCAAGGACCAAGAAAAAATCCTTCTGCCTGGTCAGGTAAGAAAAAATGGATAGACAAAAATCTCGGAGAAGACGTTGATGTAACAATGACAAGAGATAAAGGAATTGTATATGGAAAAGTCTTGGTTGATGATTTTCCAGGTTATATTGAAAAATGGCTTGAATGGAGAACTAGGGGAGTAGTAATTATGCCTGCAAATGAATCAAATCAAAATTTCACCCATCCACATGTAATAAGATATGATGGAACAAATATAAATCACGTAAAGAATGCATTAAGATTAGCAAAGAAAAGGAGATTTAAAGAACCATTGGATTTAGACACTTAAGATAAGTTTAAAACCACAATTTTTCTTGGTAAAATATGATCACAAATATCGAAGAAGGAGACATCGTCTTATGTACTGTAGACAGAATAATAGGAACTAATGTATTTGTAAAAATAGAAGATAATGGGGAAGGATGCATTGTTTTCAGTGAAGTTGCTCCAGGAAGAATCAGAAACATAAGGAATTATATTATTCCAAAGAAAAAAATAGTCTGTAAGGTTTTGAGAATATCTGGAGATAGAATTGATTTATCTCTTAGACGAGTAACCCAAAAAGAACAGAAAGAAATCAGAGAAAAAGATAAGCAAGAGAAAAGTTATGAAAAAATATTAAAAAGTGTTCTTGGTGAAGAACAAGGAAAGAAAATAATCGAAGAAATCTCAAAAAAGAATAAAATTTACGACTTTTTACAAAGCGCAAAAGAAAATTCCAAGGAGCTTGAAAAATTAGTGGACAAAGAAAATGTAAAAAAAATTATTGATATACTAAAAGCTCAAAAACAAAAGAAAACTATTTTGAAAAAAGAGATTTCTCTAACTACTACAGAACCCAATGGTATTGAATTAATTAAGGATCTTCTTGGAATGATAAAGGAAACAGAAGTAAAATATATTTCATCTGGAAAATATTCTTTAAAAAAAGAATCAGAAGACATAAAAAAAACCGACCATGAACTAAAAGATACACTTATAAAACTAGAGAAAGAAGCTAAAAAGAAAAAGGTGGAATTCAGCGTTATAAAGAAATAAAATACGTGGTATAATGATAGTATTCTGAAGAAGTAAAAATAAATTATTTTTTTAATTAATTGGGTGAATGCGTTTTCATAAGGTTTAAAAACGTGGTTTTTTATGGAAAGTTATGGAGATGGATAAGTTTAATACTATTTTATTAGGGGTTATTTTTGATCCTGCCAAAAGAAAAATTCTAATAGGAAGAAGAGAAAATGATCCTCATGTTCCGAAATTAAAATGGACCCCCCCAGGAGGATCAATTATTCCTGGAGAAGATTTAGAAGAATCGCTTAAGAAAAAAATTAAACTACAAACAGGACTTAATGTTGAGAATCTCGGAAATATCTTCGCAATGATTCCTGAAGAAAAAAAGGAATTTATCTTGCTCCTTTATTTATGTGAAGTTGTTGGGGGAGAAGAAAAAGTGGGAGGAAATTTAAAAGAAATAAAGTGGGTAAACCCAGAAGAACTGGACAATTATTTTACCATAGCATATCATCCGCATTTAAGAGAATACATTTTAAATTTGAAATAACTCTATAAAAAATGAAATTAAAAAAGTGTGGGTCTTGTAAAAATTATACTCTAAAAGAAAAGTGTTCTAAGTGCAAAGAAAAAACTAAAGACGCTCATTACAAATTTGTAAAAATAAAAACTATAAATCACTAAACCAGCGTCTTCTGTTTCTCTTCCAATAAAGCACGACCATATCTATTAAATTAACTATGCTATACTACCCATCAATTTAGATAAGTATTTAAATATATTTATAACCTTAAATTACCATGAAAATTCATTTAAAAAACTTCCCAAATAATGTATATCTTGAATTAAAGAAAGGATATAAGAACCACATATTCGAGGAAATATCTAAATTTAAATTAGATGGATTAGAAAAGAAATTACATATGACTAAAACGACAATTATAGAATGGAAGAAAAGAGCAAAATATATGCCACTTCAGGGAATAAAAAAAATTTTGAAATTGATGAACAAAAAACATTTACTAGATTTAGAAAATAATATAATAAGTTACAAAACTAAAAGAGGGAAATATGGTATAAAAAATCCAATTCTTCCAATAAAAGATTCTCCAGAACTAAGAGAAATATTAATTCATATTATGTGTGATGGGTGTTTTAGTAGCGGTTATGCTGCCTATTACAATACAAATGAAGAAACAAAAAGAGAATTTGTAAATGAATTAAAGGATTGTTTTGGAGAGGTTGGATTTAAAATTTATAAAGATCATGTTCATTTTCCTTCGGCTATTCCCCTTATCTTAAAACATTACTTTAAAGTAGAATTTAATAGTAAAAGTTGTAGAGTACCAAAAGTTTTTTTTAAAGGGGATAGAAAAAAACTTGTGGGAATTGTAAGAGCAATAATAATTGATGAAGGGACTGTAGATGGAAGTAATATAAGATTAGATTCATGTAATAAAGAATTCTTAGAAGATATAAAAAAAATATGTAATATGTTGGGATATTCGTGTGGTAAAACATGGGAATCAAAAGGTCCTATTTTTCGATTTAATATTTTGGCAGAAAGTATTAGCAAAGTCAGAGAAGACATGAAAAAACTTCCTATAACAAAAAAACAATTATTGATAGATCTTATAGAAAAAAATCAAAATAGGGGATGGAAATATAAACTTCCTGGAGAAGTAAAAAAGAATATGTTAAAAGAATTATTAAAAAAACCACTAAAAACTTCTGAGTTAATAGAAAAAATTGGAATGGGAAAAAGTATAATTAACAAACATCTCGCATGGTTAATTAAAAATTACATGGTTGATTACAAAATAAAAAATAATATAAGAACCTATCTTATCAAAAATGAGAAAAAGGCGAGAGATTTTATAAAAAATCCTTCTAAGTTCATTAAAAGCAATAAATTTGGAAATTATGGTATAAGTCAATTAAAAATTCTTAAAATTCTTAAAGAAAATAATAGAAGATATAATGAAATGGAAAAAACAATGAACTTTTGCAAATCTGCATTCTTTAAACTAATCTCAAGCCTAGCGAAAAAAGAATTAATTAAAAAAACCAAAAAAGGATATGGGCTAACTAAAGAAGGTAAAAGAATTGTATCAATGAATAAAGATGAAGCAAGGTATCTACTATATGCTAATGTTAAATAAATTTGGATAAATTGCCCTGTGATTCGCCAAGTAGGGCGGTTCCGTAAATTCCATCAAAGCCAGGTTTAACTTTTATTTTTCCTTCTCGATTTTGCAAGATTAAATCAACAAGTTTCTCATCAAAGCTCTTAATCAATTTCTCTTTAGGAACTTTTAAAAGAATATTAAACTCATTTTTATACTCTTTAATTAAGGAATTATAAATCTCCCAACATCCCTTGCTCTGCATACCAATATTCTTTGCCAGAGAAATTACTTCATGCAAAGGCAAAAGTTTGTGAAAAGGTTTTAGATTTTTTGGTTTAAATCCTTGCTCATATTTTGCAATCTCTTCTACCCTATAGTCCACCCCTATAATCAAAGGTTTTTTGCATACAGGACATATTCCTCCAAGCTCTTTAGTTTTTTCAGGACCACATGAAAATCCACAAATCCTGTGTCCGTCCCAATGATATTTCCCATATTCAGGAGGAGTTTCTATTGTAGCTTTAATTCCTTCTCCTGTCCTTATTGCTTTTATTATATTCTCAGAAGTTAATTCAGGGATTTCAAACACAGTGGCTTCTCTGCCAATTCTCCATGGCCAAAAACTATGTGCATCTGAAAAGCTTACAATATTAATTTTCCCAGAAGCAACTTCTTCAAACCTCCATAACATTGCAGGATCAGCACTCATTCCAGATTCAATTGCATAAATTTTGTCTGTCTGATCTTGAAAACACTCTTTCAAACTATCAAATCCAGACTTGCTTCCATACAAACCAAACCAAGGAGTCATGCAATGAGCAGGAATTATTTCAATTTTATCATCAATTTTTTTAAGGGATTCAACAAACTCCACAGCTGTCATGCCAAAAATAGGTCTTCCATCATAATCAATTCTGCCTTTGCTTTCTAAAAATTCTTTTATCTGAGTTGCAACTTCCCCATTTGGTGCAAAAACCACAACATGAACAGCTCTTCTTTTTTCATCTTGGGAATACATCAAACTTATTTCTGTCTGCCATAAAAAAGGAAAACCATTAACAGTTCTTAAAATTCCATTTTCATCCTCGGTAAGTTTTTCATCAATCTCTTTCCTCCTTAAAACATGCTGAAAATCCCCTGTACCTAATAAATTAACTCCTTTAATCCTGGCATATTTTTCAAGAGCTTCTATAGAAAGATTTTTACTTGTTGCTCTGGCATATTTTGAATGAATATGTAAATCAGCAATGACTTCCATTGCCAAAAAAATAGGTTAAAGTTTTTAAGTATTTAGTTGATAAAACAAAAATTTATTTCTTTTTTGTTTTCTTCTGCCAAAACACAACCACAAGAATAATAACAATGGCAATTACAATCCAAATCCATGTAGAGGTTCCTTCTTCTCCCCCTATTAGAGGTTGTCCTCCACTAACAATTGCTTCTTCTGTTTCTGCAATTGCAAAATAACTAAAAGATGTTAACTCAACATCATAGTAATTATAAGTATCATCTGATTCTGTATAAGTTGTTGTTAATCCATTCCACTCTTCTAAAGTTTCATCAAACTTAAATAAAGCTATGTCTTCTTTATCAAGACTATTACTAAAAAACCAGGATTTTTCTATCTGAATTGTAATTGTTCCTTTCTCTAATTTATTCTCAAGATTAGTTGCTTCAATTTGTAAATATTTATTTACTTTTCCTGTTTTTGCCACAGAAACTTCTGCAGGCTTTGCAGAATATTTTGTAACTGTGATTTTAACATTTTGTGCTGAATTACCTACATCAATTTGTATTTGCTTGATTCCAATCTCAGAATCAAAATCTTTTATTATTGCAGGAACTCCAGGAATTATTAAACCCCATGAATGAATTTTTTGGAGAGGTTGCGTAGTTGTATCTACTGTTCCACCACTTTTTATCACCCCCACTACATAACTTATTGTGGAAGTATCTGAATTTGAAGCAGAATCTGTAGCAGTGCATGTTGTTGTGTAACTACCAGTATCAGATGTGGAAGGAGATGATGTAAAGCTTATAGTCGGGTCTCCATCAATACCATCTATAGCTGTACAAGTACAAGTGATGGTCTCTCCTGCATATACATCTCTGGGAGAACATGAATGGGTTATTACAGGGTCTGTTGTATCAACATTCATATATAGTACAGAAGTATTTGTTCCTTCTCGACCTAATAAATCAACTCCTGAAACTTTGAAAGAATAATTTCCTTCAGTAGTATTTACAAAAAGAAATCCTGTTACAGAATCATTTTCCCCTTTTTTAAACCAACCTGTTCCTGAATCATTACTAATGTAAATACTATAATTTGATTCAAGATCTCCTCCCGCTGTCCAATTAAGTGAAATAGTTCCATCTGCATCATAAGTAGCAGTTGAATTTAGATTAAAATCAAATGCTGTTGGAACAGCTGGCGCTGAGGTATCAACATTCATATATAATACAGAAGAATTTGTTCCTTCTGAAGCATTTAATATATCCACTTCAGCAACTTTGAAAGAATAATTTCCTTCAGTAGTATTTACAAAAAGAAATCCTGTTGAAGAATCATTCCAAGTTTTTTTAAACCAACTTGTTCCTGAATCATTACTAATATAAATAGTAAAATTTGTAAGGGTTCCTCCTGTCCAATTAAATGAAACAGTTCCATCTGCATCATAAGTAGCAGTTGAATTTAGATTAAAATCCAAATCTGAAGGAATAGATGTTGGAGCAGCCAAAACAAACCACAATCCTAAAACTATAATTAAGAATATCAAAATTCCACTAAAAAAATACTTTTTATATGACCTCATTTTCACTCTTTTTCTTAAATTTATTAAGATAATTGGACTTTTAAAAGTTTAGGAAATTTTGATTCAAGCATCATCAACAATTCCCGTCTCAGTTATATTAAACACTGTTTCATTTTCAGGAAGGTTTGGTGAATCAATCATCTTTGCTACACGGCTTCCTGCTTTTCCCCTTCTTAAATAAATCCTATAAGTTGAGGCATGACCAACTATGTGCCCTCCAATAGCAGTAGTAGGATCACCAAAAAGTTGCGCAGGATTTGCCATAACTTGATTTGTTACATAAACAGCAAGATTATGTGTTTCAGCAAGCTTCATAAGTTGATGCATATACCTATTAAGTCTTTGTTGTCTATCTGCTAACTGTCCTCTTCCAGAATACTCTGCTCTAAAATGAGCTGTAAGAGAGTCTATAATAAGAAGTTTAATTGGCTCCTTATTTCTAATCATTTCTGATATTTTATCAAGCAAAAGAATCTGGTGATCAGAATTAAACGCACGGGCAACAAAAATATTTTTTAAAACTTTTTCAGGATTTGCACCAATTTTTTCTGCAATTTGTTTTATTCTTGAAGGTCTGAAAGTTCCTTCTGTATCAATAAAAACAGCTTTACCATTAACTCCACCTCTATCCAAGGGAAATTGGACATTGATTGCAATGGTTAATCCAATCTGGGTTTTTCCAGAACCATAAGCACCAAAAACTTCTGTAATAGACCTACTTTCAACACCTCTGCCCCCAAGAAGATTATCAAGGTTTTTACTTCCTGTTGTAATATAATTTATGCTTTCTCTTTTCTTTGCATATTCTGTACCCTCCATAAAACCCAAGTCAAGCATTTTTCTTGCAGCCTGTATTGCCTTCCTTGCAACAGCAGGACTTACTCCTGCAGCCTCAGAAAGATCTGTAGGCGTCATAACAGCAAGGCTCATTAAATCATAAATCCCTACAGATTCAAGCTTAGAAGACACTGCAGGCCCTATTCCAGGCAGGTCTGTAAGTTGTGGCTCTTTATCCTTGCTTTTAGAAACAGCTTCTTTAATCTGTTTGACCTCATCTTTTACAGCCATAAATTTTAAAGATAAAACCTATTTATAAGGATTTATAGTCTAAATCATATATTGAAAAAAATAGGAATTATTTCTCAAGTTCACTTATAACTTTATCTAAATCAGTCTCTTTTACACTTTCTACTATCAACTCAGGTGTATTGAAAAATGCATTGTTTCTGACATTGCCTGAAAAAATCATCTCTTTACCTAACAGTTTTTGTTTTTCCAAGAGCAGTTTCTCAGCATCTTCTAAATCACCTAATCCTAATTCTTTAATAACTTCATGAAATAAAACAGTTCTTATGGAATTTGTTCCATCATCAAGAACAAGATTTATAACAGCTCTTTTTTCAGGAACAACTTTTTCATGAGTTCCGCAGACAAAGGCTTCTCCTTCTTTAATAACTTTTTTACTGCATTCAGGACATACATAAAAAAATCTTGGCTCAAAAATCTGAACAATAAAAGCCCTCACACTTGCATTCTCTCCTTTATTAAATTCAGCTATAGATTTTTCTCTGAAAATCTTCTCTGTAATAACCTCTTCCAGAACATCTTGACTAACCTTTATCTCAGAAAAATTTCCTAAATGTAATTCACCATCTCTCAAAGTAGCATTAGAAATTTCAACAGAAACGCCTTCTTTAATTTCTCCTTTTTCAATTAATGCTATGTGATTTGTATCCCATAAGACAGCCTTAATATTTGAAGAATCATCTGCTACCCAAAAATTAACTACTTTGGATTCTTCTCCTTTTTTTGTTGTAAATGTTCTAACAGGAAAAAGATTGATTACTTTTCCAACAATATTTATTCTTCTCATCCCAGGAAGAAGTTCATTTATTTTCAACTTTTCATTTTCAAAAGAAATTCCTAATTCAGATGCAACAATCTGTGCAGCTCCTTCTTTGCTTATAAATCCTGATAATTTTGATTTTTTTTCCTCAACCCTCTTCTCAACATCTAGTTTTTCAATGCCTGCTGATTTTGCAATCTTCTCAATAAACCTCTCATAATTTCCAGTCATCTATGAAGAA
>DAOWJD010000058.1 GCA_030640565.1 Nanobdellota archaeon
TAGAAGTTCCGAAAAGCCTCCACATTGTTTCATAAGTATTTGTAACTGCAAGAAGCCATGCAGGAATAAGGATTATAAGTGTTGTAAGAACCTTGTTTTTTAATTTAGGAAAAAGACTCTCAGAAAGAATAAATCTCCCTAAACGTGTTGATGTATCTACAGATGTGAGAATAAACTGATTAACCATAAATGCCCCCAGAAGAGCTGCCACGCCAACACTTAGAACAGGGATAACATTGCCAACAATATTCCCAAACCCTGTCGAGAAAAGAACAATCCATCCTTGATTAAGGGTGTCTTGGAAACCACCTATACCTGCTCCCCATTTTAATCCTGAAATCACAACAACAGTAACAAGAATAGCTAAAAGCCCTTCAAGAATCATGCTACCGTAACCAACAGCTTTTCCATGACTTTCTTTTGATAGCTGTTTGCTGGTTGTTCCTGAAGACACAAGCCCGTGAAATCCAGAGATAGCACCACATGCAACAGTGATAAAAAGAATTGGCCATATAGGGAAAACACTGCCTGAAATATAAGAAGGTGCATTAATTACAGGTCTTGCAATAAAGAAAGCAACAAAACCAAGACCTAAAATTAAAATCATCTGAATTGCGCTTAAATAATCTCTTGGTCTTAAAAGAATCCAAACAGGGGCAATAGATGCAACAAACGCATAAGCAAAAATTATTGTTATCCAGATGTTTCTTAATAATAATGGATTCTGTATGGGAAGACTTAAAGGGATTATATTTCCGAGCCATACAAAAAAGAAAACAAGAATTATTGCAATAATGCTTGCGATTTTATAATTCCATTTATACTTTTTAACGCCAAAACCAAGAACAATAGCCATCAAAGTTATTGCTAACAAAGGAATGACAAGGTCTGATTTTTGAATTATGCTTTCTGCAGCAGAAACACTGAACACAGTTATAATTAAAACCAAAGTTAACCATATCATCAGACCAAAAATCCATCCTGCTTTTGAATTCAGATACTTTTTTGTTATTACAGCAACACTTTTTCCTTTATTTCTTACAGAAGCTATTAATGAAGTATAATCATGCATAGCTCCAATTAAAACAGCTCCAACTAAAACCCATAAAACAACAGGTCCCCATCCAAAATAACTTATAGCAAGAATAGGCCCGATAATAGGTCCTGCACCTGCAATAGATGCAAAATGATGTCCTACCAAAAAAGGTTTTGTTGAAGGAGAATAATCAATGTCTTCTTTTCTCGAAGAAGCAGGTGTTTTGTTTTTATCGTTTATTTTAAGTCTTTTTTCTACAAATCGTCCGTAAACCCTGTATCCTATGTAAAACCAGACCAATGCAATAATCACAATCCATACAGAGTTCATTTTACACCTCTTAAAATTAAAGAAAAAGATAATTAAAAACCTACCTAATTTAAAACAATCAATTAGGTCTTTTAATCTTCCTAAGGATTTTTCCTATATCCTAATTTTACCTCTTGCAATTTTATCCGCTATTCTATATCGCGTGATAATCTCCTTTGCCTTAGGATCATACACAATTCTATCTTGCCCTTTAGCGAGAAGGAGAAACTCCTTACCACAACGATAACCTATGTGTTCAAATCCTTCAAGTTCGTCCTCCAATGTTTCTGTTTCCATTTCAATCTTCTTCCTGCTCTCTTCTTCTCAAACCTGATTTATTTTCTCTTCTCCCAGCCTTTCCCAAATCTTGTTTATTACTTTTCTATTTGTTCTTCGCTTTCTTTTTTGTCTTCTTCTGGTTCACTTGGAGTTTCTTCTTTTTCGCCTTCTTCAGCCTTTTCTTCCTTTTTTTCTTCCACAGGTTTTTCCTTTGGTTTTTGTTTCTCTTCCTTTGGTTTTTCTTCTTCTTTTACCTGCTCTCCTTCTTGGCTATCTCTAGCAGGTCTTGCTTCTTTCACAACAATATTTCTTCCTTCAACATCTTTCTCATTCATATCTCCTATAGCTTTGTCAGCATCTGCGTCGTTCTTATATGTGACAAAACCAAATCCACGAGATCTTCCTGTATATTTGTCAGAAATAACCAATGCTTCTTCTATCTCGCCAAAAGGTGAAAAAAGCCCTTCAAATGCCGCCTTATCAACACTCCAAGGTAAATTTCCTACATAAATTCTTTTACTCATTTACCGCTCCCAATGTCATTTATTTAAGAACAAGACTAAGCCTGTCCATCTTATCTTACCAAAAAAACCAATTTTATAAAGTTAACTCCTCTTAGACTAGGATGCTCTCTAAGAAGATAAATAGAATCTATATATTAGGAACCTCTGGAAGTGGGAAGACATTCTTAGGAAAAATTTTGTCTAAAAAACTAAAAATTCCTTTATATGACTCTGACGATGTAATGTTTATAAAAAAATTTACTCAAATACGAACAAAAAAGGAAAGAAAGAAGTTTATAGATAAAATATCTAAAAAATCTAAATGGATAATTGATTCAAGAGGCTCTGAATGGAGTAGAAACCCTATGAAAAAGAGTAATTTAATCATTTGGTTACAACCAAGATTTCCACTAAGGACTATAAGAATCATAAAAAGATACAACGAAAGAAAGAAAATTGGAAGGACTGAAGAAGATGTAAAAAGTTTGCTAAAATTGCTTAGATATTCCATCACCCACAAATATCATAAAAATTCAAGTGGATTTAAAAATATTAAAAAATTTATTGAAAAGAATAAATTAAAACCAATTATCATAAAAA
>DAOWJD010000005.1 GCA_030640565.1 Nanobdellota archaeon
CAAGATGTGCAGGGATTAATGCCGCTGCTCTTGCTCTTGCACATGCAGGAATTCCTATGAAAGACCTTGTTTCAAGTGTTTCTATAGGAAAACTCGATAAACAGCTTGTTGTTGACTTAGATAAAGAAGAAGAAGATTTTTCAGAAGGAGAAGGCTCAACAGACATCCCTATTACAATGACTTCACACGGAGAGTTAACACATATTCAACTTGATGGAAGAATTACTTCAAAAGAATTAAAAGAAGCTATTGAACTTGCAAGAAAAGCGACAAAAGAGATTTATGAAGTTCAGAAAAAAGCCTTAAAAGATTCTGTCGAGACATAAAATAAAATGAAAACCTCAAACTTAACAGAAAAGAGAATAAAAGAATACTTAGCAGAAGGAAAAAGATTTGATGGAAGAAAGCCTGGTGAATTCAGAGAAATATCTGTAGAAACAGGTGTTTCAAAACTGGCTGAAGGCTCTGCAAGAGTTAAAATAGGTAAAACAGAAGTTCTTGTTGGAATTAAACTTGATGTTTCAGAACCTTATCCTGATTCCCCTGATAAAGGAAAATTAATGGTTACTGCAGAACTTCTTCCTTTAAGCTCTCCGAGATATGAAAACGGTCCTCCTAGATTTCCTGCAATTGAGTTAGGAAGATTAATTGACAGAGCTGTAAGGGAAAGTAAATTTATAAAATTTGAAAAATTATGCATAAAAGAAGGAGAAAAAGTCTGGGCTGTCTTTATAGATATATATTCAATAAATGATGATGGGAATTTAATAGACGCTGCAGGAATAGGAACACTTGCTGCTCTACAAACAGTAAAATTTCCAAAATATGATGAGAAAAATGAAAAAGTTCTTCACGACGAGATTACTAGTAAGAAACTTCCTCTTTCAAAAGAAAACCCAATAGTTGTTACTGCTCATAAAATAGGAGATAACATACTTGTTGACCCAACACTTGAAGAAGAAGATGTCAGTGAATTAAGAGTTACAATAGGGGGAACAGCAGAGGGAACAATTTTTTCAATGCAAAAAGGAAATTCAAAAGAAATAAGCGTAGAGGATTTTTATAAAATTCTGGATCTTGATGAAAAAGCAAGAAAGAAGATTTTTTTAAATATAGAAAAATTCCTGAAATAATAAAAACAAAAAATGCATGAAGAAAAATTAAAAGATACGTTCAGCAAATATGAAGTTGCAAGAATTCTTGGAGCAAGAGCTTTGCAGATTGCAATGAACGCACCTTTGCTGATTAAATTAAGCAAGGAAGATTTAGAGGAAATAAGATATGATGCTTTGAAAATAGCTGAAATTGAATTTGAATCTGGTGTCTTGCCTATTTCTGTAAAAAGACCTTTCCCTCAGAGAAAAGAAGAAGAATTAAGGAGAATCAAAGAACAGATAAGTGAAAAAAAGATTGAAGGAATAAAGTCTGAAGAAGAAAAGGAAATTGCAAAAGAAGGGGAAATCATGGGACTTGTCAATCCTGAAGAAGAGAGGGATGAAGAAGTAGAAGAAGGAAGTGGAGAAGTGGAATAATTTTTATATAAATCTTTAAAAATCGATGATTAGTGAAGGATTTATGGTATTAAAAGATAAAGTAAAATTTGCAAAAAGTACATTAATTCTTTATTTTTTAGGATTTATGGTTGGTGCAAATCTCTATAGTTTGTATGATTTCAAAAAGGGTATAAATAAGATAGAAGAAAATTCCCGCCTCATTTGGTTAATAGGAACTGGAAAAACATATTCTGAAAGCTATATTCATCAAAACAGAAAATTTCCAAATAATGTCTTAACCTTATTATCAAGGCAAGATGCTAAAAGATATATTAGAAAAGCTGAAAAAATCCCTATTCCCCTTGATTAATACTTAATTTTCTAACATTAAATTTATATAGTAAAAGTATTTTTTTTCTTAATGGTCGTTGTAAAGAAGGTGTCTGCAAAACATATTCTTGATTCACGTGGAGAGAAAACAATATTTGTTTCTATTTATACAAATGCGGGAAAGTTCTCTGCTAGCTCTCCAACAGGAACATCAACAGGAAAACACGCAATAAAATCTTATAAAAAAAGTCTTGAAAAAGATATAGAGACTTTAAAAAAATTCAGTGATTATTTTTCTGGAGATGTTATAGATGATTTTTCTGATCTTAGGAGAATAGAAGATATAGTTGAAGGGCATATTGGAGCAAATAGTCTTTTTGCACTTGAATCTGCTATTTTGAAAGCTCTTGCAGTAGAGAAGAAAAAACAGATATGGCAGTTGATTAATCCAAACATCTCAAAAAGAACAGTAAAATTTCCAAGACTTGTGGGAAACTGTATTGGGGGAGGGAAGCATTCTCAGGGAAAGAAATCTGATTTTCAGGAATTTCTATTAATCCCTAAAACAAATTCTGTTAAAAATGCCCTTGAAATGAATAAAAAAGCAAAAAAAGATGTGTTTTATTTCCTTAAGGAAAAAGATGAAAAATTTGAAAGCAAAAAAAATTATGAAGATGCTTGGGAAACATCTCTTAATGAAAAAGAGATTCTTGATATTTTAAAAAATTTGAAGCTTCCTATGGGTGTTGATGTTGCTGCTTCTGGTTTTTATGGAAGAAAAAAATACCATTATCAGAATCCTATGCTTCAGAGAACAAAGGAAGAACAGATCTCTTATATCTCAAACCTTATAAGAAATTTTAAATTAGCTTATATTGAAGATGGTTTTGATGAAGAGGATTTTGAAAGTTTTTCAAAACTTCTCAAGAAATTTCCAAATGCATTAATTGTAGGAGATGATTTAACAACAACAAATGTAAAAAGATTAAAAAAAGCTATTGAGATGAAAAGCATTAATGCTATCATAGTTAAACCGAATCAAACTGGTTCTTTGCTTGAAGTTGCAAGAGTTTGTGAACTTGCAAAAAAGAAAGATATAAAGATTGTTTTTTCTCATAGAAGCGGAGAAACAGAAGAAAATATTCTTGCTGATTTAGCTTTCGGCTTCCAGGCTGATTTTTTCAAATGTGGAATTACTGGAAAAGAAAGAGAAGTCAAAATCAGAAGATTGATTGAAATTCAAAGGAAGTTGAGATGAAATCATGGTATTTTTCCAAGTCATTTGAAGAAGATTTTGTTTTAAAAACTATAAGAGCAAAAAATAAAGTGCCATCTCAATCAATTCATAATGTTCTTAAGACAAAAATAATCAAATCAAATACAAAAAGTTTTGGGAAAGAAAGAAGATTGGCCTGTTCTTTTTTACATAAAAATTACCTAAAGACATATAGGTCTCAGGGTTTAATTTTTCAAACAAAAGAAAAACCAGATTTTATCTATCCTTGTGATATTGTTCTTTTCACTGATGCTAAAAAAATAATTGTTCAATATTATCGTATAAAGGATAACCTCCATGTTTATTATAGTAGCAATTTGCTTTCTGGTTTTGAAAAATTTGTGTTTAAAGATGTTAATAAAATGTTAAAGAAATTTCCTACGTTGAAAAAATTATGGAAAGAAGTAAATAAATTTAGAACAAATGCCGGGTATTCGCCACTATCAAAACAAAAACATAGATTAATTGAATATAATGAAGTGATATTTCATAAACCAATTAAGATAAAACCTATTGCAATTTATGGATATAGAAAGATAGCAAGGCAGATTGCTAAAAAATATAATCTCCCTCATTTTGTTTCTGCTAAAAAATTCTACGAAAGTTTATAGAAACTCTTAAAAAATATTTGGATCCAAAAG
>DAOWJD010000007.1 GCA_030640565.1 Nanobdellota archaeon
AGTGTTTTATGATATCTGAAAATTTATCTCTTAGGTCCAACATTATTTTGTGAAATGCATTGAAGTTTTCTATTTCAAAATCTAGTTCAATATCCCATGAACCAATACAATTAATTGCATAGGTAAGATTTTTTAACCTGTTACAATAAGTAAAAAATTCTTTGTGTTTTTCTTCATTAAGATTTTTAAAACTGATTAGGGCTTTGCAATAAATCCAGTTAAATTTGTTTAAATTTAAAAAAATTCTATTCATGAGAATTATTCCTTGTTTTTTAAGGTTCTTTGTTCTATAATTAACTATTCTTGGTGTTGTTTTTAATTTGTGGGCAATTTCTGTTATAGGCATTCTTGCATTATTAACCAGAATTTTTATTATTTCTTCATCTATTTTGTCAAGTTCTATATTCTCTTTTTTCCCTCCCTGATATACTACCGGATAATGTTCTTTATTGTTTAGAAGGTACTCTTTTCTCCAATGTGGAACCCCTAAACTAATAGAAGTTTCTCTTGAAGAAATGTATTTACTAAATTTTTCATTAAGTTCTTTCAATGCGTTCTCAAACTCATAAATATCTTTAACTAAGTATCCCACAATAAGATCCCATTTTCCAGAACAAGTGGCTATCCATTCTGTTCTTTTATGCTTTTTTAAGAATTCTGTAATCTTGTTAATAATCTCTTTATCAGCATTTTCAAAGGATAGATAAACTTTATACTTTAAAATTCCTAGCTTATAAGTATCTATTACTGAAGCAAATCTTGTTAGATAACCTTCTTTGATTAGTCTCTTTATCCTATAAGCAATTGTTTGTTTTGAAAGCCCTACTTTTTTTCCTATTTTAGCATCAGTTTGTTTACAATTTATATCTAGCTGATAAAGAATCTTCCTGTCTTTTAAGTCTAATTTTTCCATTATCATATTGTTATTAATGACAAAGAGGTATATAAATATTGTTATTTTGACAAAAAAAGGGGTAAAACCTTTTAATTACTTCTATATGTCACTACTAAAATATGGCAAAAAAGGAAACTATCCAAGAGAAGAAATATGCTGTTGGATTATTTAGTCTTCCAGCATATAATCCTGTCTATATGCATCCTGCAACAGCTTATTTAGCAGGGCATCTAAAAACTAAAAACCCAGATGTTGAAGTGTTTCAAAGAGATTTGAATACAGACTCGTTAGAGTATTTCTTAGGAAGAGAGATTATTACCCAAATGAGAGATTTAAGAGAATATCAAGATTTTCAAGGCTTTATAAAAGCAAAAAATAAAATCTCTAGGACGATAGGAGAAAAAACTAATGGTAAACTTTCTGTAGTTGGAAATAGTGTTGTTTATAATTGTAATCTAAAATATAAATCAAGGCAAGGATTACTTGATGCTGTAAGTGAAAAAGAAAAAGATCTTTATTACCAGTTCTTTGGTACTCAGATTCTTCCAGAAATTGAGAGGAGAGGATTAAATTTTGTAGGTCTTTCTGTAAGTGATCAAAAACAAATGGTTCCAGCTGTTATTCTTTCTTCTATGATTAAAGAAAAATATGGAGATTCCGTAAAGGTTGCACTTGGAGGAAACATAATCACAAGAAATTATGATGTTCTTTCTAAAGATGATAATTTAAATAAGAAATTGTTTAATTCTTTTGATTATCTGGTTCATCATGAAGGAGAACAAGCACTATCAGAATTAGTAAAAAGATTACAAGAAGGCAAAACAGTAGAAGGAGTTCAAAAACTTATTTGGAAGGACGGGAATAAAATAAGAAGAAATTTGGAATTTGAAGTTCAAGATGTGAACTACCTTTCTCCTCCGGATTTTGATGATCTTGTGGAGCAAACAAATCATTGGACTCCTAAGCCAGTTATTCCTTATCTTTTAGGAAGGGGTTGTGATTGGTCAGGATGTGCTTTTTGTGATATCCCTGTAGGATATGATCATTCAATCACTAGAATGCGTAAGTCTATTGATGGTAAAGCTACAAAAACTTTTAAAGGATGTAAAAGGAGAGTTCAAAATTTAAATAAAACTATTTCGGAAATTAAGAAATTAAGCGAAAAATATGGAACAGAATATTTTAGTTTTAGTGATGAAGAACTTGTAGATGGATTACTAGAGGATTTTGTAAATAAAATTAAAGAATCAGAATTAAATATTAAATGGGAAATGTATGGAAGAATAGAGGATTTATATTTGGATAAAGATTTTTGTAAAAAATTATATGATTCTGGCTGTAGATTTATTCAATTTGGAGTAGAATCTGCAAGTGAAGAGGTTCTTAAGAGAAATAATAAAGGTTATGAATTTAGAAAGGCAGGAGATGTTTTAAGAAATACATATGAAGCAGGAATAATGAACCACGTTTTTTTATTGACTGGACTTCCAGGAGATAATCTAATTGAGGCTTCTAAATTAGTTACTTTTTTAGAAGATTCTAGGGAATACCTGACAACTATAAAACCTATTTCATATAAAGTTTCTAAATGGTCTCCAATAGCATTACGTCCAGAAGCAAAGGGAATAAAATTAGATAAGAAAGGAACCCCTGATTTAGAACAAAGAATAAATGTGGCAAAAGATTCTGGTTTAATGAGCAGACACAAAACAATGGATTTTGTCAGATTATTAGGGTTGTGGGTCGCTCAAAAACATAAGATTAATCCTGCTACAAGTGAGTATATGTATTCTCAAAGACTTTTTTTAGGGAGAGACAAATTAGAAGAATTTGGGAAAAGTGTGAATTATCTAGTAATGATTAATGAAAGAGAATTAAAAACTTTTAGAAGTGTTTATAATGGTATTAGAGAAGAACTTAAACAAAAAGCATATCAAGAAAAAAGTTTGGATAAAGATAGAAGAACAAAGTTTAGAAAAAAATATGAAGAGCTAAAGTCAAAAGCAGCTCCAGAAAATTTTGATGAAATGTTTTCCTTATGCCAAGAAGTGTCAAAAATTTAATTAACAGACAGAAAGATAATTAAATAGTATTTCATTTTAAATAAATGGCTTGGTATGATCTTTTGATTATTTTAGCTGTTATATTTGGAATTATACTTCTCTTTTTTGGTTCTTATCGTAAAAAAAGAATTCGAAATTGGGGTATTATGCTGATTCTGATATCATTAATTGTAAAAGCTTCTTTGTGGATTGCTGGTGTGTGATTTAGTAGCAAATTATTAATATTAACTTTAAAGTGGTGAATTAATCGTAAGATTTATAAACACACTATTTGTTCTATTTCTAAGGAAATCAAAATGGAACATTACGATTCAGATTACTTTGCAGATACAAAAAACCTCTTTTCTAGAGTTGTCGCAAACGTAGTTAAATATGCTTCTTTGTTAGGAGGTATTTATTCTGTTTGCAAAGACGAAAAAGATGTTGGAGCAGCTATAGTTCTTGGAGGATGTTATCTTTTTGCTGATGGAATTCGTGAATCATTAAAAGAACGTGCAGATGCGGGAAGAATGGCAACTCTTGAAAAAAGACTAAAAGAATAAATTTCTCAGCCAGAATCCTTAATAATCAGGCATTTCTTCATCTAAAGTTTCTTGTTCTTTTGGTAATTCTTCCTTTTTTTCTTCACTTGCTTTTTCTTCACTAGATTCTTCTTTTGGTTCTTCCTTCATATCTTCTTCTGTTATAGAATTAATCATTTCTTTGAATTTTTCAAAGTCAGGAGCTTGAATTTTAACACCAGATTTTGTAAAACCAGTATATCTTTCACTTGTGATAAACTCTCTTATTGTTACACCTTTTCTATCTGCGAAATCATCAATCCGAATAACAATATCTGTGATATCATTTTTATTTATCTTTCCAATGTCTTTTTCCATTGTTTAAAAGTTATGGAATAAGGTTATTTAAATTTTACGGATAAAACGCCCGGATTAGTTGAATTAATGTTTTAATTTAATATACCCATTAATCTTGTTTACTACTGAATTATGTAAATCATTATTAATTTTACAAAGTTTTTTTATTATTACATTTTCCTGAATAGTAAAAATTCTATGAGGTTTAATAAAGCTTTTGAAAGGAAGAATTCCTTCTTCAAAAGAATTTTTTCCTATTTTTAAATCATCTTTGTGTGATTTGGTTGTTACTAAACAACAAATCCTATCTTGCATTTTATTAATTTTTTCGTTAGAGATAATTAATGCAGGTCTTTGTTTAGATAATGTTAAATCTGAATAAGGAAAGGGAATTAAAACAATATCTTTTTGATTAAACATTGTTCCACCTCTCATCTGGTTCATTATCCCAATCTTTTTTTAAAACTTCTTCAGAAGCTAATATAGTCATAATACTCTCGCTATTAGGATGATTCTGAATAGATTCTAATTCTTTAATTCTCTTTTGTATGCACATTCTAACGAATTCACTCCACTTTATTTCAGAATATTTTTTCATTCTTTTATACACTTTATCATCAATTGAAAGAGTTATATTTGTCATAAAATAATAAGTGAGCCCACTTATTTAAATCTTTTTGTTTTTAAGAATAAAGCACGCCCGGACCAGGAATCGAACCTGGATATCTTTTCAGAAACGTGGGTTCGAGCCACGCGGACCACCATTGTCCAACCCGGGCATGTGGTTTTAAAAGAATCTTATTTTATATTTCTTACTAAGAAAAGTAAATTTTCGTTAAAAGTAAGCGGGCGAGTGAGAGAAAGATTTATATAATATTTCACTACCACTTAGCCATATGAAATGCGATTTGAATCAACTTGGAATAGAATGTTTGGATGAATTACTTAGTGATGGGTTTAGTGATATTTCAAGATATAAATTCTACTTATCATTAAATAAAGATAATGATTCTTTTGAATTTGGTGTATATTCTTATAATTTTGGAGAATTGAATATATTGGAAAGAGATATTCTTCTTGAAGAAACAGGTAAAAGATACGATTATGGAATAATTGGACGTATGCTTCCACCAATGCTTAAACTAAATTATAGAGAATTGAAGAGAATTATTAGAGGATATATGGCTCATGAAATGGGTCATGTTATGAAAGGCCATTTAACCCCAGAAAAATGGGAAGCTGCTTTTTCTAATAGAGAAATCGATAGAAAACAGGAAAGAGAAGCTGATTTAATGGCAATATCGAAAGGGTATGGGGCTGATTTATTGATGGCGTATGAAATTTTTGAAAAGCATAAGCAGTTAAGAAAAGCAATAAAATCATTAGGTCTATTGATAATTAATCGTGAAGAAGGAGGGGGGTTGAGTTGTGAAAAAATAAGGGAATTAGTAAACCAACAAGTGAATCCTAAAATTGAATTTACCAGCAATTAACAAAGAGATCAAACAGACAAATTTAATAATCATAAATTATAATATAATTTATGAAAAAGAGGAAAATTGTGAATTTATTTGGGTTTATAGTCGCCCTATATATATTTGTTCTTTCTTTGACATTAATTAAAATTTCTGCTGCATCTTTGGGAGCAGGAATTTTTTCTTTGACCAGAGACGGGATAAGTGAGATAAATGCTTTTGGGATTGGCTGGCTCTCAACCCTAATAACCCAGTCTTCTGGAGCAGCAGCAGCAACACTTATTGCTTTTAATCTAGCTGGAATCATTGGCCCTGTTGTTTTAATATTTATGATAATTGGGACAAGAATAGGAACCTCAATAACCGCCTTGTTTGTTGCTTTTTTAATTCATGCAAAAAGAAGGGATTTTAGACATGGATTTGAAATAGGATTAGCTAACCTGGTTTATGCTGTTCCAATTGCAATTGCAATGTTCCTTATTGAATTTTTTACCAAGTTTTTTTATAAAACAGGAGAGCATTTTATTACTTTTGGCCCTTTATTTAAACATAATTTTATAGAGATTATTGTTTCACCATTGATTAATTTACTTTCATTTATTCCAGCTCATTTGAATATTGTTTTTGGTGTTCTTATTCTGATTGTAAGTTTGAAATATATTCCAAAGTTTATGATAAACATTTGGGGAGAAGAATATCTTAAAAGGAAAATAAACAAATTTTTAGATAAAAAATGGAGATCTTTTTGGTTAGGGCTTGGGATCACTGCTCTTTTAATATCCACGAGCATTACAATCACTTTCTTAATTCCTTTAGTGGTTATGAGAATTACTAAATTAAAACGTGTAATTCCTTATATGATTGGTGCAAACTTAGGAGGAGTTTCAGAGATGATTTTGGGGGGACTTGTTTTAGGAAGTAGTGCGCTTCCAGCTGTTTTTACATATGTTTCTTTTTCATTAATTGGATTGTTTTGGCTATTTAATACTAACTTACTATTTAAGACCACAAAATTCCTATCTAAAAGAACACTACATATTTCAAGGAAAAGAGCCTTAATGTTTATCGTAGCATTTGTTTTAATTGCCCTAATACTATCTTTTATTTAATTACTAATATTAATATAATACACAAAGCTGGTTATTAAAAAATAAAATGAAATCTTCAACAAAACAGAAAAAAGAAATCATCACAAAAGATACTTTAATTAGTGAGATTCTTGAGAAATTTCCAGAAGCAGCAGAAGACATATTAATGGAATATGGTTTAATGTGTATAGGCTGCCCATTTGCAGGAAAACACAACATCGGGGCAATAAAAGATATTTATGGTTTTAACGACGAGGATATAAAAGAAATTTTAATAAGAATTAATAACATCTAAAATGAAAATAAACAATAAAATTGCCAAGAAACTAAGAAAAGATTTTCCTATTTTCAAAAATAATAAAGGCATGACTTATCTGGATAATGCTGCAACATCTCAGAGACCTAAACAAGTGATAAAAGCTGTTACAGATTTTTATGAAAAAGATAATGCAAATGTTGGAAGAGGACTTTATACACTTGCTGAAAAAGCTATGGTAGATTATGACAATGCAAGAAAAACAATTGCCAACTTCATAAATGCTGATACAGAAGAAATTATTTTTACTAAAAACACTACTGAATCTCTTAACTTATTATCTTATACACTTTCATCAATTATTCCTAAGGGAAAAGATGAAATCGTGTTGACAGAAATGGAGCATCATTCTAATTTGGTTCCATGGCAGCATCTTGCAAAAAAGAACAAAATGAAGCTAAAGATAATCAGAATTAAAGAAGATTTTACTCTTGATATGAAAGATGCCAAGCAGAAGATTACAAACCAGACAGCAATTCTCTCTTTTACCCATGTTTCAAATGTTCTCGGAACAATAAATCAAATTAAAGAATTGATTAAACTTGGAAATAAAAATAAGGCAATTACAATTGTCGACGCTGCACAAAGCATTTCAAACATAAAAATTGATGTTAAGAAACTGGGCTGTGATTTTTTAGCATTTTCATCTCATAAGATGCTTGGGCCAACAGGAATCGGGATTCTCTATGGAAAAAAAGAGATTCTTGAAAAAATACCTCCTTTTAATTTTGGAGGAGGAATGATAAAAAGAGTTGAATGGGGAAATGCAGAATGGGCAGATATTCCTGAAAAATTTGAAGCAGGAACACAGAATATAGCTGAAGCTATTGGGCTTGGAGAAGCAATTAAATATTTAGAAAAAATTGGTTTGGAAAATATTGCTGACTGGGAAAAAGAGCTCACAGAATATACTTTAAAAAAACTTAAAGAAATTCCTGGAATAAAAATCTATAATTCTGGTCCAGACAAAAGTGCAGGAATAATCTCTTTTAGCCTTGGAAAAATACATCCGCATGATGTTTCTGCTTTACTGGATGAAAAAGGAATTGTAATAAGAGCAGGACACTGCTGCGCAATGCCTTTGATGAAAAAGCTTGGAATTCCGCAGGGGGTCTCAAGAATAAGTTTTTCAGTATTCAATACTTTTGAGGAAATAGATAACATCATGGAAGCGCTTAAAAAAATAAAAAAGAGGTTTGAATAAAAATGGAGCGTGGAATTCCCTCAAGCATGTATCGTGAGCATATTTTAGAGCTGTATAAAAGTCCTTCAAATTTTGGTATTCTTGAAAATGCAACTAGTGAGGCAACAGAATATAATTC
>DAOWJD010000023.1 GCA_030640565.1 Nanobdellota archaeon
AAGGTAATAATATATTTTTTTATAAGATTCATAAGACATGTTTAGTCCAAGCTCAAAAGCAATAATTTTAAATCTTTTGTCAATATATTCAAGAAGTTTGTCCACATCTTTTTCTACAATTGTATCATAATTTATCATATCTCTGATTGCTGTAAGGATTTGCTCTCTATAAAATATTTCTGTTTTGTCAAGTTTTGGCTCTTCAACTTCATATAAAACTTCATAAACTTTTGGATCCCAGTAAATATGTATAAAAGCAAAAGGAGAAATAACACTGTATCTCACATCAATTTTTGTTTTATCTTTTATTTTTTTTAGAGGAGGAATTGTAGGAGAAAAATTTATTGCAACCCTTGGATAATCTTTTATTCCCACCATTTTTAACTAAGAACCTCAATATTAATAACTGGTTTATTTAAATTATTTTCTCCTTTATTTGCTATAAGAAGAGTGTATGAAGTTGAGGTTTTTCCTATTTTTTTTAATTCATTCATATCTTGAGAGGTTATATCATATTCTCCTTCATAATTTCTAGTTAATGTTATGTCATTAGTTTTCCCTTTTTCTTCAGTAAGCACAATTATATTTTCGATTGTGACCTCTTTTCCAGGTTCACTATAAGCATGTTTGCTTTCAATTTCAAAAAAAAGCTTATCATTTTCTCCATCAATATTAAGCACCCCTTTACTTATCTTGAGATTGATTACTCTCTGGTTGCCAGGATCTCCACGAATGTCACCTATGATTAAATCTATATCTTCTAAAACAGAAATTGATTGTTCTATTATTCCTTTATCTCTGATTTCTTCTATTTTTGGTTTTACAAAAGCCAAGACCAAACCAATTAATGCAAACGCAATTAAAGTATAGGTTATAGTCTCTACCCAGATTTGCCCTCTTTTTTTATTCAAGAAATTCTTATTTAAAAGAAGCCCTCTTCTTCCATCCATGTTCATTTAAGTGAAAATTGGTTTTAATATTTTTCTTTTTACTGAAAACCAAAGGAAGCAGGAAAATCTCATTTTTATTTTGTATGTGGTGAATAACAATTATAT
The DNA here is from genome assembly GCA_030640565.1 of Nanobdellota archaeon. Classification (GTDB taxonomy): domain Archaea; phylum Nanobdellota; class Nanobdellia; order Pacearchaeales; family GW2011-AR1; genus ASMP01. Next base: position 1,056 of record DAOWJD010000023.1, read on the forward strand.
TTTTATACTTTATGATAAGAATATTTATCATGAAACTTTATGAATGTTTTGGGCAAATAGCTATCTTTAATGCGAAAGAGTTAGAAAAAGAAATTATTATAAGGGATATGAGCAGGGCTCGTAATCACATTGATTTCAAAGTTGAGCTTTCTGAGAAACATTTTCTGAGGAAATTTGAAGATGGAGAAACAATCACACTTTTTTTTAAAGATAAGACTATTGGAATACAATCTTCTTGGAGAAAAAAGGAAAATTTTTTAGGGGTTGAAGCAAAAGTTTTTTATTTTCCAGATCAGGAAATGCCAGTAGTTATGACTCTCGGAACCAGTTATGAAAAAAACATATCCAGAAAATTTGTTAAATACCTCCCAAAAGCTATTGAGTCAGGAGTTGGTCATTATGAGTTTTCATTAATGAGAATACTATAAGAGTTTCTTGATTAAGTAGAACATCTATCAATTTTATATATAGAATCTGAAGCACTGCATTGGGTGCCTTTAATTATAGGGGCGATGATGATTGAATCTGCAATTTCTAAAAAACCAGCACCAGTCATATTAAAGACATATGTAAGTCCTGCATTTTTCGAAGGAAGAATGATATTTGTATCTCCAGTAGAATACATAACTAAATTAGTTATTTGAGAAACTGTCTTATTTATTTTAAAATTCACACTGGTTCCTTCTACAGAAATTCCAACAAGAATTTCATCAACATCAACATCTCCAATATTTATAGAAAACTGGAATTTATTAGAATCACTATAATAACATGTGTATCTTGAATTTAGAGTTACTTTTTCAAAAATTCCAAAACAAGCCTCGCCTTCTTCTAATTTATCTTCTACAAGATTATTGATAATAACCCATATGGTAGCAACAAGAACCAGCACTAAAACTATTAAAATCATTGTCGCAACAATAGGGGCAAGTCCTTTTTTGTTTTCTATTTTAAATCTTTGAGAGTTATTCATTAAGTCCAGCTATACAATTTATTTTATATCACCAAATCCTGTCCATATCTATCTCCACAAACATAACTTTGGTCTCCTTGTGCAGATGTTCCCATAAGAACAGGAATTATTAAAACCTTCTCTGCATCGTCAAATTCTCCGATTAAAGCTTCTGAAAAAATTCCTCCTTGTCTTAATCCAATATCAGGCCAACCAGAAGCTAAATCTTTTATATCTAGTGTCTCATGACTACCTTGTTCAGATATTTTTACTTTCATTCCAAAAATAGGAACATTACCCTCATTTAAGATAGATAAGATTCCTGATACAGAATAATCTGACAGAAAATCTACATCCTCACACACAAGTTCTATATTCTTCCCATCGAATTTTGTTATAGCTTCTTCAGTAATGCCTCTAAACCAAAGGAAAATGATCAATCCTATAACCACCACCATGACAACCAAAAGAACTGTTGCAATAACAGGAGAAAGTCCTTTTTTTCTCAACCTCTTTTTCTTCATTTTTATTAAATGAATTCAAAGTTTATAAATTTTATATTAATTTTAGATGGGTATACAGCAGCAATAAGGATCCCCCAGACAAAAACTATTTCCTAATGTTTCATTTGCACCTTCTACATCTCCTATATAAATTCCTCCTTCAGGACCTTGTGGTGGTGCACACTTTTGAGGAGTATCTTGACAAGCATATGTTTGAGAGTATCCAAAGAGATAACAATAATCTCCACAACTATTAAAGCCCCCTTCTTCGTTGAATACACAAGACCCTCCTGCATCACAGATAAACGCTGGCTCACATTGCGCCTGCTGACCTTCACAATCTGAACATGAACAATCTTCCCATGTCTGACAGATTCCATCTCCACAAGAATCCTCACACTGACCTGTTACATTACAAACTTCTGGAATAGTACATCCAGGAAGACAATCTGTGCTTACTCCACAAATTTCCCATGTTCCACATTCATATCCTAAACTTAAGCAAGTATCAGTACATTCTTCTGGAGGAACACACTGCCCTGTTCCGTTACAGACCTCTGGGAGAGTACATCCTGGAGGACATGATACCCATTCACCACAATTGTTTTCTCTCTGACCACACACCCATGTCCCACAAGTCACAGAAATATCTTCAGGCTCGCAAGGCACGATAGGCTCACCAACAATCTGACTAGCTCGTGATTTACTACAGCTTACAAATCTTTCTTTTTCATCAACATCTTGGTATCTTGTTGGTGTTATTCTTATAGAATATGGTTCTCCTATTTCACTAGGGATATCAAAAAAATAACTTCTTTCAGAACCAGGACTGAAAAGATTCTCTCCTGCTTCAAAAAATAAAACAGAATTTCCATGTATCATTCCTGGGAGATCTCCAGTATTATTCAAATAACCTGATAAGTCAATTATTGGCAATTCCTGATCAGAACTGTTTGTTGCATGTATAAAATATCCTGCAAGATCAAATCTTCCGTTATTTCTTAATGTAATGGTTAATTGAGAATAAGTGGAATTAAACCTAGCTTCTTTTATAAAAAGAGAAACCCCTTCTGGGCAGTCTAAAGATTCTGAAGGAACATATGTTTTCAGCCATTGGTAAACTATTGCTCCTATTATTATTACAAAAACTACAAGTAGAACATAACCTATCATTACACTTATTCCTTTTTTTTCCATCTTATCCTGTAATTATATACTCTCCTTTATTTACTTTTTGAGACAATATAAAATAAAAATTTTCTCCGTTGTTCAATTCAAATTCATATGACATATCACTAATAGAAAGCTCAATTTCATCTTCCACAGGGTTAATTCCTCCATTGAATTTCCCAACACTACTAGTTATAAGCGTATTATCTAAAGACACGTCTTTTGCTGTTTCTTGATATCCTGTAACAGTTATATTGTCTTTATCTCCAAATATAAAATATAAATCCTTGCCTTCTCCCTGATAATCAATATAATCTTCAATAAAATCTATTACAAGTGAGTAAAAAGCTGTTTCGTCTAATTGATGATATAATCCATAATCTAAAACATGCGCGCTTTCTATTCGAATTTCCTCTTTTAATTCATCTAAGTTTAAATTTGATTCTTTTTTTGCATAATTAGAAATTGTAACAAGCCCGATAGCTAATGTAGCTATAACAACTGCAGAGATTAAATAGAATTGTGCTTTCTTACACCCTCTTTTCATATACAGAATAGAGAAAAATAGTTTATTAATTTAGTGTTTTGAAACTGTCGGAGCTGTTTTTTCTTCTATTCCTAAAATAAAAAATCTCTTTAAAGTTCCTTTTCATTTCTTCCTAAACTCCACATTATTTAGTTTTTTAAATTCTTTATCTCCTGTGACAAATTTATAACCTTTTTTTAACGAAAAGATATATCCAACAGCATCAAAAAATGAGATTCTGGCTTTTTTGTGTTTTTGCCTGAATTTAACAGATTCTTTTAATATTTCTTTATCTACAGGGAGAGAACTATGCTCAAATTTTTTAAACCAATACTCTGCTGTTTGCTCGTTTTCTTCCCTTATAATAACACTATAAAACTCTGCTAAAGTCAAATCAGTGATAACAAATAAAGATTTAGATAAGTATTTAAATTTTGGATTGCCTAATTTTATCTCAACTAATGCATAAGTATCAAGACACCTCTTTATTTCATCCATTTGCTTTCTAACTCTTTACGCACTTCATCAACCATCTGTTTAGCTGTCTTTTTAGATTTCATAGTTCCAAATAATTCTCCAAGAACATTTTCCTTCTTGCTTATTTCAACAACTATTTTTTCTTCTGGTTTTATACCAAATCTTTCAACAGTCTTACTAGGTATTATGATTCCTATTGAATTTCCCCATTTCTTAGTTTTAACCTCTACTGCCATGTATAACTATTATGTATAACTATTATATAAACCTTTCTAGAGATAAATGTAGATTCAGAGGTTTCTGTATGTCTTAGATTAATGCGTAAGAACAGGACTCTTTTCTTTTATATGGGGGATTAATATATTAGCTGTTTCTTCGTCCGAATCTGTCAAAACTTTAAATTTTATAGCTTCCATATTTCTAAAGTTAATTATATTTGCTTCTATACATCTCAAATTACTAACTTCTTTTATCTTTGATAAAATCTTTTTAAAAACCTCTGAAGCATTAGTGATTTGTATCGCGACAAGATCCTCTTTATCATCAAAATCAAGAACAAAATTCCCAAGTTCAACTGCCCCTAAAGATTTTTTCCCATCTAAATAAACAAATAAATCATCACTTTCAGAATCGTAATTAAAATTAAATTTCTTCATTTTATCCTTTTACCTTTTAACAACTTCTATTTTCTTTTCCAATTTTTCATCTATATTATGATCTAATAAATTATCAAATAACTCAACAAGTTTCATCACAGCAGAATTTTCCATATTTAGCTTGTAGAGCTTTACTCTCCCAATCTCTCTTGTAACTACAACTATTTTATTCTTAACAAAGTTAGGCCAAATTCTGTGTAAGGTGCGCCAGCTTACTTCAGACTTTTCAGCAATATCTGTTAAAGTGTAATCGAAAAATCTTCCTTCTATTAAAAACTCTAAAAGCCGTATTCCCGGATAGTTTCCTACAAATTCTCTAAACACTGTTTTTTCTGTCATGTTATCTCTAAAAATCTAATATTTATAAACCTTTCATTTTGGCATACAAATATAGCAAAAAGTCAAGGAAGATATAAATAGCTAAAATCATTAATTTAGAGAATGTCAGAAAAAGAAGTCAAGTTTGTTATGTGGCATATCATAATAAGGCTACAAAACATGAGAAAATGGGGAGGCGCACACTCTGAATTGAAAAGAGTTGTAAAAAGCCTGCCTTCTCAATACACAGAACGTCCTCAAGGCAAAAAGTTAATCAAAAAAGCAATAAAAAATCTGACAAATTTAGGTTTTATTGGAATTTACAAAAAAACAGAAGAAGATCATACATCTCTTAATCCAAGAAAAACAAAAGAAATCAGAGATTTTGTTAGGAAAGTTAGAGGATGAGAAATAGCGCACTTAACTTCTGGCGCGAGACATAGACACGGTGTTTAGTGTAGCCAGAACAACCGCAGATATCAAATAAAACTGGCCAGTTTTATCCCCTCTTTTTACCATGAAGGAAATAAAGAAAAAGAGTTTATTAAATTAGTGTTTATAGAAGGAACCTTTTACATAAGGAGTCTCTTCCCTTCTTTTAATAGCCTCCATTCCAGCTTCATAATCTCTTAAAGTTCTTTTTAATGCGTGTAAACTTAGGTGATAATTTGTAGGATTGATAATATCTTCATTTTCATCTATTATGTCAGGATTGTGTTCATGATCATCATAATCCCTTATTCGCATAAAAGCAATAACATGATTTCCTCTAGAGGAATTTTTAGGACGTATTTTTTTTGCCAGTTGATAAATTTTTTTAAGAGTTTTGCTATATTCTTTTGTTTCCCAAAATTTTCCTTCCAATTCCTTTTTGGAATAACCAACTAAACCAAGGAGACCAATTCCTGCCAGACCTTTTAAAGAAGTGCTTACAAAATCTCTTCTTGAATGTGTTTTCTTCATAAAAGTCTGCTTATTTATTAATTTATAAAAATTTATGTGGTACAGAATAACAAATGTAGACCCGGAAGCTAGCTCAAAGTTTACCAAAAAGCTACCTTTATTCTTCCTCAGTTCTGCACCCCGCTAAGCATCTAAACAAATGTTTAGGGCTGCTCCGATCAAGGCCTGACCCGTTTCGCATATGCAAGATCAAAGCGGACAAAACGTCAACGTCCAAACAAAGACTTTTCAACGCACTAATCACGCACTTCCTTGCAGTCTGCCATAAAGCCCGTTTGCAA
>DAOWJD010000027.1 GCA_030640565.1 Nanobdellota archaeon
ATATAAACTTACTTACTTCTAATTAATAGTAAGTTTTATATAGGATTATTGCTTTTTTACTGTATGAACCAAAAAATCTTAGAAGAAATTGGATTATCAAAAAATGAGATTAAAGTATATTTAGCTTTATTGAAATTAGGTAAAACCACTTCTTGGAAACTTATATCAGAAACAGGAATACAAGTCTCAGCATTGTATTATTGTTTAGATAATCTTATCAAAAAAGGTCTAGCCAGTTACAGCATAATAGCAAATAAAAAACATTTTCAAGCAGCATCTCCTGAACAATTAATCCAATTAGTAGATAACAGAAAAAAACAACTGGAAACAATACTTCCAGAATTAAAAGCAATTCAAAAAACTAGTGAAGAAAGAATACAAACAAATATATATGAAAACTATAAAGGATTCAAAGGAATTTATGATAGATTATTAAGAGTGATGCGAAAAGGTGATACTTACTATGTTTTTGGAGCAAGACAGATTGGGGATAAAGCAGATAAAAATACTAATCTAATGCTAACTAACTTCCACAAACAAAGAGATAAACAAGGCATAAAAGTCAAAATTATATTCAATAAAGATGTTGAAAAAGAAGTTAGAAAAGTTGCAAAAGGATTCAAGTATATGAATTTCAAATTCAGTAATATTAAGACGAACTCTTTTGTTTTGATTTATGATAATAGAATTGTCAATTTTCTTTACACTGAAAAATTAATTGCAATAGAAACTATTTCAAAAGATGTTTATGAATCTTATAAAAAATTCTTTGAAGAAATGTGGAAAACAGCAAAATAATTACTTAACAAGCTTCTCCAGATTTTCTCTAAATTTCTCTATATCTTCAGATCGAATCTGCCCTCCAACAGCTTCTTCATGTCCTCCGCCTGAGACTTCTTCAAGATCTTTAATTGCTTCTAAAAGAAGGTCTCTAGATTTTTTTCCTCTTATAGAAATATTTGTTTTTATTCCTTTAAGATATGCAACAACAATTAATTTATCAGGGAAAGAATAACTCAATTCATTTGCCAAGTCTCCACTTATGCTTAAATCTCCCCCATATTGAAAAAAAACCATTTTGCCTTGTTTTTTTCCTATAGAGATTGCTTTCTTAAGAAATTTTTGATATGTTGATTCTACTTGTTTAAATCTACTATGCATAGCATAATTTTTACTATTTTCTTGCAAAACTTCATAAGGGGTTTTAACTTTTATTAAAAATCTCATCATATTTACCACATTTGTTGTTCTATCTTTAAGACCAAAACTAAGAATTTTAGAAATTTTTCCTATCTGAGATTTATAGTAAATATCCAGGATTTTTTTTGATTTTATCGAGAGATCAGGATATTTTTTTTCAAATTCATTGTAAAATTCAGGAAGAAATTTGTCAGAAATACATCCTACAACAGCTATCCATAAATCATCTTTTTTATTTGTTACTTGATAACAAAGAGCTGTCACTGGCTCTTCACTTTTTGACTTGTTTAGAAGGGGATTATAATAATTGACAAAATCAGGAATAGGTTCATTAGTAATATGGTGATCTATCCATACAACAGGTATGTTTGTTTTTTCTACCTCTTTAAAAAATTCTTCTAAAACAACAGCCTTATCCAGAATAAAGATATAATCTGCTTTAAGTTCATTAACTTTTCTGAAATAATCTTTAGTTAATCCTGGAAAAGATTTTATAGCTACTCCTTTGCCTCTTCCCAAATATCTTTGAAGCAAAAGAAAAGAACAAAGACCATCCTGATCATTATCAAAAAAGAAAACAGGATTTTGAGCCTTATTCAAATGCTCTTTAATCTCTTTTATTTGTTTCTTAGTCAACATAAGTCAAAATTAATCAATAAAGGTATTTAAACATTCAGAAATGAATATTTTAGAAATCAGTTAATCTTTAACAGAAGCCAAAAGTAATGGGAGAGCAATTGTTGCATCACAAAAAATATCTATGTATTCTACATCTTTTTTCATTTTTCCCCAGGAAATTCCTTCTTCAAGAGGAGCTCCAGAACTATTTCCTGTCTCAGGCCTGTCTGTAGTTATTTGAATTCCATAATCAGCCCCTTTAGAAAATTGTAGGCTTTGTTGAATAAAATTTTTTGGAACTCCACCAGTAACGTAAATAACCCCATTCTTTTTTGAACTCCAAGCAATATCAATAATTTCTTTCATATCATCAAAAGCATCTATACTAAGGCTCTTCCCAGAAGCAAGTCTTCCCCAAATCATAAGTCCTATCCCACAATCTGAAATTCCTGGACAAAATATGGGAATCTTTTTTTCATAACATGTTCTTAAAATACTATTGTTTCCTTCTGGAAGAAGTTCTCCAATCTTTTTCAAAAAACCAGTTATATTTTTTGAATCTTGGAATTTCTCCCAATTTTTTTCAAAAAATTTCTCAATCTTCTCATAAACAGAATTCTTCATAAAAACATTATACATCCTATCAAATCCTTTATCATGAAACTCTTTGTCATCCCAATGGTCACAATGATAATGAGATTCTCCTAAGGCCTCTATAAGATCATGAGTTAGGTTCGCCCCTGTAGTTACAAAAACATTGATTTTTCCTTCTTTAATCATATCTATAATAATTTCTTTCATTCCTGCAGGCACCATTGCTCCTGCAACACCTAAAAAAACCTTGCATTCCTCATCAGAAAACATTTTTTTCATTATTTCAGAAGCCTTCCCTATCTTTCTTGCTCCAAAACCAGCTTCTTTCATCCCCCCAACTAATTCAGAAACTTTCATTTCTTTTTTTATTTTTACAGGTTTTATTTTTTCCATTTTTTAATTGTTTAAATTATTAGTTATAAAAAACACATGAGATTTAATTTATTTAAAAATATTAAGAACTATAAATTGGGATAGCTAGACTTTCAATAATTTCTGCGTTTTTATCCATATAAAATAAAAAAATAGGATATTTATAAAGTTATCATATTAAAGCAAGTATTACATCACAAAAATCTTTTTAAATGAAAAGTTCATAATAAATTTATGAACAAATGGCTTGAACTACTTTTAGGATTAGTTCTTCTTATAGGAATAATTTTAGTAGGGTGGGCCTCATCTGCATATTCTTGGGCAATATTTGGTAAAGACCTAAATTTTTTACATGCTGCATGGATCTTTCTTAAAGGAGGAATTTTCTGGTTTGTTGTTTTAATAGCCTTCTTGCTAATTGTCTTAGGAATAAATGACTTAAGAGAATAAGCTTACTACCCCTTTCTTCTAAAGAAAACAAATTCAAAGGAAAAATTTCTAAAAAAATAAAAAATTATTTTTTAAGCAGTAAACCACCTATTACTGCAATAGCTCCACCAATCAATGGTAAGTAAAAGTCAGCTCCCCAAAATTGACCTACTATTGCTACAACTCCACCAATTAAAATCAATACTTTTGAATTATTTGCCATTTCAACCTCCTTTTGATTATCTGTTTTAATACAATTAATAAAAAATTAAAGTATATAAAGTTAACTTACTTAAAATTTAAAATTCTATGTCATAATATCTGTGTAGTTCTAACAGAATATAGTCGATTCTTTAAATAATCCAATATCTTTGCGTTGTGTTCTGCTCTTTCATAATTTTTCTCTTTAATATAAGAAGATTTCCAACCAAACATCCCACCAACAAATGCAGAAACTCCTACTGAAATCATTGAAACTTTTAGAAAACTCCTTCTAGTTATCTTTTTACCTATACCTTTTCCTATCGCTACACGACCAGTCTCCATTGTTCCGTATACAACACCCCCACTTGTTATAGTCATGCTAACAGGATTCCCTATGATATTTATATGATTATTTTCATAAAAATCCTCGACACACATTTCTGTATGTTTCAACCTATCAGAATCAATTCTTTCTAAATGTGGATAGTAGATTTTACCTCTTGGTTTAGTATAAATACTAACTTCTTTAAGAAAAGTGGTGTCTCCTTTCCCTTGTATTACATCTTCAACAACAGGATTTACCTTTCTGTGTTCTTCAAACTTTTCACACATTTTCTCGTCAAAATATTTCCTCTTATAAGTTCCGGACGGGAGTAATCTTTTTGTCCTCCTTGCAAGATCCCTGATTTGATTTATATCTTCAATTAAAGTTATCCTCTCAACACCCATGATTATAGGATAGAATAAAACTTTTTAATCCTTTCTTTATAATAAGCAAAGCTTTACTTAAAAAGAAAGATAAGGCTTCCTTCTATAATCGCTGCAATTAGTAAAAAAGGGACTATGACAAAAATAAATACTCTAACAGAATTATTAACTTTGAAAAGAAAATCTTTAAGCTGATATTTTCTCAAGTTTTTATTAAATATAAAGGTTAGGATTATCGCAGGTAACATAAAGAAGATTCCAACCAGTAAAGCGAAAATATTTTTTCCTTTCCAATAATATTCAAAATATTTATAGATAAAAGGAAAACCTAATTTTAAGCCAAGTCCTAATGAGAGGAATAACGCAGGCAATTCAAAAATTCCGTGGGGAAGAAGTTTCCACAAAACAAAAATCCCCTCTCCATAAACTGCTTTTGAAGAAACAAATCCGAGAAGATATCCATTTAAAACAGAAGTTATCACTGAAAAAATTCCTAAGACAACTCCAAAGATCATTCCAAAAAAACTACTTTGGATGTTATTTAAAAAAATAAAATTTATTAGTTCTCCTTGAGACATTCCTGCTGTTTTTCTCAACAATCCCTCAATAAAATCAAAAATTTGTTTCTCAAGAGATTCTGAAACAGGAATAAAAGCACCAATAAGGACGAACAAAAGGAAAATAATCAGAATAGTATAAATAAAATTTCTAGATTCTTTAATATATTCCCAACTTTTTCTATAATTTTCTGTAAAAAAATTCTTTGTTTTTTTCTTTGCCATTTTTAAAAGTCTTCTAACTAAAATGTTTACTAATATATCTTGTTTTTTTCTTGTATTTCTTTTTTAAATATAATCCATAAGCTACCCCAACGATAAGTCCTCCAAAATGAGCTGTGTTTCCTATAGGTATATTTCC
>DAOWJD010000059.1 GCA_030640565.1 Nanobdellota archaeon
ATAGGAATGTTCTGTTTTCTAGAGATTTCTGCAAGCATCCTCATCTGCTTTGCAACCTCTCTATTAACTTCTCTAATTTGACTTTCATCCTTCATGTTAATTGCGTCACCAAGTTCAAGTCTATAAAGCATAGCCATACCATCAACAACTATTAATCCAACATTTTCTTTTTTTATCTCCTCTAAAAGTTTCACAAAAACCTTTTTCTGCTCATTAAAATTTGTTGGATTTAAAAGCAAAATGTTTTTTAGAATTTTTTTATACTCTTCTCCAACAATTTGCCTGATTCTTTCAGGAGAAAAACCAGCTTCTGTATCTATAAAAATAACTTTGTTTCCTTTTTTAGCCTGACTACATGAAGCTAAAAGAACAAAATTTGTTTTTCCACTTGCAGGAGGACCTGCAATCATTGTTATAATTCCTTTTTCATAACCTCCATAAAGCCACTTATTCAAATCAAAACTTCCTGCAGAGATTTTTTCAGTATACATTAAGAGAAAAAGAAGTTAGAATTAATAAGGATTGTTGTATCCAAGTTTAGATTTCATCAAATGAAGCAAGACTTAAATCTTCTTTTTTAAGAAGATTATCTATAGTGATAGAATTAACTCCATGAGTTGTTCCCATCTGACCTGATACTTTTCCATCTTCGACATGACTTACAATAAGATAGGTATCGTATCTAGAATCTCCTGAAGAGTATCTAATCACTTGCCCTCTTTTTAAATTTTGAAGTATTTTTTTTCTTGTTGGTGGTCGATTACTTTCTCCCATGAGGAGAGATAAAAAACAATTGTATTTAAACTTTTATTTGTTGTAGAATATGAATAAGGATTATTGTAATCACTTCATAGCTGAGAAATCCTTCTCAATCTTATCAAGATCCTTGGTTATTGCTGCAATTGCGTCATTAAAAGCTTTTTTCACTGTTTTCCCTTTTACTTTTACATTAAGTATTGTTTTTTCAGAAGGGTGTTCTCTCTTCCATGCAGCAAAAGTAACAGAGGGATCTTTATTAAAATAAACTCTAAGAAGTTCTGCTATTGTAAGATTTTCAACCTGTACCTCAATTTCATCCTTTGACGACCGTAAAATCTTCATTTCCATAATAAGAATTCATTATTCTGATTTATAAAAGTTGTTATTCTTCTTCTACTTTCCATTCTTCCAAATCTGTTTCTTGATTTTCTTCCAAATCTTTCTCTTGGTTTTCTTCCAAATCTGTTTCTTGATTTTCTTCCAAACTTTCACTTATTTCCTCTGTTTGCTCTTTCATGGTCTTTAAATCAGATATTGTTAAATCCTTCATTGTTTGTGTATCAAATTTTATTATTCTTGCTGGTGGTTTCTCAGGACTAACCTCAGGAATTTTTAAACCACCTTTAATAAGATTTATTCCAAGAAAACTCCCGATTTTATTCACAAGCCGATAATCATCTTCTGGGAGAATTCCGTCTTCTATCATTTTTATTGCTGCAATTGATTCTGAAATCTCTTTTGCTAATTGTTCTTGAGTTAGTTTTTTTAGTCTTCTTGTTCTCATAATAATCCAATGAAAATTATCAACAAGGTCAGGCATGGGTTTTTTTTCCTTAGAAACAGTTGCCTCATAATTTTTATCAATCACGTCTTTTAAAGTGGTTTCTGTTTTTTCTACTTCTTCAAGCAGGGGTCTTTTATAGATAATAGGTTTTTTCTCAGCCTCTTTAAGCTGAAAAGTTGTAGGTCTTCTCAGAATAGGCATATCTTCTTTTTTAAAACAAGATTCACAAAGTTTTACAATTCCTTTTGAAGATATAGCATCTAAAAGCCTTGCTTTCTCTCTAGATACTCCACAAACAGAACATTCCATAAGAAAATTAGTTTTAAGGGATTTTTTAATATTTATGTGTTAAAAAGGATGAATCAATTTCTGTTTCTTTTAAGAAGAAAGATTAATAAAACCAGAGATAAGAAACTTATAACAATCCCAAAATAATCTAAAAATGATTTTGATTGATAAAACATTACTTTTTCTGTTCCTTCACTTGGTAAAGCCAACATTAAATTATTGGTCGTTTGATAAACTTCTAAATTTTTTTCAGAAGGAAGTTCTTTAGCTTTCCAAGAAAGATGATAAAATTCCTTAAAAAGAATTCCTTCTTTACCAGTAAACATTTCAAAGTTTATTTCAACAATATCAGGATTATCTCTTTTAACAGTAAAGTCTAAAACAGAATAGTTGTTTGAGATATTTATTTCATTCTTAGAAATAAAAGGGACAATTACTTCTGTGTTTTTATTTTCTGTTGCAAGGTTATCAATAAATTCTTCATCTAATTCTTCAAAAGAAATAAAATTAGTTTTAATTACAGAAACAAGAGGGTTTGCTTTTTCATACTTATAAATTTTGTAAGGATAATATGAAAGGTTTCCTTCCAAAACTTCTTCAAAATTATTATTATCAAACTTTCCTTCATTTCCCAAATATCCTCCACTTACTTCAAAATATTTTATCCCAAACCAATCTAGATAATAAAGTGTTTCATTTATTGGTTCTAATTCCCATATCGCATTTTTCATTTTGTAAAAAATGTCTTCGTAAAGAATTCCTTGATCATAGTATCCACTTGTTTGACTAATCCTTGGAAAAACAAATGTCAATGATTCTGAAAAAGGAAATCTTGCAGCTCCAAATCTGTAATTTGTGAAATTGTTTTCAATAGGGAAATCTTCCTTATAAAATTCTTCATAAATTGGGGCAAATTGTCCATACTTTGGATCAGCTAAACTATAACTATGGTCTTGATAATTTGTATTGATTATATTATAGTTAATAAACAAAGAAATAAACACTAAAACAAAAATTAAAAGATAATATTTTTTTATCTTTAACTTACTAAAGGAAACCCCTATAAAAATAGACATTAAAATTGAAAAAGGGGTAATAAACCTTATAGAAACCAATCCTTGAGGATAATAAGGCCCAAGTATCCCCATTAAAAGAGCAAAGAGGATAATTGAAGAAAAAAGTATATAGCGATACTTCCTATCTTTAAAATTTTTCTTAGCAAAAAATAACAAGAATATAAAGAAGACAAAACCAACACCTATTGAACCTAAACCAAGTCCCCACTTAAAAGTATTTTTAATTCCCAACAAAGAAACCAAGCTTGGGAGAAAAATTCCTCCACCAACAAAGTTAGAAGAATGGGTTAAAAAAGGTAAAAACCAAAAAGCTGTTAATCCTACAGGGATAACCAATGATGAAAAAGATAAACTTAATATTTTTTTAATATTCCCTCTTGAATAGACTAAGATTCTTATAAAGACCAATAAAATCAAACAAAAACCAATAAAAATATGTGATAAAAATCCAATTAAGAAAAATAAAGAGTAAAAAAGAAGGTTCTTTTTTCTATCTAAACTTTTTTCAAAAAAAAGCAAGGCAAAGGGAATTGTCCACAAAGAAAAAACATAGGGATGATTGCCAACTGCAATAAAAAAATAAGAAACATTGATGACTGATAAAAATAGTAAGGAAGCAATTAATGAACTAGGAATATCTTTAGTATAATACTTCACAAGAAGAAAAATTCCGATAGAAGAGAATAAAATGCTTAAAAAAACAAGAAAATTCGCCCCAAAAATAATATTTGAGAATAAAAAAGTTACATAATAAAACAAAGGGGGATAAAATTTTAAAAAAGGTGCTCCATTATACCAAGACATATCCCAAGAAGTTGCTCCAAATTCTTTGATATATGAGACTTTGCTTAAATGCCCTAAAGCATCTAATCCAACAGGGGTTTTTGAAGTTAAAGGATTAAAATAGAGGAGCAAAGAGACTACAATTAACAATAGAATACATAAGAAAACCTTATTTCTTTTTATTTTTTGAATGTCCATAATTTATTACCCAAAAAATTTATAATTAAAGCCACTCCTATTGCCAAAACTTGAGAGATTATGTAATAAATTCCTAAAAATTCTGTAAAGAGATACAAAAACAAAAGATTAATTATCAGTGCTACAACACTAACAAAGAAAAATTTAATATATTTTCCTAAAAATTCGTGTTTCATTTCTTCTTTAAAAGTCCAGATTTTATTTAAAATAAAATTACTTGTGGCAGCAACAACAAAAGCAGCAACAGCAGAAATCATATAATAAATTTTTAAGAATTCTGTAAAAGAATAGAGAATCACTAAATTAACAATTGTTCCAATAAGGCCAACAAAAGCAAATTTAAAGAACTCTTTTATAACATTTTTTTTATAAGGTAGATACTCCATTAAATTTTGGAGATAACTAAAAATTTCTTTTATTCCAGCCTTGCTTTTTCCTTCAACACGATTAATGAAAATTATTGGAATCTCTTTTATTTTTTTGTGTTTTCCTTTCATGATTATTTCTAACAAAATCTTAAACCCTTTTGGATTTAGTTTAACATCTTTTATACATTCTTTTTTTATCATAAAAAAGCCTGTCATGGGATCTTTAACATTAGTATAAATTCTTGCTAAAAGTGTAGCAGTTTTAGATAGTAATTTTCTTTTCAAATTCCAACCTTCTATTCTCCCTCCTTTGATATGTCTGCTTCCTATTGTAAAATCTGCCTCGCCTTTTTCTATTGCCCAAAAAAGTTCTTTTATTTTTTTAGGGGGATGACTTAAATCCGCATCCATAACCCCTAAAATTTCACTTTTTGCCATTCTCCAACCCTCTAAAACTGCAGAAGAAAGTCCAAGTTTTCCTTTCCTGTGGATAACTTTAAGATTCTTGTGCTTCTTTCTCAGATTTTCAACAAGATTTCCTGTATTATCTGGAGAACCATCATCAACAACAATTACTTCCCCTCTAATTTTATGCTCTTTAAACTCTTTAAAGATTTTATTAAGAAGTTTTTCTATATTCTCTTTTTCGTTGTAAGTTGGGACAACAAGCGATAAGTCCATTTTAGTTTTTTATAAAATTATTATTTTAAAAATCCTTTTAAGTTCTCCAAAGAATCCAAAGTTTCAAACTTAAATTCCTCATTAACAAAGATTGAAGGAGACTTTTCTACTTCATAAAGCTCTCTTAATAAATCGAGAGCCCCCACATTTGTATCTACAGCAATTGGAATTAAAATAATTTCATCTCCATATTCACCTTTTAAATCAATTAAAAAGTTACTCATAGCTTCTTGAATTGCTTTAGTATTCAAATCAGGATTATCATAATTATACAAATAAACAACTGTATTTAAATCAGAATTACATTTTTCTTTGTTTTCAATTATGTTTTTCCACAAAATTGTTCTTAAAAGATCATATCTTCTATGAAGGACAATTAAATCCTTTGTAATTTTATTTGAATCATCATATTTTTCAAGAAGACGAGCTTCTACATAAATCTTATCTGCTAATAAAACACTGTGTTCTTGTATAAGTGCACAATTATAGTTACCTCCATAAAGAATTTCAGAAGATAATTCAAAATCAGAAATGTCTGTTTTTGCACCAAAATAAAAATCTTCTAACTTTTCAATTCTTGAATTCTCAAAAAAAATCCCTATTAAAATCCCACTCCAGAATATAATCAATGCTATAACTAAAGCTTGCCAAAATACGTGTTTACTCTTTTTCTTCATAATAAATAAAATAAAAGCGCATATTTAAAATTTATGAATGATTTACCACCCGTAATCTTTTATTGCAAATCTATAAATTGCTGCAAACCAAATCAAAGGATAAAAACCAAGAAATATAATAGTATAAAAAGAAAGACTGACAAGCCTTCTTAAAGTAATTTTTTTATCATATTTTGTCTTATGCAATATATAATTATAATAAATTGATGAAACAAAAAATAAAATTATAAAATAAAATACCATAACAGACGGATATAAATTTATATTTTGCATATTTAAAACAGAGGCTCCAATAGAAGAAGCATATCCTGTGATAAGTATACGTCCAAAGAGTGCTTTAAAGATAAGGTAACTTGAAAATAAAAATCCTACTATACTTAAAACGATACTAAGAGTAATAAAAGGCATAATGAATAACCCAAAAATTCCTTTTCTAAAAAAAGACGCTTTATATTTTTGTATTGCCTGCATTCCTCCTATTCCCCAACGAACTCTTTGCCTAAACCAAAGTTTAAATCTATGAGGAACAATAGTTGAAACCTTAGCATCTAAACACATGGCTGTTTCAAATCCATGATACAACATATTCCAAGTTATATCTATATCTTCTGTAATGCTTTTTGAATCAAAACCCCCAACTTTTACAATATATTTTTTTCTATAAAGGCTTAAAGGACCATTTGTCACATAAACAGCACCAATAAAATCCAAAAGCTTTCTATTCCATCCCAAAATCATATATTCAATTGATTGAATTTTTGCAAAAAGATTTTTGTCCTTATTTCTCACAGTAACAAAGGATGTAACTGCACCCATATTTTCTTCATTAAAATAACCTGTTAACTTTCTAAGAGAAGGTGGAGAAGGAAAACTATCTGAATCAACTACTGCTAAAAGCTCACCTTTAGACATTTTAACACCCTTATTCAAAGAGTCTGCTTTTCCAGAGTTTTTCTTATCAAGTAATTTTAAATTTGAATATTTCTTTAATAATTTTTTAACAATTTCTTTTGTTTTATCAGTACTTCCATCATTTATGACGATAACTTCTAATTTTTCTTTTGGGTAATCAAGTTGCATAACATGGTTAATAGTTTGTTTTATATTATTTTGTTCATTATATGCAGGAATTAAAATAGTTATAAAATATTCTTTCTTAGGCTCTATATAAGAAAAAAATTTCTTTCTATTCTTTACAGTAAGGATGATAAAAAAAGAAATCATATAAAGTGCCATAAACATTAAAGCCAGGTAAAACCCGGTAACAAATTCCACCATTTTTATCTTATGCCCTCTTTCAACATTCTATTCTTCTGAATTCTTACTTAATAAAGTTTGTTCTGATACATTGAAATAGTCATAAAAATCTCTGCTTAAACTTAATTCATAAGTACGCCCTGTTTTTTTCTTTTTTATCAATCCCAATCCAGAAAATTTCTTTATGTGATCATAAGCCTTGTTTCCCCTTATTTTTACAATCACTGATTGCTTTATCGGTTGTTTAAGAGCAATAATTGCAAGAGTTTCCTGCTCTGCCTTTGAAAATTCTGAAGCTCCTGTTGCTAACTTGTTAATCAAATAAGAATACTCTTGTTTAACATCCATTTTCCACAAATTGTTTTTCTCAACTATGTGAAGTGCAGAATCAGCATCATTATATCTCTGCTCAAGCTGCTCTAATAAATCTCTAATTACGATTGGATTTAAATCAGAAAGAGATATTAAATCCTGTATATTAAGAAATCTCCCTGAAATAAACAAGATTGCTTCTATCTTTTTCAAATCTTCTTTTTCTTTTTGCTCACTCATAAAAAAGAAAAGCCTATTGAGATTTTAAAGGTTTTGAACTCAAAATCACCCCAATAATGTTTAAATAATCTAAAATCCTTTAATAGGTATTACAATGAAGTCAAGACTTGTTAATCTAAATAAGACAATTCCGCAAAAGGATTTGGAGAAAATTCTTATCGCATCTGCCCATGATATGGGATTAAAAACAAAAGTTATCCAAAAATACCAGACTGAATATGAATTAGGCTCTGTAAAAGAGGTTAAAAAACCATTTGGTAGAATTATTCATATAAAAAGTATTTTGCCCTTTGCAGAAATCGAGATGAATCCCTTGTACAGTCCAAAATTTAGGATTAGTACATTCCCCTTTAGCTCAGGATTTTGTGTAACTACAAAAAGAAAAGTAGAAAAATATTTACAAGCTGTTTCTAAAAGAGTGGAAAAATACCAACCACAAGCAGCCTAAACAAATTATATCTTAAACCTCAAAATAGAACCAATTCCACCCATATTGTAAAACTGCTCTCCTTCAGTGGTTTCTGTTGATATCATTTTAACTTCAGAACCTATATTTTGTGCCATTTTTGTCAGTTCTTTTATAAGTAATTTTGCAAGTTTGTTTGATAGATATAAAATTTCTACAGCTCCTGCCTCCAAAGCCCTTCTATTGTTTTCTTCTCCAAGAAAAGCCTTTTCTGGATTTTCTCCAAGATTCTTAAAAAACTTTTCAATGTCTTTTTTTTCTAAAGTTATCTCATGATCTCTTAAAAGGTTTTGTGATTTTTCAACAAGTTCATTAAGTCCTGATTCTGAAGAATCTCCTACATCAACTTTTCCAATAATCTTTTCTCTAAGCTGTGCAGTCATATATTCTGCGTCTAAAAACTCATCTTTTGTAGGCACAGGCCCTCCAATGATAATTCCTTTCAACTTGGGCATATTAAAAAATATACTTTTCATTTCATCTGCAATTCTTTTGTAAAAATTTTTTGTAAGACCTTCTGTAATTCTGTGAAAACGAGCAGCGCTCTGACCTCCAGCCCTAACCTTGCTTGGAACTCCAGAAGTCATTTTTTGAAGAACTTCTATATTTTTTCCTTCAAGAAGTCCTATAGTTGCTTCTTTTCTGTCCATAACTAAAAGACCGAATACTTCAGAGACTTCAAGCATTTCTTTCAAGGGTTCAAGTACTAATTCTTTATCACACCTATAAAGTCTGCTTTTTATTGGAAAAGGGGGTTCTATAGCCCACAACTGCAAATC
>DAOWJD010000026.1 GCA_030640565.1 Nanobdellota archaeon
TTCTTTAAGGAAAAAGTTAATCTCTTCCTGAATTTGACCAAGACTTTCAGATGTTGTACCCTCTATTAATTTAAGAACATCGCCAATGTCAGAATCTTCAAGTTCTTCATCAAGTTTTTCTATCTCATCTTCATTCAACACATAGGCTTTAAAAGAAACCTCTGCTCTTCCTCCAAAAACATAATGTGCTGTCTGAGGCATTTTTTGTGGAATTCCACGGAATTTAAAATTAACAAGAACACAACTGTAATAATTCTTTACTTTAATTTTTTCAAAATGCTTTGGAAGATTTCCTGAAATTGCTTCTTCTTTTGCATCAATTTTCTTTTTTCCCAGCAAAGCTAATTCAAGAATAATGGTATTAAATGCTTTAACCAGGGCAGGTTCTCTTCCCATTTCTTTCATCTCTAAATCATTTGCTGCCTTAAGGTAAGGTTTTGCCCATCTTGAATAAAGTTTTAAGGTATTAACCTGTGTCTTTAAATAGGTTTTTTCAAGTTGGTATCTTTTTCTTAATTCTTTCCCAGAATGCTCAAGCCAGGTATTAAACTCAAGTATTCGTGCTCTTAAAATTCTTTTAACTCTTTCGTTTAAATCAGCTTTATTAACATCATGAACGTTTTTAACAAAAAGGAAGGCATCTATAAGTGTTTGAAATCCAGTTTGTCCAAGAGCCATTGCTTTTATGCTTGAGTTTCCCTTAGTTATATCAGCCTTGTCCATCCATACTTGTTTTAATGCGAGAATAGCTGATTCTTTTTGATCTGTTTCTAAATCATCATATTGCTGGAGTCTTACTCTGAATTCTTTTAAATCATAAATAATATTTAATACACTTCTTAAGACAGTGTTTACATCTGCAAGAATCTTTGTTCCCTGCTGCTGCATTACTGTTGCTCTTGTTCCTAATTCAGAAAAATGTCCTGAACCAGGAGATGAGGAAAAATTATCAATTAATTTTTCTGTCTCTAAATCAAGATCATTCATTAAATCCAAAATGAAAAAATAAACAGGCTCTAGAGTTTCTGAACTGGAATCATAAAAAAGGGCGTGCTCTGACGTTGATTTTTCTTCAACTTCCTCAGCAGGAATAGCCCCAATAGAACCATATTTCTTTAATAATTTTGCTCCTTTGTCTGCATAAAGTTTTGGATTAATTTTTCCTATGAGCTGTCCAATTGTTGCTGTCATGTAGAAATAAAAGATTAGATGTTTAAAAAATCTTTCTTTAGAAACATTTTTGATAGAGAATTTATATTTGATAATCCATCATAACTAAATTTAAAAATAAACCTTTCTTTGATTAAATATGGGTTTATTTAAATTTGGTAAAAAAGGAAAGGATGTGGTTGATCTTGGAGAAAGATTTAGAAAACAAAAAGAAAAAGAAGAGCAAATAGCTTCGCCTGAATTTACTAATGATTCATCATCAGATCCCATTGCATTTTTTGATTCAACTTCTGATTCGTCAGGAAGTAGCTCAGAAGTAATTGATCTTTCAAACTCTTCTACTGAAAAAAGAAAAAGGCTTGCAAAAAGAATTCTTGAAATAACAAACAAACTTGAAGACCTTTCAAACCAGATTTATCACTTACAACAGAGAATTGAGATTTTGGAAAAGAAGTCTAATATTAGAATTGACTGATTAAAAACTTAAAAATCCCATAATAAAACCATATACTAGGGCAGAGCCAACCCCTATTACTAATCCTATTAATACGTCAAAGATAGTATGCCCTTGTATTATGTTTATTGGTTTCTTTAACAACTTATTTAATTCTTTTCCCTGTAATTCTATATTCCTCTTCATTCCTATAGCATCTACACTTATTATAATAGATATAGCTAGTGCTAAGAAAAATAATTCTGAGAGACCCTGAACAATTAAGATGCCTATTGTAACAACAGAAATAGTAGTTGTATGGATGCTGGGCATACCTCCATTTTTAAAAATATATTTTAAACTAAATTTTTTTAATGTTAAACTAGTAGAAAATATCTTTACAATTACAGCTATTATCCAAGCAGTTAGTATTATATAAATGAAATAATTTTGTATCATAATCTTTGTTATATAAATCTTTATTTAAATTTTCCTAAAAACAGAAAAATAGCTATAATATTAAGATTTATTAATGGTTTTTCCTTTTTGAAGGTATGAAAAATCGTAAAGCAAAAGAAGGGGATCTTCTTGCAATTGATAAGCTTTATGTTGAAGGGAATATTGATGAAGGTAAGTTGCAATTTCCTAATGTTCCAATCAAAGAAAAGAAAAAGAGTTTAGACAAATATCAAAACTCGCGAAGGCAAGGATTTAGAAAGTATATGAAAAGTAAAAAACATTATTGGATTGTTGCTGAAGATAAAAAAGAAATAATTGGTTTTGGGCAAGCATGGATAAAAAACAAAGATACAGGAATAACAGAAAGTGTTTATATTGATAGAAAATATAGAAAATCAGGGGTTGGTGAAAAGATAATGAAGGATATGATTAAATGGCTTAAAAAACATAAATTAAAATATATTGAATCTAGTTCTTATACAAAAAATACCCCCTCTATTAAACTTCACAAAAAATTAGGATTTAAACCATTACTCTTAAGGATGAGATTAAAATGAAAAACCTAGAAAAAAAGGCACGTGCTTATGCACTGAAAAACGCGATTAGTTATGAAGGTGAAGCAAGAATTGGCGCTGTAATTTCTGCCTTGTTTAATGATGGATTAAAAAGGAGCGACGTGAAAAAATATTCAAAACAAATAAATGAAATTGTTTCAAAAGTAAATGAACTTTCTCCTGAAGAGCAGAAAAAAGAATTTAAAAAACTTGTAAAAATTATAAGCGTGAGAAAAGCACGTGAAGGACTTCCTGAATTGCCTGATGCGAAAAAAGGAAAAGTCATCATGAGGTTTGCTCCTTCTGCTTCAGGCCCATTTCATATAGGACATGCACTAACAGCTTCTCTCTCTTTTTTATTTGTAAGAGAATATGGGGGAAAATTTTATATGAGAATAGAAGATACTAATCCAGAGAATATTTATCCTGAAGCTTATGACATGATTAAAAAAGAATCTTCCTGGCTTTTTGATAATACTGCTAAGATTGTAATTCAATCTAATAGAATGGCTCTTTATTATAAATACGCTAAAAAACTCATTAAAAAAAATGCAGCTTATGTCTGCACTTGCTCTACAGAAAAATTCAAGAAATTTGTAGAAGCTAAAAAAAACTGTGGTTGCAGAAAAATTGATATTAAAGGTAATTTAGTAAGATGGCAGAATATGCTTGGGAAATTTAAAGAAGGGGAAGCTGTATTAAGATTTAAATCAGGAATGAAAGATAAAAATCCTGCAATGAGAGATTTTCCTATGGCAAGAATTAACTTGACAAAACATGTAAAACAAGGAAACAAGTATAGGGTCTGGCCTTTGATGAATTTTTCTGTTGCTGTTGATGATATTGAAATGAAAATGACCCATATTATAAGGGGAAAAGACCATAGAGACAATGCAGAAAGACAGAAAAAAATTTATAAGGTTCTTGGGAAAAAATTTCCATGGACAGCATTTTTAGGGAGAACTAAGTTTAAAGATTTTGAGCTTTCAACAACAAAAATAAAAGAAGAAATAGAGAAAGGCACATATTCTGGGTGGGATGATGTAAAATTACCAACAATAGCATCATTAAAAAAACAAGGATACAAACCTTCTGCCTTCTGGAAATTCGCAGAGCAAATTGGTTTTTCTGAAGCAGACAAAGTTATTGACAAAGAAGAATTTTTTAAACTTTTAAATTCTTTTAATAAAAATTAAAAACAAGAACAAAACATTTTTAAATCAAAGTTGTTTGATTAGATTAATATTTAAAATGAGGAGGACAATGGAAAACAAAAGAGGTTTATCGGCTATTGTGGCTACTTTGATAATTATCCTTTTAGTTTTAGTGGCAGTGGGTATTATCTGGGTAGTTGTAAGGAATGTTATCCAGGAAGGATCAGAGCAGATTAGCATAACTACTAAATGTCTAGATGTTAGTTTAGAAGCTGTGAGTGTTGTACCAGTTGTAGGTGAAGCTGGAAATTATTCTGTTACTTTGAAAAGAGCTGCTGGCGGAGAAGAAATTGGTGGAGTTAAAATAACTTTGTTTAATGAAACAGATAATAGTGGGGTTCTTGAAGGATTCTTGGTTTTGGGAGTACTTGCAACAGAAACAGAAGAATTTGAAGGAGTTACCAATGCGAACAAATTAGAATACACTGCTTTTTTCATAGACGCTTCTGGAACTGAAGTGCCTTGCGCACAAACAAATTCCCATAGTTTTTAATTTATTTTTTTAATTTTTTTTAATTTTGTAGTTTGAACTTTGATAGTTAATCTTAAAAACCCTTTTTATTTAATGATTTTATGAAAACGATCCGAACTTATCGGCATCATTAGAAACGATTTCTTTAGCTTTGCTAATCTTTTTATATTGCTCTTTCCTGAATTAAATTATGGTGGATGTAGTATATTGGTAGTACGCATGGTTGTGGTCCGTGAGAAGAGGGTCCGATTCCCTCCTTCCACCCTTTTTATTTAATAAAATTATTCTTTAGCTACCTTGTCCCAGAGGTATTTAAAATATTTTTTATAATTCTCTGCAATTGCCTTACTTTCTAACACGAATACAAAATATTCTTCTCCCCAAGAAACATTAGCCACTTTATTTCCATATATTAAAATAACAATAGGGTTTCCACTAAATTCTTCTGGGAGAAATTTAAATTTAACAAATTTAGTTGTTGGTTGTTCTTTTCCTTTCCATTCATGCCTTACAAGATTATGCCAAATGCTCTTAGCTTTTATTCTTCTTTTGTCATATTGTGGCCAATAATAAGGAAATTCCCTTACAATATTCCAACCTCCACTTATACTATAAACATTTTTGTGATTTAGCATGTCTTCAAAAACAGATTTAATTGATTCTTTTCCCCTAAAAACTTCAATGTTAGTTTTTGGTTTATTTGTTTTATATATCTCTGTTATTTTGGGAATTATTTTCTCAAATTCCTTTAGTTTGTTTATCCTTTTATCTACTTCTTCTTGAAGACGTTTAGGAGGAGCAAGTTGATAAGTTCTTTTACCTTTTTCTAAAGTATATGTAATTAAACCCTTTTCAATTAACTTATTTATTATGTCATAAATAGCTCTTCTTTCTAGTCCTGTTTTTTCATGGATAATATTTATTGAAGAACTTCCAATATTTAATATTGCAGAATACACTTTTATTTCTCCTTGAGTAAGCCCGATATCTCCCATTTCTTTGATTTTCATGCCCTTAATAGGTAAAAAAAGCTATTTAAGTTTTATGGTATAAGAGTATCCCACATATCTTTAAAATTAGTTGTTTTGATGTAATTTTACAATGGTAGGAGACATAACACCTTATATTAATAAAATTATTAAATATCACGGAAAAAGAAAAGATATTTTTCAAACAAATTATAATATAATAAATAATATTATCAATAGTTCTAGAGACGAATTAGTAATCTTCAATAACCATATAAATTATCCTTATTTTGGCCAAATCAAAAAAAAGGGAAACATAAAATTAATAACTAAATTTAAATGGGAGTGGGGGACAAAAAAAAGAAGAAAATTAAAAACCCTATATTTTCCTACAGAAGGATATGTAAAGGATAGAAAAGAAAAAGAAATCTATTTATCTTGGTCTAACCGACAAGGATATAAGCCTTCTCATTACCGAATTGGAGGAACTAATGAGTATAAAGAACGGGAGCTTAAAAATGACATAATTATAGGAAAGAGAAATATTGAGAATTATTTGGGAAGTGGAGAAAGAGACTTAAAACTTGATCTTTACAAAGATTATTTTTCTGCTTTAAAAAAATTTAAAGAAGAACCTTCAAACCATATGAAAAAACTTCTATCTGAACTTGTTTTAGCTAAGTATCTTTACAAGGGCATAAAAGAAATAGGGTTTTGGGGTCAATTTTATACGATAATAGAAAAAGAATTCTCTCCAAAAGAGATTATAAGGGAGATAGTTCCAGGAAGAAAAGTTGATTTAATAAAAATCCATAAAGAAGCAGAAGAAAGAAAAAGCGCTAGCTCTTCTTTTGAAGGAAATGGTATAATTGGTCCTGGTTATTGGAAGGGTGGAAGATATTTTGATATGGATGGGATGCCTGCAATGGATTGATAACTTTAAAAACCAACTTTCATTAATCCAAATATGACAATTAAAATCAGTCAGTGTCGGCACATCTAAAGATTTTAATAGCTTTGCTTCTATGCTTAAATTAATGAGGGAACTGAACACAAGTGTAAGGTTTATTCCTTCCACCCTTTCAAACTAAAATGAAAAAAGAGCTTGTAAAGATTATAAGAGATATTGAAAAAGAAGAAAAAGTTAAGGTATTATTCTTGATAGAAAGTGGTAGTCGTGGTTGGGGTTGGGAAAGTGAGGATAGCGATTATGATGTTAGAGGAGTATTTATACAAGATTACCTTAAATTTACTGAAATTAAAGAACAGATTGATCTGGAAAAGGGTGATTTAGATATAACTCTATGGGATTTAAGGAAGTTTTTCAGATTGATGATCAAATCAAATCCTTCTGTGTGGGAATGGTTGAGTAGTGATATAATCTACCTTGAAAATCCCCTAAGAAGAAAATTAAAGAGGATTTTCCTTAAAAATTTTAGTAAATACTCTCTAAAAAAGCATTATGTTTCGATGGCTAAACAGAATTTTGATAAATATATAAATAATGAGAAAGAAAATGCTAATTTGAAGAAATATGTTTATGTATTAAGAAGTGTTGCCTGTGTGACTTGGATAGAGAAATACAAAACTCCTCCACCAAAAAATTACAAGAAAATACTAAAGCTACTTCCAAAATATGTTAAGGATTTTTTTGAGAAGGTGGTTAAAGACAAGAGAAAATCTGAGAATCTAGTTGGTCCAAGAAATAAGAAAGTTGAAAATTTTATTGAATCTTACTTCGATAAAAACTTTGATAAAGATGGTTCTACTTTTAAAGCAGGAAAGTTAAATAAATTATTCAAGGATATTATAAAATGAAAACAGATACTGTAAAAGGATTTAATGATTATCTTGGAAAGGATGCAAGAAAAAGAACAAGAATAATTGATATTATAAAAAAGCAATTCGCGCTTTATGGGTTTGAGCCAGCTGAAACTCCTATTATAGAATATGAAGAATTTGTAAGGGGAGAAAATCCTGATGACGAGGCTGTTTCTAATGTATTTAAATTACAAGACAGAGGGAAGAGAAAACTTGCATTAAGATATGAACTAACATTTCCCTTGAAAAGAATTGCTAAAGGAAGAAAACTCCCATATAAAAGATATCAAATAGGGCCTGTTTTCCGTGATGAGCCTGTTGCAGCAAATAGATTTAGACAACTTACACAATGTGATGTAGATGTTATTGGGTCGACTATTAAAGATGAAGCAGAAGTTCTTGCTCTAGGTTATGATATCTTTAGTAAGAAATTAGGTGTAAAATTGACGATAGTTATCAATAACCGTAAACTTTTAAACGAGATTTTAGAAAAAGAAAAAATAAAAGAAAAAGACCGGGAACAAGTTATAAGGGAGATAGATAAACTTGATAAATTAGATGAAAAAGAGGTTAAAACGAATTTGAAAAAATTCAAAGCAGAAAAAATAGTAGATATATTAAAGAAACCAGAAAAATATTTTGAAAAATATTCTTCTTATAACGAAATAAAAGAACTAAAAAAATATTGCAAAGATTTTGGGATAAAAGTGATTTTTCAGCCTTCTCTTGCAAGAGGTCTTAGTTATTATGTTGGGAGTGTGTTTGAATTTAAATCAGAGGGAGAAAAAGGATCGATTTGTGGCGGAGGAACATATCTTATTAACGGAATTCAAGCAACAGGTTGGTCTATTGGATTAGCTAGATTGACAAAAGCTGCAAAAATAAAAATGCCTGCTAGTGATTTTTTAATTGTCTCACTAAACCAAGATAAAGAAGCTGTTGAGATTGTACAGAAACTTCGGAAAAAAAATCAAGTTGCAAGCATTTATTACGGAAAACCTTCAAAAGCCCTTGAATATGCTGATTCATATGATTTTCAGAAAGTTGTTTTTGTGGGAAGTAAAGAAGTAAAGGCAAAAAAGTTTAAAGTCAAGGATATGAAAACAAGGAAGGAGAGTGTTTTTAAGATATAGGATATTTTAACATATAAATTAATATAAATCATCTCATAATCTTTTTTTTATGTTAGCTTCAATAATTAATAATGATGGGGATATTGAAGTTTTCTTAAATGATACTGAAGCAGGGCAATTAGATAAAATTTCTCTAAAAGGAGAGATTTTTGATTTTCAGGATATAAGAAAAAGATATTCTCTGGATATTAATATAGATAAAGAAAAATTAGAGAGAAAGTCTTCAGGCAAAATAGGTAGAGATATAAAAGAAAACACATACTTGTTATATATTGGTTCTTATTATTATCAACAATTACAAAATAAAGGTTGGATAGGTTGTAGATATGGAAATATAAAAATTGATGTTATAAAAGAAAGTGTTTTAGATAACTTTGAAGAATTCCAAGAAGAGTTTAAAAGAATAAAATTCAAGGAAGATAACAGAAGCAAAATAATTGAAAAGATGAAAAAAGAAGATTTGTAATCTTATACCAATTCAACTTCCATGCCCCAGGAATTTTTTTCTCCTGTGAAACTTGCCCCGGTAACTTTAAGTGGTTTTTCAAAGAGGGGGCAATCAAGCACAAAGGTTTCAAATTCACCACCTTCTCCCGCAGGATGTACTTTGTATTTTTCATACAGCTCGTGAATATTCTCAATAAATTCTTTATTAATTTCACGCCCAAGCCAAGAAGCATTTAAAGGATACGCCGAAACCGCTGTAATTATAACCTGAAAGTTGTTTTCTATTATTTCATTTAAATATTCGAATGCATCTTTGTTCCAGAGTGGTGTTAGAGATTTTAATTTTAATTTTTTGCATATAGTGTCGATTCTTGATTTTTGATAATTAGAATGAAGAGCTCCTGCAACAATACCTTGAATATTATATTTATTAATCGCTATTTTAATTGCAGATTCAAGATCTTTAAGCTCTTTTTCTTTTTTTCCTTTTGTTTTTTTGACAATTAATGGGAGATTCATAACTTCTGATTGATGTTTTGTCTTTTGTATCGAAGGAGTATGAAACATATAACTTTCTGGATTTTCAGATTCAATTGTGATTAGACACATAATGTCGTGCCCTTGCTTTTTTGCAAGATATGCAGACATACATGAATCTTTCCCTCCTGAAAAAAGAACAGCGACTTTCATAGAGGATATAGGAAGAAAGAGTTTTTAAGATTGGTTGTAATTAGAATTATATAAGTGAATAGGATAGATAAGAAAATTGGTTTTTAGAACATAAATGTTTATTAAGGGCATAACAATCAAAATTTTATGTTAGGTATAAATGATGATTATTTTTCTGAAACGATTGATCTTATGAGTCATTACAATTTTTTAAAAAAGACCAAGCCAAATAATAAATATTTGCGATTAGTGGAGTTTGATAGAAACAAAATAGTTTCACTTAAACCCAAATTTTGGAAAAAATTTGGTCCAAAAGACAAAACAACACCTAATTACAAGTTCCATACTTTTGCAAATGCTAATAAACGCTTAAAAATAGTTCTAGAGAAAGCAAAGAAAAAAGGATTGGTTTCTAAATTTCATTAATCAAATTTCAAAATATTGTTTTTTACGTTCTGCAGGAGTCCAACGAACACCACCACCCATTGCACCTGTTAGTGTAACAAGACTACCAATAGTACCATCAATAACTAATAAACCTAGATTATGGGCCATATTTTTATAATTTGGTTTTCTTGCCTTAATCTTGTCTGCTTCTGCAATACATTCTTTTAAAGAAGCGTCTAATGCAAAATCCCATATTTCATCATTGAAACGCCCTCCTTGTTTCATTTCCCAAATTAATGAATTTGTGGGTTCATATCTATAAATAAAAAATTCCCTTTCTTCAGGATTGTGGTTAAGTTTTCGTGTTGCTAATCGAAGAACTTTTCTTTCATTACTATTTGTTAAAAGGTATTTTGAGATTAAATTCATAAATTTATTGAAAATTAATAGTATTTAAAGTTTTCTAATCAAACAAACTGCCCAGAGGATTTTCAAAATCTTTGTTAATCTTTTCAAGTCTCTTTTTCTTTTCAGAGTCGAGCTCTTCAATTTTCTGCTCGACTTCTTCTTTCAAATCTGCAAACGGATCTGGGTTGTGTTTAAAGTAAATCTCTTTAATCCAAATATAAAATTCATCAAAGTGTTCTTCTTGCTCAAGCCAGACTTTTTTCTGGTGGTCGAGATGGAGAAGCGAAGAGAAAGAAATTATTCTTTCCTCTTTATCATGGCCTATAAAATCTGTAAAAGAAACCCTTTTCTTTTTCTCGTTCTCTTGAAAATGTTTTATAAGGTTTTCATGGATATTCTTTATTTTACTTTTTATACTAAATCCTTTTTTTGGTAAGGAGAAAGCAGTTTCTCTGAGGGCGTTCTTATTTATTATTTCTTTTTTAATTCTTCTGTTCTCTGTTGAGATTGCTTTATCAAGGGAATCTATAAGCTCCTGAAGAGTTACTTTTTTGAATCTCGGCATAGGACTTCTAGGAATTAATTCTGGTATTGGTTCATCAAGTTCAATTCTCTCAAAAACATGTGCTTTTTCCTCTTTTTTTCCAAATAAAATCTCATCTATATCTTTTATGTGTTTATTTAAGAGAATTTCAGATTTAATTCTTAGTAAAAGCGATGCAGCTAGAAGAACCTTTCCTGAAACAAAGAAATCTGCTTCCTCAAGTTCATTAATTTTTTCAAGAAATCTACCGGTAAGAATTATAATATTAATATCCCATGGGTCTAACTGCTCTGTATTAATCAAATCATAAATAATTTCCTGCCATCCAATCTCTCTATTGAATAAAATATTGTGAATCTGCTCTTGTTTTGAGTGATTATCTACCTCTTTATCCATTGAACATAAAGGAAGTTAGTTTTTATAAATTTGATGCAGATAAAATAAACTTAAGTAGTGCCTAAAAATCATTCTAAATATTTATTGTAGTGCCTAATATCTTTAAATTTTGAAAAAGAAATTACTACTTTAGTATAATCATCGGCTGTCATTTTTTAAGAGTAACAAGAACGAAAGATTTATATACTAGCGGGTCTTTCAATATTCATCACCTCTTTTTCCCCAGGATAGAGGTTTTGGGTTGCTATTTGTTGCCTAAAACATCTATCCCAGGGTTATATTTTACCCCTATATATTTAAAAAGGCATAAACCCTTTGTATTCTATGAAAGAAACTATTGAAAAGCATCGGCACGGAGAGTTAATGCTTGTCAAAGATAGACTCAATTCAAAAGAAAAAAAGATATTAGGGGATTATGTTATTTATCTTAATGGTGGTGCTTGTGAACAAAAGGTTCGGATAGTAGAGAGGCAGCTGTTAATGATTAGAGATATTTCTGGTGTTTCTTATGATAAATGGGATTTAACTAAACTAAGGAAATTCTTGGCTGTTTTAAATAAAAGCGAATTAGCAAACGCAACAAAAAACGACATCAAGAAGCATTTTAAGAGATTTCTAAAAGAGCAGTATGAGGATTGGAGTTTAAGATTTAGAAATCTGAAAGATATTAGGTGCGGAAAAGATGTGAATGTTGAAAAAATAAATGCCAACACTATCTTGCAGCCAGGAGAACTTGAAAAACTTATAAGAGGTGTTGAAACTCTAAAATTCAAAGCATTAATAATTCTTCTTTATGAAAGTGGAGCAAGACCAAAAGAAGTTTTAACAGCAAGATGGAAAGACTTGGATTTGGAAAATGGTGATATTCAACTTATTTCTACAAAGAACAAAACAGCGAGGAATAATCCAATCAAAGAGAGCATTATTCATTTAAGGAGATTTAAACAAGAATATCCTTATCCTGATGTGCAGCCAAATGATTTTATTTTTCCTTCACAGACAGATAGGAAAGAACATTTTTCAGTTAATTATTTCAGTGTGGTATTCAGGAAACTTTCAATAAAGGTTTTAGGGAGAGCTTTATTTCCTTACATTCTAAGGCATACCCGAGCTACTGAATTGCAGAAAGTTCTCACACCAAAAATTTATGAGAAGTTTATGGATCATAGTATTGAAATGGCTTCAAGATATTCTCACTTAAATAAGGATGATGTCCGAGAGCAATTGCTTGAAAAAGTTTATCACATAGAAGAACCGACAGAAAAAGAGAAAGAGGGGATTAAAACATTAAAAAAAGAAATGAGATTAATAAGAAAACGGATGGAAATGTTTGAGGACATGGTTAAGACTATTGCTCCAAAGGGAAAAATGGCTATTCTAAATAAGAAGGGCGACTACACTATAATTGAGCATGAAAATAAACCTTCCAAATTTACTAAAATTTCTAAGAAGGAATTTGGAAAGTTGATAAAAAAATAATTCTCTTTTTCTAAAAAAATAAATCGGATTGAAGATTTGATTACAAAATGAATAAAGAATATTTAGAAGAATTTGAAGGAATTGATATAAAAATAATTCTGAAAAACAACTTCCATTACAATGGAAAAATTGTTTCTATATCGGAAGATACCTTAAAATTTAAGGATAAATTTGATGCTGTGATTTTGATTAGTCTGGATTCTATTAAATTTGTGAGGCAAAATGTGAAAAATGGCAAATAAACTTAATCCCCAGACCTATACTGAACACCGCTATACACACTACACACATCACTATACACACATACACACATACACACACTTAATTTTAAATGTGGGGGTGAAAAAATGAAAGGAGAGAGAATTAATATCTATTTTGATGCTGAAAGTTTAGAGATAATTGATGAGATGAAGAAAAGTGATGTTAATATTAGTAATATATGCCAAGCTGCAGTAAAAGGATGGATAAACAAATCAAGTGATTATGCTCTTTTAAAAGAAAAAGTATTATCATTAGAAAAAGATCATGAAGAAAAGATAAGCACAATAAAACATCAAAAAGAAAAAATTGAAGAGAAGATTAAAAAGGAAAATGAAGGATTTTTTTCTATTAAAAATAAAACTTTGGAATTGATGGGAAAAGAATCAACAAAAAAACATACTCTCTCAAAAATTAAGGATAAATTTTATTCAAATGAACAGGGGGAAGAATTCATAAAAGAATTAATAAAAGACACTTTTAAGAGTTATATTAATTATTTATTTACTTGGTCAGAAATAAAAGGAGACGAAGAAACTAATCCAAAGTATTGGGAAGAATTTGATATTATTAATGGCAAATTTAATGATAAACTTAATATTCTTTCTCAAAAGTTTATGAAAAATTATGATGGAACTTTTAATAGAGATTATTTTAAATTGGAGATTATATATTCTAAGATAAAAGCATTTGTTAGTAAAAATCATAAAGATTTTTCACCACAGATTTTTTTAGAAAATAAAAATCCTAATAAATATTATGATTCAGAATTATATTTATATATGCCATTAAAAGATATTAAATGAAAACTATACACACACTAAAAAACTATACACACACTATTAAAAAATGAATACCAGATAGATTCAAAACCCTCCTCGATAAAAAAATAGGTGCTATCAGACATCAGAAAACTTAAAAAAACACGTCAGCGTTGCTTAAAACAAGTTTAAAA